>CAYXUK010000019.1:4166-22792 GCA_964468295.1 uncultured bacterium | reverse complement strand
TGCTTTGCCTTTGCCATTGCCTTTGCCTTTGCCTTTGCCTTTGCCTTTGCCGGCATAAATTCAAAATCTTTTTGTTTTACACCTACTATAATACCTATTGCTTCATGAAAAACTTTTCCTAATAACAATTCTGATAAAGGGTCTTCCAAAGAACTTTGAATTTCCCGCCGTAAAAACCTGACGCCATATTCGGGGTTATATCCTTTTTTGACAATCAATGCTTTTGCCCTTTTTGTTACCGATAGGGTCAAGCCTATTTTATCTAAGTTTTCATGCAGATCCATTAATTGTAAATCAATAATCTTAAGAACATGTTCTTTCGTTAATGGATGATATACAATCGTTTCATCCAAACGATTTAAGAATTCAGGGTTAAAGGTCCCTTTCATTAAATCTAAAATACGGTCGCGCATAGCCTCATAGTTGGCTTTCTCTGTACTTTTACTAAACCCAAATGCACCACTACCCTGTATTTCCTTAGTACCAATATTGGAAGTCAAAATAATTATAGTATTCCGAAAGTCAACTTTACGCCCTATTCCATCAGTTAATACACCCTCATCAAATAATTGAAGAAGTACATTAAAAACGTCAGGGTGGGCTTTTTCAATTTCATCAAACAAAATTACTGAGTAGGGATTTCGACGGACTTTCTCAGTTAGTTCTCCTCCCTCTTCATAACCTACATATCCAGGAGGGGCTCCAATGAGCCTTGAAACTGAAAAACGTTCTCCATACTCACTCATATCCAATTTGATAAGTGCATCACTATGACTGAATAAATAATTAGCTAAAACTTTAGCTGTTTCGGTTTTACCTACACCAGTTGGACCCAAAAAAAGGAAAACACCTATTGGACGATTAGGACTTTTTAGTCCTGCACGGGAACGCTGAATCGCTCGGCTCAAACTCTCAATAGCACGATTTTGCCCAATGATATTTTCAGACATTTCATTTTTCATTTTTAAAAGTTTCTGCCCTTCAGATTGTGCTACTTTTCGTACAGGAATCCGAGTGACCATGGAAACCACGTCTGCAATACTATCTTCTGTTACTCGAATAGGGTTGGACTCTTCATTCAATTGCCAGTCTTTTTGAAGATTCTTCAATTTCCGAAGCAATTTTTGTTCAGTATCTCGAAGATTTGCAGCATCTTCAAATTTTTGAGCAACCACAACTGAATCTTTTTCCAAACGGACTTTTTCAATTTCTAGCTCGAGATCGATAACTTCCTGAGGTACTTTCATATTTAACATATGAGCTCGTGAACCAGCTTCATCCATGATATCTATGGCTTTATCCGGTAAAAATTTATCAGTAATATATCGATAAGAAAGTTGAACGCAGGCTTCAATCGCATCTTCGTCATAAGCGACATTGTGATGTTTTTCATATCTGGGCTGAAGGCCCTTAAGAATCGCAATAGACTCATCTACAGATGGAGGAACAATATTTATTTTCTGAAAACGACGTTCTAGTGCACCGTCCTTTTCTACATATTTCCGATATTCATCTAACGTTGTTGCTCCAATACAATGAATATCTCCACGAGCAAGTGCCGGCTTAAACATATTGGAAGCATCAAGAGAACCGGAAGCACCACCAGCCCCAACAAGTGTATGCAGTTCATCAATAAATAATATCAGGTTATCCGTTTTTTCTAGTTCAACCATAACAGTTTTTATACGTTCTTCAAACTGGCCACGATATTTTGTACCAGCTACAAGCCCAGCTAAATCAAGAGATAAAATGCGTTTATTGTGAATTAATCGAGGAACATCCTTGTAAATAATTCTTTGTGCGAGTCCTTCAATTATGGCAGTTTTCCCTACACCTGGCTCGCCAATTAAAACAGGATTGTTCTTTCTGCGCCGTGATAAAATCTGTGCTACACGCTCAATCTCATCCTTGCGACCAATAACAGGGTCAAGTTTTCCTTGCCTGGCAGCTTGAGTAATATCTCTTGAAAAATGATCTAATGCTGGTGTTTTCGATTTGATTTTTTTTTCTTTCATTTTTGCTGGCGTAATAGATTCTTCTTCCTGGTTATCATGCTTTAACAAATCAACCACACTCTCATAATCCAAATTGTGTGCGTTAAGAACTTCGAAAGCAATGCCTTCTGTCTCTTTAAGAATAGCTAAAAGGAGATGCTCGTCATCTGCAATAGTTGCTCCCATTGTAGATGCTTCATTAAAAGCATTCCGAAGAATCCGCTCGGCTCGCCGAGTCAATGGCAAATGTCCCAATGTCATTGTGCCACCCGAAGTTTTAATCATATCCTCTACCATGGATCGTATATCTTCAATATCACAATCGTAAATATCAAAAATTTTAGATCCGACCCCCGAATCTTCCCTAATAAGACCTAATAATAAATGTTCGGATCCAACATAACTATGCCCTAGGCGAATTGCTTCCTCCTTTGCATATTTCATTATACTTTGAACGCGCTTGGAAAAATTTTCTTTCATACTACCGTGAAATTAAACAGGGATATTGCAGTATCAAATACTATCTAATTCTGAAAGTGTTCCTTTCTCTAAATAATATCGCTTATTCCCAATAGATGCTACTTCTGAGTTGTGGGTGGTAATCACAAGAGTCTGCTTAAAGTCAGTATTTATTTTTTGAAATAGACCAATCAAGCGATTAGCATTCTCCAAATCAAGATTTCCAGTAGGTTCATCTGCTAATACTAACTTAGTCTCATTCATTAAAGCTCGAACAACAGCCACTCTTAATCGTTCTCCGCCTGATAATTGGAATGGGTAATGGTCTTTCCTATCAATTAGACCAATATAGTTTAATAATTCTTCCGCTTTTTGGATATTGTCTTTTTTTCCTGCAATTTGGTTTGGGAGCATAACATTTTCAAATGCAGTGAATTCTGGCAGTAAATGATGGAATTGAAAGACAAATCCGAGTAATGAGTTTCGTAAATGTGCAAGTTGATTATTATTAAGCGTATCAATATTTTGGTTATCCAAAATAAGTGTTCCACTATCAGATCGATCCAAGGTACCTAAAATATTCAGAAGTGTAGATTTCCCAGCACCGCTGGGACCCATAATTGTGATAAGGTCTCCCCTTTCAACTTCTAAAGACAAATTATTAAAAACGGATAATTCTTTTGCACCATTGCGATATGATTTGGAAAGGTTTTTTGCGTTAAGTATCATTTTTCTAAATAGACTGCTTCAATAGGGGAGATCATTAAAGTGCGTTTTGCTGCTATCCAAGTTGATAAAATTACCATTCCCAAAGAAATAGACAAGATGATTATAAAATCATACGCAAAAATCACCATGGGCAAATATGGCGTGAAATAAATATCTTCTGGTAAGGTGATGATTCCAAAAATGTTTTGCAAGAGAATAAGCAAAAGTCCAATTCCCAAACCTATAGATATTCCTATCCCGCCAATCATGCTTCCTTGGTACATCACAATAGAGCGGACCAAATCTTGAGTGCTCCCCATTACCTGTAAGATGCCGAACTCTCTCATTTTTTGGGCAGTGACCAACATCAGAGTTGTAACAAGATTGAAACAAGCCACCAAAATAATCATGCTCAATACCATCAAGGCTCCAATACGCTCAAATTTCATGGCACTAAATAATTCATTATGCAGATCTTTCCAGGTCTCTACTTTTACACTAGGAAAATATTTTTGAATAGACATTGCAATTCGGTTGGGGTCGGTATTTTCAAAAAGACGAATGTCCGCTCCATCGGGACCATTTTTGCGGGTAAAAAGTCTATTTCCAACTTCGGCTGGAATAAAAACAATTTTGTCATCCAAATCTAATACCTGAATATTAAAAATACCGCCTATTACACATTGAATCTGTTGGGGAAATCCCCAACTAGAGCCCTGATCGATTGGACTCATGATTCGAATCCCATCTCCAATAGAGACATTGAGCCTTCTTGCCGTCATTTCACCTAAATACACCAAAGGAAGTTCAGGAAGATTATCACCTTTTAATAAATTTAAATCATAGAACGATGTAATCAATTTTGTATCAACAGCTTTGAACAAAACCATCCGTTGCACTTCATCTCTACCAATGATAAGTCCCTTCCGCTCTTGAAATCCTAAAACCTCTTTTACATTCTCTATAGATCGAATTTTATCAATATTTTCTTCCCAATTAGTCATATCACTTATACGAATATCTCCTTCAAAACCAATGATACGGTTTATTACACGTGATTCAAATCCATTTAGAACAGATACAGAAAGAATCATCGCAATGCATCCGATAGCCAAACCAATAATGGCAATCCAACCATTAAGACGACTTGGGCCAGCACCTTTTCCACCTAGCATGAATCGACGGGCAATAAAAATTGCAAAGTTCATTCGTACCTTAACGCATCTGCTGGTTCAATGTGCTCAGCCCGGACCGTTGGCCAAATCGCTGCAAAAATTGCACAAACTATTGAGATTATAATTATCGAAAACACATCAAAAATGGATACATCCATCGGAATAAAATCCATAAAGTAAATATCCTCAGGTAGGGTAATAATTTTAAAATTGTTCTGCAACCAAGCCAAAAGCAAGGCCAACAAAGATCCAATAATTGCACCCGCTAAACCTATCATAAATCCATAAAATAGAAATAGCTGTCTTAACCCTGTGTGCGATACGCCCAGAGATTTTAAGACACCAATTTGTCGGGTTTTATCAAGGACTATCATCGCCAGAGCTGAAATAATATTTACCAAACCTACCATTGCAATGAGGCTGAAGATAAACAAAATTGGCCAACGTTGTATATCCATCCATTTGAAAAGAGAACGGTTTTTTTCTTTCCAAGTCATTACCATGTAGGGATAAGCCAAGTCGTTTTTCAAAGATTTTGATAACTCATTGGCCCTTTTTGCTTCACTCAACCGTAGGATTTGACCCGAAACTTTTTCATTCATATGAAATAATCTATCGGCTTGCTCTAGATTCATATAAATCATATGATTGTCATATTCCAACATTCCAGAATGAAAAAAGCCTGCCACAACAAATTGCTTTAGACGTTTATTCGACCCATTCAATGTAGCCAAGTCAAAAAGAACAATTTTATCTCCAATAGTAATGTTGACTTGATTGGCTAAACGTTCGCCAATAACAATTTGATTACCGCTAATATCATTTATTCCACTAACTAATATATCATTTATAAACTCAACCCTATCTGGTTCAATTCCTTCCACAATAATACCTTCAGCTAGTTTTCCGTTCCGAAGAAGCGCAGGTTTTTGGATAAATCGAGATTGGGAAACTGTTTCTTTATAATGAAACAAAATACTATCCATCTCCAAAATTTCTGATGGGATAGGATAGCTTAGATAATGTTTTACACGGATATGTCCATCAAAGTCAGCAATTTTTTTTGATATTACCTTTTCAAATCCATTCAAAATAAACAAGGTAATAAGAAGAGCAGAGATACCTACTGAAAGTCCTGCCACAGATAAAACTCCAGCCACACGTGTAAAACTCCCCTTTTGAGCTGTACGAAGGTATCGCGTTGATAAATAAAAAGGGAAATTCATTGGATTAAATTTTACTCTTCAGTACGCATGGCCGGGAATAAAATCACATCTTTGATGGAACGGTTTTCCGTTAGAAGCATTACCAGACGATCTATTCCAATGCCGACACCGGCAGTAGGTGGCATACCACATTCCACAGCTTGTAAAAAATTTTCATCCACTGGGTGAGCTTCGTCATCTCCACTTTCAGCAAGGCCTGCCTGATGTTCAAAGCGTTCCCGTTGATCAATGGGATCATTCAATTCAGTGAAAGCATTGGCAAACTCTGCCCCACCGATAAATAATTCAAAACGTTCAACCAAATGAGGATTCCCATTCCGATGCTTTTTAGCCAACGGTGAAATGACTTTAGGATAATCTGTAACAAATGTAGGTTGAATCAGTTCGGGTTCTACCAAGTGACCCATCATTTCATATAACATCTGACCGTAATTAGCATTTGCACCCACATCAATATTATTTTTCTTACAAACTTCTCTCATTTTTTGATTGGATGCTTCTGTGAGATCTTCACCTGTAGCATCTTTAAGCAATTCAAGTAATGGTCTACGCTGAAATGGTTTGGATAAATCTATTTTTAAATCACCCCAAGTAGGATGCAAAGAATCAATACTTTCTGCTACCTTACGAATCATATCTTCCACTAGTTTCATATTATCTTCATAATCTGCGTATGCCCAATAGAATTCCAACATAGTGAATTCGGGATTATGGTTTCGGTCCATTCCCTCATTGCGAAAATCTTTAGCAATTTCATAAACACGATCAATCCCACCAATAATGAGTCGTTTGAGGTAAAGTTCATCAGCAATTCGCAGATAGAGTTTTTGATCCAATGCATTATGATGGGTAGTAAAAGGGCGGGCATTTGCACCACCATAAATTGGTTGGAGAACTGGAGTTTCCACTTGCAAGAATTCCAAATCATCCAGATAACCACGCAAAGAATTAATAATTTTGGCGCGTTTTACAAAAGTCTCCCTAACGTCCGGGTTTACGATCAAATCTAAATGTCTATTGCGATAACGGTGTTCCTTATCAGTAAATGCGTCGAATGTTTCCCCTTCTTTTTCTTTGACAATAGGCAAAGGGCGTATGGATTTACTAAGTATAGTCAGGACATCTGTGTGAACAGAGATTTCTCCCATTTTTGTTTTAAAAACATGGCCTTTTACACCAACAAAATCTCCGATATCCAAAAGTTTGAAATGGGCATAATTTTCCTCGCCAACATCATCCTGTCTTATAAAGACTTGAATCTTACTCTTGGTATCCTGAATATGAAAAAAGGAGGCTTTACCCATTTTTCGTATGGACATAATTCTTCCAGCGATGTTCACATTCTCTTTTTCTAGGTTTTTAAAATCATTCAAGATATCGCTACTGAAATGGGTTGGTTCATATTTTTGCGGATAAGGATCAACACCTGCTTCTATCAATTTGGATAATTTTTCCTTCCGAAATTCAATAATTTGATTTAGGCTTTTATGTTCTTCAGACATTTGGATTAAGCTTCCTCCACTTCAACGGTTTTTCCTAACTGATGCATTAAATAAGCATGGATAAATTTATCAATATTGCCATCCATCACCCCCGATATATTACCTGTTTCTTCTTTGGTACGATGATCCTTTACCATGTTATAAGGATGGAATACATAGGATCGAATCTGGCTTCCCCATGCGATATCCATCTTACTATCTTCTAAATCTTTCATGGTTTCTTTTTCTTTTTCAACTTCCAACCGATATAACCGTGCTTTTAATACTTTCATTGCAGATGCTTTATTTTTGTGCTGACTACGTTCATTTTGACATTGCACCACAATACCCGTAGGGTTATGAGTGATTCTGATAGCTGAATCAGTCTTATTCACGTGTTGACCACCGGCACCACTAGCACGGTATGTATCAATGCGCAAATCATTTGGATTAATTTCAACCTCAATTTCTTGTTCTGGCAAAGGGTAAACAAAAACCGATGCAAATGATGTATGGCGACGATTATTGGAATCAAAGGGTGAAATGCGTACCAGACGGTGGACACCAGCCTCCGCCTTAAGTAAACCGTAAGCATAATCACCTTTGATCTCTATCGTTAGGTCTTTGATACCAGCTTCATCGCCGGGCTGGTAATCCATGATCTCTTTATTAAATGAATTTCGTTCTACCCAACGAGAATACATTCGATACAACATCTCCGCCCAATCCTGGCTTTCTGTACCACCAGCGCCAGGATGAATTGTCATTATTGCATCTTCTGTATCCAGAGGATCACCCAGAATCATTTTCAATTCTAGATTTTCAATAGTTGATACAAATTTATTCAATTCCACGTTTATTTCTTCAAGTTCTGTGTCACCTGTTTCACCAAATTCCATTAACACTTGTACGTCGCCCTGAAGAGTAGCCAGTTTCTCCCAGAGCTTGATCTCCTTTTCAAGGATAGATATTTTTTTAAGGTGTGATGAGGCCGCAGCATTATCATTCCAAAAATCAGGCGCAGCGGATACCTGACGCATTTTTTCTAAATCAGCTCGTTTAGCTGGTAAGTCAAAGATGCCTCCGCAATTCGGAATATTTTTTCTCTGCGGTATTGTATTGATCTTTTAAATCGATTAGTTCCATTAATGAAATTTAAGCTTTTGTTCAATTGTGATAGGATGAAAAATTGGTTAATCTCCGGAAGAAATGAACATCCTATCATTTAAATATTTCCGCAGAGCAATATCATCCATACTAATATATGCAAAGCGACCATCCTCAACCACTGAGATTCGAGCTTTCTCTTCAGATATTAAAACTACAATTGCATCTGTTTCCTCAGAAATACCCAAAGCAGCACGATGACGGGTACCCATTTCAGGATCAATCATAGTGCTTTCAGTCAAGGGTAAAATACAAGCCGCCGCATCAATAATATCGTTTTGAATGATGACAGCCCCATCGTGGAGCGGTGAGGTTGGATTAAAAATTGAAACCAGTAGAGGAGCCGTTACCTCTGCTTTAAGTTGAGTACCCTGCTCTTTATAGGATCGCAAACCAGTCTCTCTTTGAATTACAATCAATCCACCCCAGTGTCTTTCCTGTAATTGAGAAGCAGCTTCTACAATCGACATAATTGTCCTGGATGTACCAACACGAAAAATGCGTTGAAAGAAACGTGTTTGGCCAACATAAATCAGTAAGCGACGCAGTTCTGGCTGAAACAAAATCACAAAAGCTACCACCCATACAGTCTGAAATTGGTTTATCAACCAGCTAGATGCACTCAATCCAAAAGCATTAAAAAGAAATGAACCCACCATCAAGATGATGAGCCCAGCTAACATTTGGCCTGCTCGGGTACCTTTGAAATACAAATAAATCTTGTAGAATAGCCAACTTACCAGAAGCAAGTCAATCACGTCAATAAGCGTAATGGTCAGAAAACCAACTTGGAACAATACCATTTAATTTATTCCCATAATTTTTTCAGTAATGGTTAATGTTCGGCGTGTGGCTCGTATATCATGAACTCGAACAATTCTGGCACCATTTATTACACCCGCAGTAATAGATGCCAGTGTTCCTTCCATTCGCTCCTCTATTGGGAGATCTAAAGTCAAACCAATGAAAGATTTTCGAGATGGACCAAGTAAAACGGGATATCCCATGGTAGAAATTTGCCCCAATTCGCGGATGATTTCAAAATTATCTTCCAAACGCTTGCCGAACCCTATACCTGGATCCAGAATAATATTGCCACTATCAATCCCTGCTCTTTTTGCTATGGCGATCTGGAGTTCAAAAAATACTTTAATTTCCTTTATTAGGTTATCGTAATTAGGATTTTTCTGCATGTCTCTAGGTTTACCCTTTATATGCATAATAATTACAGGTACATTGCGTTCAGCTACTAATGATGCCATATTATGATCAAAGGTCAATCCCGAAATATCGTTTACCATATCTGCACCTGCGTCCAATGCTGCCTCTGCCACCTTTGATTTATAAGTGTCGATAGAAATCAAACAATCAGACTTTAGACGGATAGCTTCAATTATCGGAATTATCCGCATTAATTCTTCCTCTAGTTGGACAGCCTTAGCTCCTGGACGGGTAGATTCACCTCCGATATCAATTATATTCGCCCCCTCCTTTATCATTTTTACTGCATGACCTATTGCTTGATCATGAGATTTAAACTTCCCGCCATCGCTAAATGAATCAGGCGTCACGTTAAGGATACCCATAATTAGAGTATGGGGTTGGTGCTTGAGCCAAGATTGGAATTCTTGTCGATTCATCTATACTTATACTATTATAACAGAAAATAAATTAATGGTGAATTCAATTGAGAATAATGGATTTATCAACGGTTGTAAAATAGCCGATACAAAAACGCTCCTCATTTCTGAAGAGCGTTTTTCATTTAATTTTTTCCGGATATTTCCGGTTTTTTATTTTGAGGCTTACGGCGACGTCTTTTTTTCTTTAGTTTTTGGGCTGCCCCGTTTTTTGAACGCTTAATTTGTTTCCCTTCCATGACAGCAGCTACTTCTTCACCATCTATGGTTTCGTGCTCCAGCAATGCTTTGGCCAGGTTATGCAACTGACCAATATTTTGTTTTAATATTCGCTTAGCAGTGGACTGGGACTTCCGTACAATCCGCACCACTTCCTCATCAATCATTCGTGCAGTTGCCTCAGAATAATCCCGGTGGCTTTGGATTTCACGTCCGAGAAAAATTTCTTCATTCTTTTTACCAAATGTCATGGGGCCAAGAACATCACTCATTCCCCATTCACAGACCATTTTCCGTGCAATTTTTGTAGCCTGTTCTATGTCATTTCCTGCCCCAGTAGTCAGTTCATTAAAAATCAATTCTTCCGCTGCTCTGCCGCCCATCAAAATAGCTAAACGCCCTTCAATATATTCCCGGGAATAACCGTGTTTCTCATCTATTGGTAATTGCATAGTGACACCCAGCGCCTGACCACGAGGGATGATAGTAACCTTATGCACCGGATCAGCTCCTTTGGTTTGTGCGGCCACAAGAGTGTGCCCTGCTTCATGATAAGCAGTGGTCTTTTTTTCTTCTTCCGAAAGAACCACGCTTTTACGTTGAACACCCATCATGACTTTGTCTTTGGCTTCTTCAAAATCAGTCATATCTACAGAACGTTTCTTTTTACGCGCCGCTAATAAGGCTGCTTCATTAACAATATTTTCAAGGTCTGCGCCCACCATCCCAGGCGTGCCTTTGGCAATAGCTTCCAGTTTAACTTTGCGTTTATTCATTACAATTTTCTTCGTATGCACTTTTAAAATGCCGAGCCTACCTTTCAAGTCAGGAACATCCACCACAATCTGCCGGTCAAAACGCCCAGGCCGCAGCAAGGCTGAATCCAACACATCAGGTCGATTGGTAGCCGCCATGAGAATGATATCTTCAGTAGGCTCAAACCCATCCATTTCCACCAACAACGCATTTAATGTTTGTTCACGCTCATCGTGGCCACCCCCCAAACCGGCACCACGCTGACGGCCAACGGCATCTAACTCATCAATAAAAATAATACAAGGTTGATTTCGTTTTCCCTGTTCAAATAAATCTCTTACACGCGAAGCACCCACACCAACGAACATTTCTACGAAGTCTGCCCCACTTAAACTGTAGAAAGCTACATTTGCTTCCCCAGCAACGGCTCGAGCTAAAAGTGTTTTTCCTGTCCCTGGCTGACCTACCAATAAAACACCGCGCGGTATTTTAGCACCTAATTTTTGGTAGCGTTTAGGTTTTTTCAAGAAATCCACAACTTCCATCAATTCTTCTTTTGCTTCTATGCATCCAGCAACGTCATTGAATGTTACTTTGGGCATATCAGATGTCCATACCTTGGCACGACTTTTTCCAAAATTAAAAATAGATTTCATACCGCCGCCGCCGCCCTGCATCCGGCGCATGAGAAAAATCCAGAAAGCCAGAATAGCAATCCATGGCAATATATTCAGGAAATAACCAGTCCAATCAATCGATTTTTGCTTAAACGTATAATCCACGTTATACTGATCCCATTCATTCATTACTTCGCGATCAACAAAAGGGAGTTTTAAACGAAATTTTATTATTTCTTGAGAAATTCCGCCTGCATTCAGTACAGTCCTTTTTTCAGATAATTCACCGTGAAAAACTTCATCTACAACACGAGCTTTCGCGATCAGACCATCATTGAGAAAAGTGCGATATTCTGTATATTGTATTTCAACTTCATCGGCACCTTTTCCAGTAAATAGATTAGATAAAAAGACAGCAGAAATAATAATCAGAACCCAAACTATGCTGGTTTTTCCAGCACGTTTCCATTGAAACTGTTCGTTTTCTTTTTTATTGTTTTTTCTATTTTGAGTTGACTTCTCAGTACTCTGTGGTCTGTTATTCTTTGATCTATTTTTATTTTTAGAATCCACGTTACTCATTCTCAATTCCTTCGAGTCGGTAAACTCCCCTTAAATTTCTTAATTTTTGGTCATAATCCAATCCGTATCCTACAACAAATTCAGGCGAAATTTCAAATCCTACCCAATCAATGTCAAAATCTAGTTTGGCAATATCCGGTTTTAATAATAATGTTACGATTGCTACTGATTTTGGACCAGCCTCACGCATTCGGTCACGGATAAATTTTATTGTTAACCCAGAGTCAATAATATCTTCCACAATAATAACATGACGATCAGTGATAACAGCTGAAATATCTTTACGAAGCCTTACCGTTCCTTTGGATTGTGTACCTTTATAACTGGTAACCTTGATAAAATCGATTTCACAATCGATGTCAAGTGCACGTACAAGATCAGCACAAAAAATAAAACTACCATTTAATATCCCGATCAAAATTGGCGCTTGACCATCATAAATTTTGGATATGGAAGCAGCAATTTCTTCTACCTTATTTTTGATTTGTTTTTCTGAAATCAGCTCAATTAATTTTTCATTATCAACCTTCACGGCTATCCTACCCCAGGCTCTAAATAAAGTTCCAAATATTCAGTTGTTGAATCGGTAATCTTTGCCAAATCACCAAGGCGTCTACCACAAATCCAAATAATTTCATCATTTGCAGTTAAAACAAGTTGTTGCATTTTTGAAAAGCGATTTATTTTTTCATCAATTAAAAAATCGCTAACCTTTTTATGCCCCACCATTCCTAGAGGTTGAAATATATCCCCTTTATGCCATGATCGAAGGATTAAATTTTTTCCTTCCACCGCTTTACCATCAATTATTTCATAAAATGGATCAGTGTTTATGATTGGACTTTCAATTTTATTCAATGTTAGGGTATATCCATCAGTCCCAAATCGTCCTTGAGTATCAATGGAAAGGTTAACTGGTTTTAAATCTCCATGGATCAAAACCCAACAATTACGATCGCGTAAAACTGTCCAGTCCAGATTCAATTCCAATATTGAACCGATCTTTGCTTTTGTGAACCATTGACTTAGTGTTTCCCAACGGTGTCGCCTCCAAGAAATCATATTTTCGCCGATAATAAACTTGGTCAACCGTACTAACTGTTTTTTCGAAAGAAAATCAAATTGCTCATCCATCAGTAGAATTTGACCATTCTCTTTTTTTATAGCTTGATTAGCCAATTTTGAAATGACCGCATCCATTCTTGTCACTGCATCAACTGCTAGCTTAGATAATTCACCAAAACGAGATACTAATTGGTCAGAATTTTGAGACCATCTATTTACAATTTCATGGCGGATAAAATTCCTTTGAATCGATAAATCCCAATTTGATTTATCTTCAACAAAATTTAGATCATTATCTTTTACATATTTTTCAATAGAAGTTTGACTAAATATCAACAGCGGTCTAAGAATATAGTTGTTTTGAGTGGGTATACCCTGCAATCCTTCAACACTGCATCCTGCATCTAAATGCATTAAAATTGTTTCAACTTGATCGTTTCCATGGTGTGCTGTCAGAACCCAATTACAATTGAACTTTTTTCGAGCAAATTCGTAAGCTTCGTATCGAACTCCTCGAGCCCACATTTCTATACTTTCACCTTTTACTTGGTTTCTTAAAGGATAAAACACCTCTAGATCAATTTTCCGCTCTTTACAAAGATCCTTTACAAATAATTCTTCCATTGAACTGGCTTTTCTTAAACCATGATTAACGTGAACTGCGTATATGTCAGTCCCAAATTTTCTTTTCAACTTTTGACATAAATGCAATAGCGCCACTGAATCACATCCACCGGACAAAGCAACAAGCAATCGACATTCAGAACTGATCTTCATCAGTTTGGAAAAATGTTTGTAAAATTTAGAAAATGTTAGTTTAGAATTAATGTTAATCTCCTGATATAAATTGGAAAACAATTTTCGCTAAGGTTGGTCTTACAGAAATGGCCAACTAATGATTTTTTGATCTTATTCAATTCAAGCTTTTCCATGATTTAATAATTTTTTTAATAGGTTGCTATCAACATAATTATTATCAACAATATTAACTAAGTAATATGTATCGTATATTTCTTTTAGTAGTTTAAATGATGTGGATTTTTCTTCATATACTGAAGCCCAATCACTCATCCACAAACCAAAAGCTTCATCTTTCCAGATTAAAAATGATCGCGTATCTACAATTGTAGGTTGCATAATTTCCTTGCCAGGAAAAACACCCCACGTTACAGCCATTACACTATTTTCTGGCAAGTTTGTAATTAAGTTTCCATCAATGTTGATTGCTTGATAGGAAATATTTTCTGTTGATTTTATACTTTTTAGTAATGCATTTAAGTTTTCTTTTGATGTGAAAAACTCCAAATAGGCTTTTTGATAAACCCTTCCACCTGCGCCACCCCAGCCAACTACGGCATCTTCTGATGGGGCTCCATTTACATTTGGCTGAGAGTTAATAGTAAAAAATCCCATTTCATTTAAATTGATCAAATTACTAGAGATTTGTTGACTTTCTTGAGCTAATGGCATTTCACACCAGGGCAAACTATTTATCCTACCTTTACAGAATGATACAAATACGTCTTTTATATCTTTGATAGATTTTGGCTCCCCCCAGATTTTTTTTCTTCGTGCCTTTACTTTATCACTCTTAGCACCAGCTCTTATCGCATGATATTGGTTCAGCTCACCAAATGTTGGGCTTGTTATATCACCCCAACGACCATTAGGAAAATCATCCCAGCTTTCTGTTCGTGTTAAATAGCTTACAGGTCGATTACTCCAATATATTGGGCGTACATCCTCACTTGTTTTTCGATCACCTAATGTTGATTGCCGCCATGGTAATTCCTTGCTAATTCCTCGAGATGAAACAAGATCCAGCGATTTTAAAATTTCTGAAATGGAATGTTCTAGATTCAGTGTATAAAAATGTAACCCGGGCACATCTTCTTCAATCAGTTTTTTACACATTGCTGTGGCTTGATCAATGCCGTAATTAATTACACTTGAATCGTCATTTTTAATTGATTCTAATTGTGTCGAGACTGAATCAGGAATGCTAAGTTTACAAAATTGGGTGAATTTTAAAAATCTGCCATAGTTATGGATCGGCATTATACCTGGGATTATTGGTACTTTTATCCCTGCTTTAATACATTTATCTCTAAAAAGCAGAAATTTATCAACATCATAAAATAATTGAGTTACTACAATATCCGATCCCGCATCCACTTTTTCTTTAAGAAAGTTTATATCAATATCGATATCCGTTTGCTCTTGATGACCATCAGGATAACCGCCAACGCCTAAGAAAAAGTCATCACCAAATTCTTTTCTGATATAGCGCACAAGATCAACTCCATAACGAAAACCATCTGCATGTTGCTCCCAAGTAAGGGATCCCTCCGGCGGATCACCTCTTAGTGCTAATATATTGAATAGATCATTTTCTTTTGCTTCTATAAGTGTTTTTTTGATTGATGATACTGCCATATTTGTACAGGTAAGATGCATCATTACTTCCAAACCAAAATATTTTTGTATGGTTTTACACATATCTAGAGTTTTGTCAGCAGTGGAGCCGCCAGCGCCCCATGTGACATCAATGTAAGCAGGATGAAGAGATGCCATCCTGTCTATTCTACTATAAAGGTTATCCATCCCAAATTCTGTTTTTGGTGGAAAAAATTCAAAACTATAAAAAATTTTCTCTTGGGCTATATAATCTGCTATTTTTTCTGAAATTTTCATTATTTAAACTTGTTTCTAAGAATGACTCAACCTGTTCATAATGGACATTTCCACCAAACTGACCACTAATTTACTCGATTCTTCAGTGGAATTAAAAAAGGGTTTTGTCGCAATTCATTTTCTATAGTTGTATCAGGTCCATGGCCGGAATGGACAATTGAAGAATGGTTAGCCGAATTCAATAAATGGATGAGTGATAACTCTAACGTTGACCAGTCACCTCCTGGCAAATCTGTTCGCCCAACGCTTCCCCGGAATAAAGTATCTCCTACAAAAAGGTGGTTCTCAATTTCAAAACATGTACCACCAGGTGTATGTCCTGGTGTTTTTATAGTAATAAAATGAAATTTTTTAATCGTTATTTTATCTTCATCTTTTAACCAAATATTAACTTCTGGCGTTTCCTTTGGAAGTATATTAAACATGCGGCAAGTTACTTCGTATGTATCTAGAATAAATTTTTCTTTTTCATGAAGATAAAACGGGATTTGATATTTTTCTTTTAGGGAATGGACGGCACCAATATGGTCCAGGTGAGCATGGGTATTGATAATTGCGATAGGTTCAAGATTATGATTTTCAAGTTTCTGGATAATTAAATGTTCATCATCTCCTGGATCGATAAGCACCGCATCCTGCGAACCAGCATACCAAATAATATAACTATTTTCTTGAAACGGCCCCGTAACAACCGTCTCAACATTTAAACTCAAATTTCCTCGAAAAAGAGCTCGCTTAGACACTGGATTTTATCCTCATAAGAGTGAGGATATAAGAAACGTTCTGCCGCAGAGATACTGCTAAGAATGGAATTACCATCTTGAGGGGTAAAACAAAATCCATAGACTTCATGATCATTCCTTACATGAAGAGACTGTTCAACAACAACAGTTTGATTCAAAATACGTCCGAAATGGCCATGGTCACGCCCGAATGAATAAACGGTACTGGTCATATCTTTTGTGGTCATAGCCACCAGTTCATTAGATTCCAACCGGTCTTTCACCTCATTTATATTCGTGGGTTCTTTTGTTTTTAATGAAAACCATAGAACATGCATATACTGGCTATTAACCTTCATGGCTGAAGAAAACAAATTAAATTCAAAACCAAGGGTTAAGAATAGTTCTGAGGCATCCTTTGCATGGTGAGAACCAAATATTTCGTCATGATGTGCTCCTACAGCCGGTGCTGGTATAAAACTACTAGCTTGGCTGGTATCATTGGCACGGCGCACGCATACAAAACGACCTTCTCTTAAATTCTCAGGTCCATAACCATGCAAACTAAGTGTATTGGTAATACACGCAATATTATGGGTGTTACATGAAACGATCTGCACAAACTGGTTGTCGCCATTTTTCAATATGGAGTCATTAATTCCACGAGCATATTTAACACCAAAACCATCTTCACTGCCTTGAGCCATGAATCCTTTGACCTTATCGGAAAATTTGCTGTAATACTGTTCTTTATTCTTATGCCCAACGCCACTAGGTGTGCAATCAATAATAACGGAGGCCCTAGATATAGCTTCTACTGTTTCTAATTCAGCATCCATCCCCAATTCCTTAAAGGAATCTTTTCTATCTTCACTCACGGCTAAACGAGCACCCCGCTTCAATAAATCGAACACTTTTGAACGATCACTTCGAAGAGGTGTATTTTTGTTAAAAGTAACTTCATCAATCCCAAGTTGATCCTGATAATCACACAGCAAACCAATCAAAGGTTCCCCAATGGTGCCTGTACCAACAACATGAACAATTTTCCGTTCCATTACTAGTAACTCCCTATTTCGATTTTGTATACCGATTATCGTTTATATAGTGATTTTCCAAACGAAATTGGATGATAAACCACCCCACTATGGCACCGAATACGATGAAATAAACGGCCAGAAAATAACTCCAGAAGTTATACATCAGCCATACTCTTATAATTGACCTGTATCACATGAATTCTGTATTTCAACATAAGCCTATAAAGAACCGTAAATATACCTAACGATATCAGGAATGGAATCAGAATACCTGGAGGCTGGCTGGTCATTTCCACTTGAGGGTGCGATTGGATTTCTGGCGCCCAAAATTTGACTGATACAAAAATAATAGGTACATCCACGAATGCAATAATACCTAGCGCTGCGGCGTAACGCTTAACTCGTTCTGCATGACCACCAAAAGCCCTCATCATAAAATAACCGATGTAAATCAAAAATAAAATCAGGGTTGTAGTTAAACGTGGTTCCCAGATCCAAGGCTGTCCCCAAATAGGTGTAGCCCAAATTGGCCCAGTAATTAAAACCAGAGAAATAAATAAAGTGCCAATCTCTGCTGCGGCCAATCCTACTATATCCCAGTGTTCATCACCTTTAATAAAGTACATTATCCCTGCGACCATAACAATAAAATAAGATAGAAATCCTACCCATGCAGATGGGACATGAACATAAAATATTTTTTGGGCCCAATGTTGGTCCGGCACCATTGGCGTATTCACAATTATATTCCATATATTGAAAATCATTAACCCAATTATGATAACAAGCCAGATTCGGTTAGTTTTATTATGGAAAAAAAACTGCATTACTCTTCAGTGATAAAATCAAATAAAGTGTACCCAACAAGCCCGAAAACTACGATCACCGTTAGGATGATTAATAACCAAATGTCCCATAAAGCATAGGGCTCTCCCCGCATAATACTACCTGAAATTTTAGTAGCGGAAATGATGACCGGTGATACTAATGGAAAGAGTAGAATCGGGAGAAGAACTTCACTCAATCTGGCCCGCATGGCAATCCCAGAAACAAGACTTGCCACAACCATGATCGCTAAATT
>CAYXUK010000019.1:0-4066 GCA_964468295.1 uncultured bacterium | reverse complement strand
GCAAAAGTAAGAATGATGGCCAGTCCAAATACGATCATGGAAATAGTTATTTCCCGTGTTCGAAATTCAACAAACAATTCTTTTTTCAAAAGTGTAAAAAACATTAAATGCTTTCCATAACACCATTGTTTAAATAAAAAATCTGATCTCCATATATTTTTGCCCGCTCCATATTATGAAACACCATACACATGGTTTTTCCTTCTTTTATCCATTGAGTAAGCGCCTTATCCATAAGAGCAGCACCATCCTGATCTAATCCAGTAAAAGGTTCATCAAATAAAAGAAGATCCCAATCTGTAAGCTCCGCATAAGCCAACTTCAATCGTTGCAACATCCCTTGGGAATAGATAGAGATAGGATCATTAGCCTGCATACCCAGACCAAAATGATTCAATCTATCCAATATTTTTGATCTATTAGTTTTAATGTATCGCAAGTTTAGTGCCAATGTTAAATTTTCAATAGCTGAAAGAGCACTATACATCGCTGGCGCATGACCAATATACAATATTTTTTTTCTTACTGATGGCTTACCATCAAATAAATTATGATTATGAAACAATATTTTTCCTTTTTCACAAGCCATAATTCGTGCAATAATCCGCAATAAGGTAGTTTTTCCCGCGCCATTTTTACCCATTATTACAACTGTTTCTCCTGCACTTATGGTGAAGGAAACATCTTTTAAAACAGAACGATAATTAAAGGACTTTGATATATTGGAAACCGAAAGCATATCGTAATTATTATTTTGAATCAAGTGCAGTGATTATCGCGGAAACCTCTTGTTTTAATAAAGCACGATTCGAATCAAAATCTTCATCATTAATATTGCCGATTTCATATTCCATTTCTAGCTCTTTAATTTGCCGATATAGTAAAAGTTTTTTCCGCTTCAAAACATTTATGTCTAACTCTACAACAATTTTTCCAAGGTCGGATAAAAATAATGGCTGAAGTACAAATATGACTGCCACAACAAAAAATATTAGAATCAGGCCGTAATCTCCGATGACTTCCATTAAGAATCTCTCCGAGGCCAAAGGGCAATTAATGTACCAAAAACCAAAATAAATCCACCAATCCAAACCCACCGAACCAATGGATTCACCATAATCTTGATAAAGGCCACACCGTTTTCTGTATCAACAGCTGAAAAAATAGAATAAATATCCTTATTCAGTGTAGAATAAATATCAAGCTCACTATGAGGCTGACGACGATTCACGTCTGGATTTCGGTGAAAATAAACCCGTTTTTCAGGATGTAGGTTGGTTACAAATTCACCATTTTGTTTTGTCACTCGCAGATCTGAAATCCAAGCATAGTGATTAGGGCGTTCTGATTCAGATAACTGAATCAATTCAAATTCATATCCAGCGACATGGTCCGTTTCTCCCTCCTTTAGACTAAACTCTTTTTCCTTGTCAAAAGCATGACCGGTAAAACCAATAAACATAAAAACAATTCCTAAATGAACTACATATCCACCATATCGAGAACGGTTTTTACTGACCATCATTTTCAATGCAGCAAAAGGAGATTCTTTAAATTTTTTGTTTCGAGCCCGAATTCCTCTGATGAATTCTGTAGTAATTGTTGCTGTAACAAAAGCTCCTAAGCTAAATGAAATAACAACATAATCTCTGAATCCAATTATTAATAGTATAATTGCTGAACTTAACCCTGTAAGGATTGGAAATGTGAAATTACGTATCAAATTTTTCTTTCCTGTCCTTCGCCAAGCTAAAAGCGGCCCAACACCAGTTAAACCTAAAAGTATCAGACCAATCGGAATATTAATTTGATTGAAAAATGGTGGCCCAACTGTGATTTTTGTCCCACGGACTGCTTCAGAAATAACTGGAAAAAGTGTTCCCCAGAATACGGAAAAGCACATCACCACAAACACCATATTATTAAAAAGAAACCCACTTTCACGAGAAGTAAATGACTCCATTCTTTTTGTTGATCGAATATCATTTATACGGGTATACATGAGACCAAAAGAAGCTATCAATATAAAAAAAACAAATGCTAAAAATATGGGGCCCAATGAAGAAGCGGTAAATGAGTGTACGGAGCTCATGACGCCAGATCTCGTTAGAAATGTCCCAAAGATACAAAGGGTAAACGTAAGTATGA
The DNA here is from genome assembly GCA_964468295.1 of uncultured bacterium. Classification (GTDB taxonomy): domain Bacteria; phylum Fidelibacterota; class Marinisomatia; order Marinisomatales; family TCS55; genus TCS55. The sequence goes on along the minus strand of CAYXUK010000019.1, from coordinate 1,918 downwards.
TCAGTACCATATTCCATACCCGCAGCATATCCTTTTTTTCTTGAATAATTATCGAATGGACAAATGCTGTGGCCGTGAGCCATGGCATAAAACTAGCATTTTCCACAGGGTCCCAAGCCCAATATCCTCCCCAGCCTAATTCCCGGTAGGCCCACCACCCTCCTAAGATAATCCCCATGCTCAAAAAAAGCCATGCTACCAGGGTCCACCGGCGAATGCTCTGAATCCATAGTGGGCTCGTATCCCGATTAACAAGCGCTGAAATTCCAAAACTGAATGGAACCGTAAAACCAACAAAACCCAAATAAAGTGTGGGTGGGTGTATAGCCATGGTCACGTTTTGTAGTAAAGGATTAAGGCCATTTCCATTGGCCACAATAAAATCAGCCTCCGTGGGTTTAAATGGATTGGTAACATAATTCGTCAACACTAGGAAAAACATTTGAACAATGACCATTGTAATGATAACCCAAGGCATAAGTCCTTGGTGTTTTCGCTGATTTTGGAGGATGACCACGGTGGCATAAACGGATAAAATAAATAGCCAAAATAGAAGCGAACCAGATTGCCCAGCCCAGAGGGCGGATATTTTATATACCACTGGTGTTTCAAGGCTAGTATATCGTGCTACATAATCAATATCAAAATTGCTGATTATTAATTGGTAACCAAGAATAAAAGTAGCTAAAAAAACAAAAAATGAGACTCCCAATGCCAGACGCTGTCCCGTAAGATACAGACGCTGATCTCCATTACGTGTATAAAAAAAGATGGTAAGTAAGCTAAGAATGCCGAATCCGAAAGCCAGATTCAAGGCTGCACCACCAGCGATCGGGGTCATGATTCGATTTCAGTTAAGTTATAACTATTTTCGTCTCTTAAATCACCTTCGTAACGTGAGGCACATTTTGTCTGCAATTCGTCAGCATAAAAAATACCGTTTAAATATTGACCAGTAACAATCACTTCTGCCCCATCTTTAAATAAATCCGGACGAGTACGATCATACTTTACAGCCAATTCAGTATTCCCTTCTTTAAGAATAAATGTACAGTCTAAATAACTAGTTTTAGAGATAACGATCGAGCCATCTTTTACCAAACCACCCAATTTCGTCCGCTGGCTCATATTATCTTTCTTAAGCTTTTCTACGGATACAAAAGTTGCCATCGCTTTTTCATCTGCAGGATTGATTGAAACCCAACCAATCCAAAAAATGACCACCACGATAACACCAATAATCATCAACAAAAATTTGTTATTACTATTCATGACCTCCCCTAAAAGACAGCAGCTTCCTGCCATTCACCAAACTCTGCTTTCATAGCAACCACAATTTCACCCATGGTGGCAAAAGCCTTTGATGCTTCAATAATTGGTGGCATAATATTATCACTATTTACACAAGCTTCCTGAATACGGCTGAGTGCTTTCTGAACCATATTTTCATCCCGCTCTTTTCTTAGTTTAGTTAAAGATTCTATCTGAATATTTTCAGCTTCGTCACCAATTTCTAATAACGGAATTTCAATTTCTTCATCTTCTTTAATAAAATCATTTACCCCAACATGAATCAATTCTTTCTCATCAATCTTTTGCTGATATTCTGATGCTGCATAGGCAATTTCTCTTTGGAAATAACCCTTTTCAATGGCTGGAATTACTCCGCCAAGATTCTCAATTTCTTCAAAATATTTTTCTGCTTCCGTTTCCATATGATCCGTTAGAGATTCCACAAACCATGAACCACCTAAGGGGTCTGCTACATTTGCAACACCAGTTTCGAATGCAATCAATTGCTGCGTTCTGAGAGCAATTTCCGCCGCTTTTTCTGTTGGAAGCGCCAAGGTTTCATCCATGGAATTAGTATGGAGTGACTGGGTCCCTCCAAGAACAGCAGCCAAGGCTTGAAAACCCG
>CAYXUK010000018.1:21668-22957 GCA_964468295.1 uncultured bacterium | reverse complement strand
GTTCGTACTGGCTCACTAAACGAAATAGTAATGGACTTATCTCTGGGTACATTGACACTCTTATCGGCGGGATCAAAGATCACAGATGGCGATTGGTTATCTTGTGTAATAAAGGTGACGCTTTGTGCAGAAATAGCATTATTTAAAGAGTCTTCTGCTCCTGCATTGATCGCTACATAGATTGATTGCAAACTTTTAAAATTATATTGCGGATCAATCGTAATCATCACCTTCTCTTCGCTAATTGTTGCATCAAAAGACAGATCTTCACCATTTATATCCGTATCTTTCAATGTGAGTAATTCATCAACGCTAACGTTCGTTATTTGGGTATTATCCAAGTGCCTTACCGGTTCACTGAATGTCACAGTAATATTGCTTTCCACCGGTACATTGACATCATTGTGAGTGGGGTTAAAAATTACCACCGGCGGCTCATCTTTCTGGGCAGTGAAAATAGCATGTGCTGGATTGATTAAATTACCTACTGTGTCCTCTACCGTTTCACCAATCCCAACATAAATTACTTGTTGGTTAGAAAAATATTCATCTGGATCAATTGTAATAATCGTTTTAGGTGTATTAATCGAGGCATAAAATTGTAACTGGCTACCTGTTGAGTCCGTATCTCTTAATGTAATGATAGTATCTAAAGCGCTGTCCGTTAAAGGAGCGTTATCTTTCAGGCGTATGGGTTCACTGAATGTGAGCTTTATATTTGTATTATACGCTGCGTCTATATCACCATGTGCTGGATTAAACACAACCGTTGGAGGATCCACGTCTGATATAACAAAGGTTACGGATGAATCGGGAATTGCATTACCTAAAGAATCTTCAACGGAAGATCCAATAGCTGCATAAATAGTCTCCAGGCTTTCAAAATAGTTGGTCGGATCAATGGTGATTACTTTCTTATTGGAGCTTACTGTAGCATTAAATGCGATATCCGCACCACTGATATCCGTTTTTTTAAGGGTCAGTAATGCATCTACATTTTCATCGGTTAAGTCACTGTCATCTATTTTTCGAACCGGCTCTGAAAACGTGATTGTTACGTTACTTCCTATTCCAACCCCTGTGGCATCCTTCCCAGGAGAAAAAGTCATAATAGGTGGTGATAGGTCATTGAGAGTCAACGGACCTGTTGTTTGGGCCGTACCCATGCTCATCCCCGCTACATCATATATGGAATTTCCATCAATGGGATAAAAGGCCACCGTCTCTACACCCAAAGGTGTACCTGTTACCACTAGGTTAAGTCGAATATTAGTTTCACCGCCAGTCAA
>CAYXUK010000018.1:10861-21568 GCA_964468295.1 uncultured bacterium | reverse complement strand
TGGGATGAACTAAAGTCGCTCGTCGGATTCATGGTAATAATAGTGTAAGTACCAATATTATCAGAATTCCACACCGCCCCATTAATGGTCCCATCATTACTGCTTATGCTTGCATCCGCTGCTGTGGACCCCGTACCATCATTAAACTTCCAATACCCTTGGACATCATTGGATGAGGTATAACCTCCAGCGTCCGTTAAAATATTTAAAGGTGACCCTGAGTTATAAAGTGCCGTAACACCATCAGATGATATTGTACTGGTCCAAACGGCCACTTCTTTGATATTACCTTTGAAATATTTACTATTAACGAGTTGACCGCCAATGTAAATATGCGTTGGTAGTGTCAATGAACCAGTATTGGTAGTGACAAGGGAGTTTTCCAGGGCACCGTTAACGTAAACAGAAATCGTACCTGTTGATTTTTCGCGTGTAGCGACTACATGATGCCATTGGCCATCATCAATCGAACTCGTTGATTGAATCGTTTGATCCGATGGTCCTGTGTTAAAGGAAAATTTTCCATTTAAAACTGCTGTACAAAAATCAAGGTTAGTTCCTCCCGGATAGTCAGCATATATAATTGGCAGTCCCTGCCAGGGTTTTGATCCAGTTCTCGAAGTCGTAGTCTTTACCCATGCTTGAAGCGTAAAATCATCTTGAACCTCTCGATCAACCTTCACATAATCATCCACCCCATCAAAATATAATGATGAAAGTCCACCCGCAGAAGAAACTGTTGCATCAAAAGCAATATCACTGCCATTAGCATTCGTTTCTTTTAAGGTAAGAAGTTCATCTACATTCGTATCTGAAAGATCTGTATCATCTATCTTACGGATCAACTCAGTAAATGTAAGGGTCACATTTGCATCGGCAGGTACACCTGTAGACCCACTGGTTGGATTCCAAATATAAGTTGGACCCTGTGTGTCTTTTGATACAAAGGTAGCATTTGCTCCAGTAATGGCATTACCAGATTCATCCTCTACACTTGCACTGATGGCAACATATACGGTTTGTACTGAGTTAAAATCACTTACTGGGTCAATTGTGATGATAGTTTTGGCTGCATTGATTGTCGCATCAAAAGCAATATCACTGCCGCTGGCGTCCGTATCTTTCAGTGTAATAAACGCATCAACATTCTGATCGGATAGTTCTGTATTATCCAGGCGTCGTACCGCCTCACTAAAGATAATAGTAACATTGCTACTTACTACAACACCTTGAGTACCGTCCGATGGAGAGAATGTTATTGTTGGCGCTAAAATATCTGCTGTCGAAAATGTAATATTGGATGCTGTATTTACATTATCGGAAAAATCTTCTAAAGTCGCACCTATTGCGGCATAGACTGTCTGGTTGGATCCAAAATTATTTGTGGGATCAATAGTAATCACTGTATTACCACCAACCGATGCCGTTGTCCAAGTTGCCCCACTGATGGCACCGCTATTACCGGTTGCACTTCCATCGGAAACAATGGATCCGGAACCTTCATTAAAGTTCCAATAGCCTACCAAACTAGATGATGAGGTATAACTACCAGAATTAGAGGTAGGGGTAACACCACCATATATAGCCGCTACTTCGCCATCATTTAAGGCTTCATCCCAAATGGATACGTCATCAATCTTTCCATAAAAGAATTGTCTAAAAGAAATCCCATTATTAATGGTCTCACCGCCAATAAACAAGTCGCTGGTTGAGGTCTGGTAATTACTTGCCGATGTGGAATCCTTAACGCCATTGACCCAGGCTCTTAATTTTGAACCATCATAAGTCGCTGAAATAAAAGTCCATTCATTTTTTGGTATATCCAGTGATGTAATCCAATCTTTACATCCGCCCCACATGGTTAATTTCCCAGATCTTATGCCAAAACCCCACATATAGCCGCTACAATGCTCAGCACCTCCCCAATGCATAACGGATCCCCAACTATTGTCATCTCCAGCATCATATATCCATGCGGACATAGTTCGTGCAGTATTATTTAATGGTAAATCCGTATCCGTCGTTACACGCACGTAATCATTAATGCCATCAAAACTGAGAGCGGAGCCGGTACCACTGGTTGATACTGTGGCATCAAATGCGATATCACTCCCGCTTGCATCAGTGTCTTTGATAGTAATAAGCGCATCAACATTTGTATTAGAAAGTGCTGTATCATCCGTATGACGAACCAATTCACTAAAAGTAATTGTTACATCACTACCAACAGTGACATTAGTTGAAGCATCTACAGGCGACCAGGTAATGTCAGGACCGTATGTATCCCGGGTTGTAAATGTTGCACTGGTGGCCGTTATGGCATTATCAGACCCATCCTCCACAGTGGCCCCAATCGCCGCATATACAGTCTGATTTGATGTAAAACCATCTGTACTTGTAATAGTAATTAAGCTCTTGGATGTATTGATGGTAGCATCAAAAGCGATATCCGTACCGTTTACATCCTGATTTTTAAGACTAAGAAGTGCATCTACATTCGTATTGGTCAGTTCGGTATTATCAAGCTTACGGACAGCTTCATTAAATGAAATCAATATATTAGAACTTAATAACACGTCATTTGCACCATTTACCGGTGTAAATGTTACCGATGGTGAAATAAAATCTGTCGTAATAGAGAAGGATGAAGTTGCAGCACATAAGCCCGTACCTAAATCAATTGCCGAGAGATTGCTTCCCATTTCATTTGATCCATCCCCAATCCAGGTAGTACTGCCAATACCTAGTTGTCCATAATCATTATATCCAAATGTTTTTACAGTGCAATTATCTAAAATCACTGATGTATGATTATCGCCTCCTGAAATTCCTAAAACTTGTACATCTGTGCCCAAATCTATTGCACTGAGAGCATCCCCCATCTCACCATACGCATCACCGACATTATCCGTATTGCCCTGACCCAGTTGTCCATAAGTATTTTTTCCCCAAACCTTTACACTGCCGTTATCCAATATAACGGTTGTATGATTATATCCTGCTTCAATTGCAATGGCTATACGGCCTATACCTAGATCGACTATCGGAAGATTATCTCCCATCTCATTGGACTCATTACCAATAATACTATTATGTTCCTGACCTAATTGACCCCAAGTACCTTCTCCCCATGTTTTAACACTGCCATTATCTAAAATTACAGCATAGTGATTTCTACCTGCTGTAATGGCAACTGCCGTCCTTCCTGTGCCCAGTTCAACTGCAGAAAGATTATTGCCCATCTCACCTGTCCCATCACCAATCTGTGTGATATTTCCCTGACCCAGCTGTCCAAAAGTATTGTTTCCCCACACCTTGACACTGCCATCATCTAGAATAACACCAGTACTATACCGACCTGCAGCAATGGCAACTGCCGTCCTTCCTGTACCCAGATCGACTGCAGTAAGATTATCGCCCATCTCACTGGCTCCATCACCTAGATGATTTGTATTCCCCTGGCCCAATTGCCCTTCAAAATTTCGCCCCCATGCTTTTACTTGTCCATTGTCAAGTATGGCAGCAGTGTGATACAATCCAGCCGCGATTGCAACCGCAGTTCTGCCAGTTCCAAGATCTATCGATGAAAGGTCATTTCCCATTTCACCTAATCCATCACCAATATTATCAGTGTTTCCCTGACCCAGTGCACCAAATTGATTATATCCCCATGCTTTTACCGTCCCATCACTCAGGATGACATTTGTAGTAAAATATCCACTTGAAATATGGTGATTCAATTGCCCAGGAGTAAACGATCCCGTAGTAAAGGTTACGCTTTTAGCCAATATTGCATTATTCTGTAAATCTTCAACGGAAGAACCGATAGCGACATAAATAGTTTGAGTTGCCGAGAAATTGACGGTAGGATTAATAATGATTGCGGTTTTTGCCGAATTAACAGTTGCGTCAAATACGATATCACCGCCATTGACATCCGTATCCTTAAGGGTAATTAATTCATCCACATTCGTATCAGTTAACTGGGAATCATTTATTTTTCGAACTGCTTCATTAAATTGGATAATAATATTTGTAGTAGGTGCCACATTCGTAGATTCATTATCAGGATTAAATGTTATAGAGGGTCCGCTTGAAATAAGCGTTAATGTTGTGGCTGCACATTTTCCTGTACCCATATCAACCGCTGTCAGTTCATCTCCCATCTCACCTGCCCCATCACCAAGTGCATCCGTATTGCCTTGACCAAGTTGACCAACGTTATTTATGCCCCAGGCCTTTACATTACAATTATCAAGAATAACTGAAGTATGTAAATAACCGCCTGAGATCGCAGTTGCAGTTCGGCCCGTTCCAAGATTGACAGTTGTTAATTGGTCTGAAATATCATCTCCCATATTGTCAGTGCTGCCTAATCCCAATTGACCATAACTATTTTGACCTGCAGTTACAACTGTACCATCATGCAATATTGCAATAGTATGAGATGCGCCTGCTGCAATAGCTAGTGCTTTGAGCCCTGGCCCAATAGTTTGGAGAGCATCACCCATTTCGGCCGGTCCATCACCGATTGTATTTGTATTGCCTTGCCCTAATTGACCATAACTATTATTTCCCCAGGCTTTTATAGTGCTGTCATTTAGTATCACTACTGTATGATACTGTCCAACTGCAATATCAATAGCAGTTTTTCCTGTACCTAGATTTACTGCTAATAGATTATCTCCCATTTCGTTAGAATCATCACCGATTGTATTTGTATTGCCTTGCCCAGTTTGTCCGAGATTATTAAATCCCCACACTTTTACACTACCATCATCTAGAATTACAGCAGTATTGGATCCACCTGCGGCAATAGCAACTGCCGTCCTTCCTGTTCCCAGATCGACCGCAGAAAGATTATCACCCATTTCACTGGAACCATCACCAATCTGGATTGTATTTCCCTGGCCCAGCTGTCCATAAGTATTCTGTCCCCACACTTTTACATTGCCATCATCTAAAATCACAGCAGTATGATTATCACCTGCAGCAATAGCAACCGCCGTCCTTCCTGCGCCTAGATCGACTGCAGAAAGATTATCCCCCATCTCACCTGCCCCATCACCAAGCGTAGTTGAGTTGCCTTGACCAAGTTGACCATAAGTATTACTTCCCCACGCCTTTACACTGCCATCATCTAAAATGACTGCCGTGTGAGACATCCCTGCCGCGATTCGAACAGCAGTTCTTCCTGTTCCAAGATCAACTGCAGAAAGATTATCACCCATTTCACTGGAACCATCACCTATATTAACTGTGCTCCCCTGGCCCAGTTGACCAGAATCATTGTTTCCCCAGACCTTCACACTACCGTCACTTAATATCGCTGCTGTATGATAAGCGCCATTTGCGATATTACCCTGGGAAACATTGACATCTGGAGAGCCTACTACTATTGTAGCTAACGTGCTGCTATCAAAGGTGGTGGAAACTGATTTACTATCCACACATTCATATTGTAAAGAACCTGTCGGATTAACATAATAAGTACCTGGCGTTGTTGGTGCCGTAAATGTTGTGGAGCCGCTAAAACTGCCGCCACCTTGTGTACCGCTATTTAATAGACATAAATTAAATACATCATTCATGCGCGCATAAAATTGAACAATACAACCTGGACAATATCCTGATGTATGCGTATATGTACCTGCAGTTGAAAACGTAATGGAAGCTCCTGGTTCTACAGTAATCGTATTTCCGCCGTCATTCAAAGAAACCGAAGTATACGTAACAGTTCTTCCTGCATAAGATTGGGTGATGGGCAGACTATTGGAATTCACTTGCCCGTAGGATAAACCTGAGGCACCCAATAAAAAAATCAGGAAGATAAAAATTGACCGAATGTTATTATACTTTTGCATTGAATTGATAAAAGCTTATCTGAGAATTTTACCTGGCATCAATAATGAAATATCCATAAGTGGTCATAACAAGACTTTCATTATCCGCATTAACTACCTTGGAATCATCCAGAATACTCAGTCTTGATTTACCTGTTTTAATGCTTTCAAAAGCCACTTTTACAACAGGCCCACTTCCACTTGCAGACCGACCAATGCCATCGGAAAGGTAGACAATATAAATTTCTATATAGGTGCCTTTATCTTCTACGATAGCCATGGGTTGGTTCGTACTAGTAAAAAATTCTCCTGACACAACTTCTTTGATGGAAACAAATTCCGGATCATATTCCATCTTGATATACATTCCCGCAGCGCCATTGATTTCCAACGCTTCGATATCCACCCAATTCACGGAACCGGCAACGACTCTTTTCAAAAATGGATTAAACACAAGGGCCGGGGGATCCGATTCACTAAACTCATTGTAGTCGTACTCCGGCACTTCACAAGCCAAAAACAGGATAAGACAGAAAAATGGAATAATAATTTTTTTCATCGGCTTGGCAGGTCAATACTCAATGTTAATACCGGTGCATTCAGTTCTGGTTTATAGTCAATACCCATATTTGGATTTAATGCAATCAACCAAGGGAGTTCTTCTGCTAGCGGTTTTCCAAGTGTATTGGCATTCATAATGTTAATTAACCATGCAGTAACACTAATTCCTGCAAATAATTTCATTTGGTCATTATGCCATTCAACATCTTTGACCGCTCGTCTTACCTTTTCTTCATACGCTAGCATGTCTACAGAGTTATTCTGCAGCAAATAATTATCATAATACAGTTCATCAGACCATTTGTATGCCCCATCGTATTCGGAATAATTATACGCTACCATTCCAGCAGCAAACAACACGGTGCCAAAATACCAGCGAGCTGAGTTAAGCTTACCAACCGAGTACTGTCCTAATCCCGGAACAAAGGTTGATAATACCATAGGTTTGTAACGCGGTGATTGGAGGATTTCCATGAGACCAGGACCCACGATTTTTCCCTTCCGGCTTGATGTTAAGGATCTTGGCGGTTTCAGTCCCATCATATCCCAGGCCAGAATTCTTATCTCTACCACCAGACCATCCACCGGACCTCTGTAGGTCACTTCTCGGGTTGCTTTTTCTGCTCCTGTCACCACCGAAAAAAGTCTCAGTAAAATATCATAGGAATTTCCGTTTTTACTAATAGAGCCACCGACCACATATTGCGCTCCTATTAGGGCACCAGTTTCCATGGCACAATTACGAGCCATGCAGGCTGTAAAGCCACCCCACCCCTTTGATTCCATTAGAATATTTTTAGCTACATCTCTAGAAATCATCGCTACCATACCTGTCTTTTCAACTTCTTTTCCAAATTCATCCGAAAGTGCCTCTGCCTCCATTTGAATAATGCCATTTCCACTGAAATCCATGACAGAAATAGTGAACATTTCACTCGTATTGATTCCCGATAGGCGTGCCTTGAGTAATGGAGGTGGATCCAGACCCATTATTTCCCAAGCCAATACTTCCATTACTGTTAACATACCTTCCACGGGCCCATTGTAATTTGATCCCTTTGATCGTTCAGTCCGAGCAGTAGAAACCGAAAATAGATCCGCTTTAACTGTATAGGTTTCACCTATTTGCGTAATTGAACCACTTATCACGAACTGCGCACCGAGCATTTTGCCCCATTTTTCTGCACAATTTATCGTAACACATCCACCCTGCTCTTTTGCCGCTTGCATCATGGCAAGAATGGACTCTTTTCGATCATCTATACTAAAAAGTTTAGTCTTGACAATTTCACTGCGAAACCTATCTGATAAAATTTTTGCTTCAGCTTCTTCCATATCTGAAATTTCAAAGTCCAAAATAATAATTTTACCTTTGTTATTCTGCGCATGCATAATTGAACAAACCGCAAGAACGAAAAAAGCTGTTTTGAGTATTCTAATCAATTTGGTGTTTCCTATATAGTTATCCTTGATCGATAACTTCATTAAAATTAATCCTATTCAGTTTAGATATAAAAATAACTTTTTCGTCTACTTTTAATAAATTAAAAACCTAAAACATAGAAGATTTGGAAAATAGGTAGATTTTTAATACTCAATTCTGGTCCAATCACATTGGACTTCTCCAATTTCCAATTTTCTCGACTATAAAAGTTTCGATAATAACCAAATCGACCCTCGATAGACATTGATGGGGATAAATAATATCTACCCCCAATAAAGCTGGAAAAACCCAGCCAGTTTTTTTTCATAACTCCTTCAACAGTCAAGCTTATATTATCATTATCTTCATCTAAATTTTTTAAAAATGAATCCCAATCAGCGGATGAAGCAGGAGCAGTAAGTTGAATTGTACCCGTGTTGTACATGGGCGCGAGCGAAAAATTCAATTCGAATCGTGGAAATTGAAAATAAAACGTTTCAATACTGAGCTCGCGAAAGGTAATGGTCCGGCTATAATTGGATTCACCGATCGTACCCGTATGAAAAGATTGAGATTGACTGTATCCAACCCTGGCATTGGGATAAAACATATATTTAATATTTACCCAACTAATTAATAAATTTCTATCTAATAAATTCATTTTAGGGATAATAGCATTAGATTCTGGATCAAGGCCAATCAGGCCGGGATTATAAAAACCTGTTCCCAAATAAAAAGAAATTTTAGGTGGTTTTGAAAGAATACTTGGTTGAGCTGAAACACTAGACAGCACACTAAATAAAATGATTATTTTTATAATGCTTTTCATGTACGACACTAATACTTGAGTGCAGAAAAAATATTAATCTTACTCATCATAAGATCAACAAAATGGTATAGGCGTATATTTGGCAGAGAATTGCCGAGGATGGTGTGGCTGTTTAGGAGTTTTTTACTCATAATGGTACGTGGCGTAATACCGTTCTTTGTTTGCTCCTCAAACAAAGAAATTCCGCATTTATTTACTTCAAGTGGAATTTCATGCTATTAGTGTAAACTATACAATAACTATTATTAATATGATTTATACCTGAAAATTCAATCATAATTATTAATTTTAAACAATGAATTTTCGTATCTCGAAAGTACTACCTCCCCTATTTTTTCTATTTTCTTTATGTTTTACACAAACAAATCCATTGTTTACCATTAAAGGTGATGCTGCCTTTGCAAAAGATAATCCAATACCAAATACAGAAATAATGCTACTGGACACGTTGGGAAAGATGATTCAGAAAACAAGATCATCAAAAAAATTCTTAAAAAAATATGGAGGAGGAAAATTCAAATTTGAAAATGTACCCAGTGGCGAATATATCATCACTGTCGATTTTCAGATGGAGAATAAAATAAAAAAACGTATTTCCCTAGATGATAATAATCTTAACGTTGGAACGATTTACAATATACTGCCATTCCCAAAATACAAAATCGCCAACTATCCCATCCCTGACCCCATTTATATGAGACCAATTCCGACAGACCCCGTTCCTGGCGACACAATAAATATAAGACATATACTGGTACAGCTTGACGGAACCGCCAATACGGTCGTCGTAGATTCCATCATTCAAGATACAGTTTATTTTATTCATGCTAATAGCATTGATCATGATTCACTGGAACTGGATCAAGTCTATTTGATCTATAACCATTTTGGCAAAATAATCCACCAGTCAAGATCTTTGAAAAACCGTATGAGCGATCTACAACAAAGAGACGGCTATATTCTTTTTCATAATGGGGATAGTTTAGAATATAACAATATTTATTTTGCACCCGGCGCTGAAGTAGCCACATTCCATGAAATAGATTCGACTATGGAAGCAAAATACCACTCTTTATATGATATATATAAAATCAGATCAGGGCCATCCTATTTAGGATATTCGGTAAGAAAAGGATTTTGGACAGGTGTTTATACCATTGGTACAATTATGGGTATACAAATGATCCAATCAAAATCATTTGGTCCGATATTAAAGCTTTATTCGCCGGACTTTTCGCCCATAAGAAAAGAAACAGGTCAATACTATTATCCCATGATTACTTCGCTTTCCCTTTTTGCGATTGGCCGGATCACATATGATATACTCAAAGACCGCCGTACAAATTATATTTTACCTGTATATGAAAATGATCCTTTTCCCAAAAATATGTTCGTTTTTTCATTCCCGGAGTGGATCTGGAAAAAATCACAACCCATCGTGAGACCAATCATGAATAGCAAACCAGTGAAATGGTGGAAAAATAGAAATTTAAGAAAACTGCAGAAACAAGCGGCTAAATAGAAATCCGCTTCCGACTCAGTGCTATAACTCCAAACAACTTCACAAGTTTATCTGCCAATCTCCATGAGATTTGTCCAACTGCAAGCAAAAAGCGAACCGGAACTGAATTCACAATAATCTCACAAGAACCTTTCCGTAGTGCTTTTAATACAGCATCGGCAACTTTCTGCGGTTTGGATGAGCCTAATATTGCTGGCGGGTCAATACCGCCATCATAAAACATACCCGCATCCGAAATATATCCGGGACAGATCACCGAAATATCTACAGGTGAATCCATAAATTCCTGGCGCATGCCATCTGACCACATTAATAACCCTGCTTTTGTTGCCGAATAAATCGTGTTGTAGGCTACTCCCTTTTTGCCAGCTAATGAGGCAATATTGACAACATGCCCTTCCCGTTGTTCAATCATCTTTGGCAACATACATCTGGTCAGCTCTAATGGACACCGAAGGTTTGTTTTTAAAATTGCCGATATATCTTCGCTTGTTTCTTGGTCAAAATGATTGTACTTCTCAATACCAGC
>CAYXUK010000018.1:7436-10761 GCA_964468295.1 uncultured bacterium | reverse complement strand
CCTGTAACAATTGCTGTTTTACCAGATAGATTCAATTAGAGCGAACCGGATAAAGCCTGGATCGCAGCAAGCAAAGTTGCAGGATCATCCGAATGAGGTGCATTAGGCGGATCTAATATATCCATTTCAGCTGCCGATTTTGCAAATTGACCAGTACTGAAATAAGATTGGATTAATGCCATGCGAACATCTTTATAGTCTACTGAGGTTTTATGAGAAAATTGATAAGTAGCCTTAAGGTCAAGCAGGTCAATAGCTGATTGAATTGAACTGGTATAATCATGAATTAACCTAGCAGATATGGCTTTCCCTGCTAACGCATCTAGACGAGCATTGTCTGAAATCGATAAATTAAAGTTTTCCAATGCTTTACTAAAATCAATGTGGCCATTACCATAATTACGAGAGAATGTTAATGCCCAGCCTCGCCCTACTAACGCTTCAGCATGGATATTATCATAAGTCGTATGCAGCGCTGCCATGAAAATCGCTTCTTGAAATTTTAATATACTACTGTTGTAATTACCACTTTCAAAGGTTTCCCAACCCTCTGTAATCAGAGTATTTATTTCAGTTGTTTTATCCATAATACCGGAAAGAATTACCGATAATGGATTATTCTGCACAGTACTATTATGATTGATTGTGATTCTTGCATTTAAACTAGCGGATGTTGGAGAATATCTAATTGGTATAGCCAATGATTGTCCTGGAGTAACGACATGGCTGGAAGTACCGTCAACAACTGAAAATTCGCTTGATGAAATGGAAAAACTGATTTCAAGATCAAATCCTGAACTGGCACTGTTTGTAATTGTTAGGTCTAAATCTTTATTGTCCCCTTCTTTTACTAAACCAAAATCAAGCTTATTGGGCGAATATGTAAACGAAACTGGTGCAGCACCTTCTCCATAAATATACATTTCATGAAAAGAATCCTCGTCATTAGAAACCACTAATTTTGCCGAAGACTGTTCAACTCCCGTTGGGCGAAATGTAATATAAATTTCCTTGGACTCATTTTTTTGTAAAGTGATCACACCGCTGAAGTCCATTGTAAACTTCGGGGAATCCATGATAACAACATTTCCCTCAAATGCACCCGTGGATTCATCAGAATTTTTTATACGAATTTTCTGTGATGAAATTTGATTAGCCTCCACTTTCCCAAAGTTGAGTTCACCTGGCTCAAAAATAATCTCATAATTAGGATCAACCTTATCCTCACAGGCAATAATTGCCAGGAGAAATGACAAAATTATAAATGTAATTTTCCGCATCATTATCGAGAAAGCACCATTTTTCTAGTTTGCGAAAATCCATTGGAAGAAATTCTGAAAAAATAAACACCACTCACAGCTGGTAACCCTTTGGCATTATTTCCATCCCATAATATATCGTATCGTCCTGCATGCTGAAATTGATTCACTAAATGTATGAGTTCTCTTCCCAATATATCATAAATCACTAAAGATACATGTCCACCTCTAGGAATATCATAATGGATCATTGTTTCTGGGTTAAACGGGTTGGGATAATTTTGATACAGACTGTATTCTGTTGGCAATATAGCTTCTTCAGATATCGCTAATGGACTTCCACTTCCACGGGGAATTAATGTATAATGTCCTAATTGGATACCTATTCCCTCCATTCGCCTTCCATCAGATGAAAGGGTTGAATGCAATTCTCTCCATACCTCTCCATCCCAATAACCAATGGATATCGTTTCCGGATCAAGAGCACCTGTGTCAATTGATATTTTTGCACCTTTTTCTAAATCTCTACCCACAGGGCTCACAGTATATATTGGATGTATCTGATCGACTAGGGCTGTACGCATTTTGGCGGTTGCCGGGCTATTGTCATCATTACCCACAATTACATAGCCGTCTTCAACTAGGCTATTTTCCGGCATATATATATGGTAATTACCATCCCGTGAAGCAATATCACCACCTACTCTTGCCAGGATGTAATTCACATTGTAAGTGAAGGTAGTATCCATATTTGCTCTGCCATATCGCATTGTGCCTTTGACATTAATATCGAGTGCTCCCGAAGCATGTATCCGATAATTATCAGTCACCAATATCGAATCGTTTCCTGCCATTATATGTGTATCTAAAATTTCTTCATAACCTGCATTTTTTGTTGTGACGGTCATATGATCCGAGCCCAACATCGAGTTTCCAATAATAAATAAGTTCAATTCATCAGTAAAAACTGGATTCTGCATAAATCCTGCCGTTAGATGTGGTACAGTGCTATCCGCAATATAAAATGACGTTCGAAATAAATAATTCCAGCCACTAAGTGATTCACCTCCTATATTAAACCCAGACAATTCATCTAACGTGCCTCCATCATTATAGTTAAAGGCATATGTATAATTTTCATCATTTACATGATGGTCCATTCCGAAATAAGTACCAACTGTGTCGTCTTCTACAACCCCAATAACGATCGGACCAAGATTAGATAATTCATCTTTAAAAGGTGTCATATCGATAATGGTCCAGTCTCCTGTAAGTGAAGCGCGTTGGGTAGACCAGTATAGGGGCGTCATCACATCACGAATATTGCCATCATCATCCAAAATTTCCCAGACATGAATATTAAAATCTTTATCTGCTGTAGCCGGTGTGGTAGATCCAGAGAACTCCTGGTCAAATCCAAATACAATCTTGATTTCTACTAACTGGTTAATTGCCATTTTTGGATCAAATTTTACGCCCCATCCCCATCCAGTACTGTTATTCCCCCAGCCAAGAAAACCAAACTGACCACCATCTGAGGTGGTAAATAAATCTAATTCTCCATCATCATGAGCGATTTCTTCAAAACCGGTCCAACCAGAAGCATCGGTACCAGTGGATACGTAGTCATATTTCAGGCTGAAACTTTCCTGGTTCACAACAATAAATAAAGCGCTTCTCACTTTCAAACTGTCATGAATACCATCATTGTCATAATCTAGTTTGTAATGATAAACGAGATGTTTCGCATCATTAGATAGTGTATTGACTACAGCAGAAGAATCATTGTACTCAATTGAACGAATATAAGGCGTCCCACCACTGGTAGCTGAAAATGTGATTTCCATGGAATCAGCAGATGATTCATAGGCAATATAATTTGATCCATAGTCTTGTACTGTATTTCCAGCGGATTCCACATTTCCAGATAAATGCTTTGCTGTATACCTTGCACGCATTGGCAACCAAAGATCATATCCATATTTGGAATTCATAGATTTATTATCCAGATAATTGGCCGTAAACCAATCCACCAGCCATTCTTTATGAGTTTGGCCAATATTATG
>CAYXUK010000018.1:3410-7336 GCA_964468295.1 uncultured bacterium | reverse complement strand
ACAATTCCATCACCGTCATAGTTCGGCGGTGAACCAAAATACTCCAATTCTAAATCATAAATTCCTTTCGATGAATTTCTTGACCCAGCAGGGGTTTCTTCTTCTAGAAGTTTTAAATAAGACGTTGCCAAAGCAGCAGAAATATTTGTGGAATTTTTTATTTCCGCCGTATCGGCCCATATGGCCGTGTGATCACCTTTAGCCAATAGTTCTGCTACTATTTCTTCACTTTTGGTTCCTCCTGAACCATCATCCACCATTACCCAAAATTTTTCAAGATCACCTATTTGTGCTGCTTTTTTTCGTACCGGAGGAATCTGCATTCGACGATAAATTTCGGGATACTCATTTTTCATTTTTTCCATATGATTTTGGATGAATGAATCAGTAAGTCCAGGTACAGCGCATAGGGGTATCTCTGGTAATTGATCTATATAATCAATTGGACCCGATTGAATTGTTCCTCGAGTTAACTGTGCAGATAATAAGCTAACCGAAAGAAACAGAAAATATTGAAGGATAGTTTTAAACAAGTTTGCTACAAATGATATTTTAAATTAGGAAAAAATAATCCTTGAAAATAGCGGAATTACTGATCCGCCTTTCGAGGAAGTTTCTCATCCATATCTGCTACCACATACGCCATAACTGCCATGGTGGCCACACACCTGTTAAATTCGTCCCGATCCAATTTATCCCAAGTGTCAGCATTAGTATGGTGGTACCAAAAATATTTGCTCCCATCTACTCTTAGGCCCATGCCTGGTACCCCCTCGCGCATAATTGGGCCAATATCGGCACCTCCTCCGCCCTTAGTAATTTTTCCTGATTCAATTGGCGATAGTAGTTTGCCAATATCCGTTATCATATTAAAAGCCTCATCCGAACCGCTAAAGCCAAAACCGCTCGGTTTAAACACTCCGCCATCCGACTCAATTGCTAAAATATGGTTATCCAGTTCATCTATGTGCGCGTCTCGGTATGCGTTTCCACCGCGCAGACCGTTTTCTTCATTGGTCCATAGAACTACCCGTACTGTTCGGCGCGGTGTAAGGCCCAAATCTTTCATCAACTTCACAGCTTGCCAGGCAGCCACACAACCGCCACCATCATCCATGGCCCCCTGACCCACATCCCATGAGTCTATGTGACCACCCATCACTACAACTTCTTCAGGATATTCACTTCCCCTTATTTCCGCTACTGCATTTCTCGATGGTACATCTTCTTCGTATCGGCCTTCCATATTTAACTTAACAGTAACAGTCTGACCTCGGTTTACCATTCGCCCAATCATAGCGGCATCTTCAACGGTAATAGCAGCATGTGGTATTTTTTTTACTCCATCTTCATATCGGCTGTTACCTGTATGAGGAGTATTCATCGAATAAGGACCGACAGATCGAATTATACTGGCTACTGCACCAGCTTTCGATGCAGCTACCGCGCCTCCAGACCGATAACGAACTGTTTTACCATAATTTGTGAATGGAACATTAAACAGTACAATTTTACCCTTTGCTTCATCAGATCTATCTTCCAATTCATCAAAACTCGATACAACCATCACATCGGCTGTAATACCTTCTGGCGCTGTACCAATACTTCCCCCAAGACCAAGCATATGAAGTTCTTTTTTCCATGGAGAAACCATATGTGCCGATTCATTACCGCGTACCCATTTTGGGACCATCACTGCTTCTCCATGTACATTAGATAAACCATCCCGATTCATTTCAGATAGTATCCAATCAATTGCTTTTTCGAGATTATCCGTACCACTGAATCGTGGTCCAAAAGTATCGCACATTTCTGCCAAGCGTTCAAAACCGGAAGTGTCCTTAAGGGCCGCTTCAATCAAACGATTTGCCGATGTTTCATATTTTGAGGCAATAGAACCCAAAGTTATTGATGAATTGCTTGTTTTCGACTGCGGTGGTGCACAAGCACTAATAGTCGCTGATAACATTAAAATTAAAAGATTTTTCATTTTTTCCTCATTTCAATCATTAACATTTAATTTTTTTGATTTAAAAGTAATAGGTCAAAATTCCAATGATAGTCAGAATGAAATAATTTACCAGTACAGCTGCACCAGCATAATCCTTGGAAAATCGTTGACCTGCAAACAGAGCAATAAAATTAAATGCAATTACAATCATGCCCATCAAAATTAGATTAAAATTTTGATAGAGCAGCGCCATTGCCACTCCCCCCAGACAAAGAATACCGCCTACAGTTTCCAAAACAGTCACAACCATCAGCATAGGTGTCACCAATGAGCGCATAAAGGTTTGTGCAAAATGTTCAGTTAAAAAGGACATGTTACCTTTCCAGTCTACAATTTTGTCCGTACCAGACTGGAGCAAACCAATACCAAGAAATAATCCAATGAGCAATTGGACAATTTCAATGATGGTATAATTACCCATAGTAATTATTTCTTTTTCTTTGTGGTGGGGTATTTTATTCCAAGTTGATCCAAATAAGTTTCATACTTATCAGGATTATAATAATAATCGCTCATTTCATCTCGATAATTACGCATAATCTCTTTATTTAACTCAATAGCAGGTTTATCGGACTGACGAATCATAGGTTGATATTTTGTTTCCTTTGTTTGATTCTTAAAATATTTCTTTGCATCCTTAATCAAAGATTTATCCGTAAAAAGATCTACCAATGTCATAGCTGTCACTTTAGCACCAGAAACAGCACCTTTATGTGCAATGGGTGTAGCCATAGCAATTCCGTTCAACCAATTATGTCCAGGAAGACCTGGTATGTTTGATGGAAATCGTAGCGTAACAGTTGGCACTGCCCAACTTATGTCCCCTATATCATCTGATCCTCCACCCCAATTATTCCTACTTGAAACAGGACCTCGTAACGAATCCAATTCAGTCGAGAGCCCTTTCAGTTCTTTATTTCCAGCTTCTTTTTGCACAGCTTTTGCCAATGCTTGATCATTCTTGTCCCAAACTGGAAGACCTATTTCTTTTATATTTGAATACATAGCCTGAGCAATAGGCTCATTAAAATGCCTAGGCCAAGCAGAACCTAATATTCTGGTAGATATTAATTTTGTTCCGCTCATTTTTGCAGCGCCTTCTGCAATTTCACTTGAATAATCAAAAAGTTCCATGATGTGCTCATAATCGAGTTCACGCAAATAATACCAAACAGAAGCGTTTCTTGGTACAACATTAGGCTGATCCCCACCATCAGTTACGACATAATGTACTCGATAAGGCGGTCGCAAGTGTTCTCTACGATAGTTCCAACCAATATTCATTAACTCTACTGCATCAAGCGCACTTCTTCCTCGCCAGGGCGAACCGGCAGAGTGGGCTGTTTTTCCTTGAAAAGTATATTCTACTGAAAGTAAACCATTGCCGCCAGCTTGACCATGCGTTGTGGAAAGGTTGCTACTTACATGGGTAAAAATACATGCATCTACATCTTTAAAATAACCATCGCGAACAAAATAGGCCTTAGTAGCAACCAATTCTTCAGCTACACCAGGCCAAATTCTGATCGTTCCTTTTATGTTCTCTTTTTCCATAAGGTTTTTAACCACTATAGCTGCTGCAACAATGACAGCCTGACCAGAATTATGCCCTTCCCCATGTCCTGGAGCACCTTCGATAATTGGATCATGAAATGCGACACCTGGTTTCTGGGATGATTTTGGAATGCCATCAATATCTGATCCCAGTGCAATCACAGGCTTTCCTTTGCCCCATTCTGCCATCCAAGCAGTAGGTATTCCTGAAATCCCTTTTTCTACTCTAAAGCCATTATTTTCAAGAATTTCAGTAAGATATTTAGATGTTTCGACTTCTTGGAAACCCAATTCTCCAAAACTGTAAATCTTATCGACCATCACTTGGATAAGCTTTGCCTGGTCTTCTACATCATTTGCT
>CAYXUK010000018.1:0-3310 GCA_964468295.1 uncultured bacterium | reverse complement strand
TACGGTTTCTCTAATCACTTTCGAATTTCATATATCATGGACATCATATCATAATGCAAAGTTATTATTACTTAAAAACAAAAAAGCCCCAGCAAGGAGGCTTTCTGTAGGGCGAGAGACGAGGTTCGAACTCGCGACATCCACGTTGGCAACGTGGTGCTCTACCAGCTGAGCTACTCTCGCAATTTTATTAAAAATTATACCGTGCTACTGCTATAGCATTACGAATTTAAAGGGATTAGCAAAACCCTTCAAACGGATTTTGGGAAGAATTCCAGTTTTCTCTCAGAACGATATAAAACTACCAATGACATAAATAAATAAACTATATCTCTTAAAATAGTCTGTAACCCGATATTATCTCCGCTTTTCTCAGCGACTGAGAAACAACCACATTCAATACTGATCCCTCTAGCCAATGCTTGAGAAATGGCAAATATAAACACAACCATCATGACAACACTCATAATCGCAGCACCATCAACCATGATACCAGCGACCAAACAAATACCAACCAGCAATTCCAGCCAGGGCATTGCCATTGCCATTAGGTTTTCTAATCCAAAAGGCACGGCATGGTAATTCCCAATTACTTTGGCAAATTCTGCTGGATGAATAATTTTATCCCAACTAGCATATATAAAAACAATCCCAATAATGATGCGGAAAAAGAATACAATTTGCCATTTAAAATAACCTGTCATATTCCAGTCTCACTTGGGTAACCCGCTTTAGACCATTCTAGCCAGCCACCCTTGAATACATAAATTTTTGTAAATCCTGAATCCTGAAGATCATATGCTAGGTCTTCACTATCTCCACAACCAGGATCTCCACAATAAACCACCAACGCATCGCTTTTCTTCTGCCGTTCTTCTATGTTAAAAATCAGTTCCATCAAAAATACATTTCTTAATGCATTTTGAATATGACCTGCATCATAGTACCCTTCATCTCGGGCATCCACAAAAAGAACGTCTTGATCAAAAAGGTTTTTTGCCTGCTCTAGTGAAATTGCCACCAAAACTGATTCACCAGTCTCTACATCTTTGTCAATCGATTCCGTAGTAGCTAATTCCACAGCAATCCACGGTATTTTATCCGCTCTTATAAGGTTTGACCCAAATCCAATAATACAAGATAAAAATACAAGAAACGCAACCTGGCCAATTGGGGTGCGAAAATTCATTAGTTCAAATTTATAGTGCCTTCTTTATCCAATATATTACAAGTCTTAAGCGTTTGATCTACAACAGCCAATAAATCTTTTTCACTGGCTACACCACCATTCAATGGAATTAGTGTATAAAAAGAACGATTTGGAATATTGGCAAGACTTGAATTTGATTCAACTAATCCCTGTTTGTATTGTTGTACCATTTTCAGAACATTTGGATTATTTTGATAAATTTTTTCTAATGGCTTATCCGGGTCTCTTTTTTGAAGATTATTCAATCCTTTTTCAAAAAAGGATGCCGTCATCATAGGAGCAGTAATATCTTTTATTTCTTTACCTTTGTCTGATATGTTTACATCGAATCTGGCAACATATTTACCCTGAATGCCAAAACAGTACGTCATTGGTTCTCCAGTATTTTTGACCGTTTCAGGACGAGTTCTAGTAGTCTCTCGGCTAGAAAAAATATAGTCTACACCTGCAAAATCATTCGTCGCATCAATATTTTCGATCCGGGTTGCATTCAAAAGCATCACCAACACATCAACCTGTGGGCGCAATTCAGCAATTTTTTCTTTTGCTGTTTGAATATAATCTTTAACCGTTATTTCTTTAACAGAACTTGGGAGTTTCGTCGTAAGTCCAAAAATACCAATATTCAATTCACCACGTTTGATAATTTTATGAGGATTAAAAGCCAATTCATCTGTACCGGCTTTTAAAATATTAGATGAAACGTACTGTGTACCATAGCTGGCTTCCATTTCCCTGATAAATTCGAATCCCGCCGCTAGATCCTGGTATCCGACATTGTAGATATAATCACCCATTTTAGCAGTAGACTCTAAGATAGTTTTTGCTTTTAGTTTCGAGGAAGCTACTTTTCCATTTATAAGGTAATAATTTTCAAAAAGAGCATCCCCAGCGTCTAATAAAATTGGATCAACGCCACTATCTTTCACCTGACTGATATAAGTTGCTCTTCTAGGCAGACCGCCCAGGGGATTAGCCTTTCATCCACAAGGGTCAAGTTGACCCCTCACATTAGTTGTCACTAAGAAAGTGATTTGCTCTACTGCTGGTTCTTTTTTTGCACAGGACCAAATCCCAATCAGCAAGATTATCCATAATGTTGTTTTCAAGTTTTTCATATCCAAATTTATTTCTCTTATTTTGCGTTTCCTAAATATCTATCCACCGGATAATTTCGCTGAATAGCCTTTTTCCGTTAAAATGCTTAAAACTTTTTCACGAACATTTCCTTGAATTAAAATTTCATCATTTTTAACGGAACCACCTACACCACAACTTTTTTTAAGCTCTCTAGCCAACTCATCGAAGTTTTGGGCATTACCAACATAACCACGAATTACAGTTAAAATTTTCCCACCACGCTTACGTTCTAGATGAATCCTCAGGTTTTGATTTGATTGTGCTGACATTGTCAAATCCTCAATATTTTCAGACTCGAAATCAGGATTTGTTGAATAAACAATATTTGAAGTTATCTTTTTCAATAATCCCTCAATTAATATAATTGAATAATCACAGCTTTTCTATACAGAAAAGCCGCCTCATCAACCGATGGGCGGCTTTTGTATCGAAATAAATTTGTTATGAATTTATCTCCTGGGACGAGCCTCATTGACAACTATTGCACGTCCTGCCAATTCTTTCCCAGCTAATCCCTCAATGGCAGCTTTTGCTTCATCATCAGATGACATCTCAATAAACCCAAAACCTTTTGACCTGCCACTATAGCGGTCAGAAATAATCTTGGCTGAAGTTACTTCTCCATATTCTTCAAAAGCGGTTTTCAAATCTTCTTCAGAAAGATCATAGCTCAGGTTTCCAACATATACATTCATATCTTACTTTTCCTTTAAGTTACTTATCGAATTCTAGGATTCAATAAATGATCATCATTAAATCCTATAATAATTTAAATCGAGTCATTCCCAGTAAATCCTGCAGTGAATTTATTCATCATTTAGTTCAAGGTCAATCTTATGATTAATAATAGAAAATTGATTAAAAAGCTGATTTGTGGAGCCGGACGGGATCGAACCGACGACCTCTTGACTGCCAGTCAAGCGCTCTCCCAACTGAGCTACGGCCCCTTTGTCGTCAATA
>CAYXUK010000017.1:0-24480 GCA_964468295.1 uncultured bacterium | reverse complement strand
GGTATCCCAGAAGATCATCCTCTAAATCCTGCTACGATTGCTGATAATGTTGGGGACAATGTGGGTGATGTTGCTGGTATGGGTGCCGATCTTTTCGAATCCTATGTGGGCTCGATTATTGGATCAATGGTTCTTGGAGCCAGCATTCTTGTATTTGGAAAATTTGATCTGAATTTTATAACGCTGCCTTTACTAATTGCCGCTTCTGGTATTGTAGTATCAATTGTCGGAACCTTTATGGTTTCAGTAAAAGAAGGTGGAAACCCGCAAAAAGCATTAAATATTGGTGAGTTTGGTTCATCCGCTCTTATGGTGGTAGTGATGTATTATTTGATCACGAATATGTTACCTGTTTCATTTGTTCTGGATGGTATAGAATATTCCAGTATGGGTGTTTTTTGGGCAGCAACCATAGGTTTGGGAGCAGGTCTTGGAATCGGAACAATCACTGAACATTATACTGGAACACATGGTGGCCCAACAACATCTATTACACGCCAGTCTCTAACTGGACCGGCAACAAACATAATTGCGGGGCTTGGTGTTGGCATGCAATCCACTGCAGTTCCTACTCTTATTATTGCGGCTGGTATTATAGGTGCGTATCATTTTGCTGGACTTTATGGTATCGCTATGGCGGCTTTGGGAATGCTGGCAAACACCGGAATCCAATTAGCCGTTGATGCTTACGGTCCGATTTCTGATAATGCTGGTGGCATTGCTGAAATGGCTGGACTTCCAAAGGAAGTACGCGATCGGACCGATAAACTAGATGCAGTTGGAAATACTACCGCAGCAATTGGTAAAGGATTTGCTATTGGTTCAGCAGCTTTCACAGCATTGGCACTTTTCGCTGCTTTCATGGTACAAACCGGAATTAAAGGGATCAACATTGCTGATCCTATGGTCATGGCTGGCCTCTTTGTTGGTGGTATGTTGCCATTTTTATTTTCATCATTAGCGATGGGTGCAGTTGGACGCGCGGCAATGGCTATGATTGAAGAAGTCCGGTATCAATTTAAAACGATTCCTGAATTATCTGCAGCGTTGGCTGTAATGAATAAATATGGTGATAACGATGAATGGTCTGATGAAGACCGTAAAATATTTGAAGCAGCTGACGGAAAAGCTGAATATGGTAAATGTGTTGAGATCTCTACTCAATCTGCTATTAAAGAAATGCTTTTACCTGGGTTGCTTGCTATTGTGACACCAGTTATTGTCGGGTTTGTATTTGGAGCCGAAACATTGGGGGGGCTTTTAGCTGGCGTAACAGTTTGTGGTGTATTGATGGCTATTTTTCAATCCAATTCTGGAGGAGCTTGGGATAATGCCAAAAAAATGATTGAAGAAGGAATTAATTTGGATGGTCAATCCTATGGAAAAGGATCAGATGCACATAAAGCAGCCGTTGTTGGGGATACAGTAGGTGATCCTTTTAAAGACACCTCCGGACCATCTCTTAATATTTTGATTAAACTTATGTCTGTGGTATCACTAGTGATTGCACCATTGATAGCTTAAAAATAGGGAGTATTATATGAAATACTACGAAAGCTTATATATCATCAACCCAAACTATGAGCAAGATCGTCTTGATGGAATAATGAAGACAGTTGCTGATAAAATAAGTGAATATGGTTTTTCAATAATTAACCATCATGTTTGGAGTAAAAAGCGCTTGGCCTATTCAATTCAGAAACATAAATATGGCACGTTTGTTTTGCTCCATTTTCAAACAGAATCTGCTGAAAACTTAAATCGTTTTGAACGTTTCATGGTGTTGGAAAAACCTATTATACGGCACCAGACGGTTGGATTAAAAAAATGTCCAGAAGTTGAAACAGAAAAAAAATCGGTAGATTTAGACAAAAGTAGTGAATTCATGACTATTGATGATGAATCATCAAAGAAAAAGGCTGTTGAATCTGAAGATGTAGAAATCGATAAATCAAAGTCATTATCTGAAAAGGGCGATATGGAAGAAACGCCTAATGAACAAGAATCTAAAGAAATAGAAACCTTAGAAAAATCTGAAGAAATAGTTGAAGTTGAAAAAACAGAAAATATTAAGGAGTAGAGAATGGCATTTCAAAGTAGAAGAAAATTCTGTTATTTTAAAGAAAATAATATCATACAAATTGATTATAAGGACGTAAAATTGTTGAGAAGATTTATTACTGATCAAGGGAAAATTATGCCACGGAGAGTAACTGGGACCAGCGCAAAAATGCATCGTAAACTTGTACGGGCAATAAAGCAAGCCCGGAATATTGCATTGATGCCTTACTCAAATATTAGTAGAGAAAATTAATTATGGATGTCATACTTTTACAAGATGTAGAAACACTGGGGACTGCTGGGGATATCATTAATGTAAAACCTGGTTACGCAAGGAATTTTTTATTTCCCAAGGGATTAGCCGTACGCTCATCAAAGCGTAATCGTGCACTAGCTGATGAGAAAAAAGAAGTTGCGAAATCACGAGCTGTACGTGAAGCAAAAGCATACGAAGAATTGATGAATAAATTGAAAAAAGTAGAAATTACAATCGAAGTAAACGTTGGTGGAGAAGATCGTTTGTTTGGCTCAGTAACTAGTCAGGATATTCACAAAGTATTAATGGAAAAAGGAGTTGAAGTAGATCGCCATGCAGTTCTTTTAGAAGAGCCAATCAAAGCTTTAGGTATTTATGATGTTCCAGTGAAAATTACCAAAGGATTAAGTCAAGAAATTAAAGTTTACGTTATACAGAGCTAGTCTAATTCTGTTAAGAAAATGAAACCCCTGTTTTATATCTATTCTGCAGAGGATTTTTATTTGAGGTAGATTGTGTTAACATGAATAAGCGGGTAATAAAATATTTTGGTCATCTTATTCTATTTTGGATGATTTTTTTTTCAGTAGACCGATTACTATTTCTAATATATAATTTAGATACATCAGGTCTTTCATTCATTCAACTCATTGAGCCTTTTTGGCGGTCGCTAAGATTGGATCTTTCAGCTGCATGTTATCTAATAATACCACCGTTTTTGTTATGGTTAATTGGTTTATTGATTCCGCTTCGGTCGGTCGGTGTATTACTAAAAGTTTATTTTTGTATTCTTGTTCCTATTTTAGTACTTGGTGTAGTGGCCAGCATGGAAATATATAGCGAGTGGGGTTATAAGCTAAACCGAGATGCAATCGATTATTTAAAGTACCCAAGGGAATTCTGGGCCTCTTCGCTTAACTCTCCATTGGGATTATTATTAATTATTTATTCAATATGTACAATTTTGTTTACAAAGTGGGGGTTTCATATTGCCGGTAAATTTCAGGATTTTTCATACATTGCCTCTGGGCTGAACGGAAAAAAATTCATTAATAATGTTGGTATAGCAATTACAGGTTTTATTGTTTTTGCAGTTTGTATACGGGGAGGTATTCAACTGGCGCCAATTAATCAGAGTTTTGCCTATTATTCTAATAATCCCACTCTAAATGCAACAGCAGTCAATACGGTTTGGAATCTTATTTATAGTTATTCGAGAGAAGACCATAAAAACTCTTATCAGTTTTTTACTGCTGATGAAATTGAAAGCAAGTTTGGTAAATCAAAACGAACATATACAAATGCCCCCAAAATATTTTCGATGCAAAAACCCAATGTTATTATGATAGTTTTAGAAGGTGTTGCGGCCGAACTCTTTGAAAGTATGGGTGGTAGAAATAAATATACCCCTAATATGGATCGCCTCGTTAAGAATGGACTGTTATTTGATCGAATTTTTGCTACGGAGACGAGGACTGACCGGGGGATTGTATCTATTTTAAGCGGGTATCCTTCCCTCCCATTAATATCGCTTGTAAAACAACCTGATAAAGCTGCTAAACTTTCATTTTTACCAAAACATTTTTTAAATAATGGGTATGAAACTGTGTTTTTTTATGGGGGGGAATCAGAATTTGCCAACATTAAATCCTATCTATTAAATGCTGGGTTTAACCAAATTATTGATAAAAATGATTTTGAAAAGAAGGATATGAATTCAAAATGGGGCGCTCATGATCACATTATGTTTAAAAAATCATCAAGTGAATTAAAAAAATTAACTGAACCCTTTTTTGCTACAATTCTTACTCTATCAAGCCATGAACCATTTGAAGTCCCAACAGACCCTATTTTGAATGGAAACGACAGACAAACATTGTATAAAAATTCAATTATTTATACTGATGAATCTGTGGGAAGTTTTATGTCATCAATTAAAGAGGAGTCCTACTTTCAAAATACCATTTTTATTTTCATTTCCGATCATGGTTTTAGAATGGGAGATGGGCATAACCGCTATCCGAGGAGGTATCATATTCCTTTATTTATTTATGGTGATCCTTTAGAAAAAAAGTGGAGGGGCAGAAAAATATCTGTCATTGGTAGCCAAACAGATTTGGCCAAGACAGTTTTAAATCAATTTGATTTAAATTATAATGGATTCATATTTTCAAGAGATTTACTAAATAATGTATCTGGAAATGCTTTTTATACATTTAATAATGGTTTTGGTTTGATTGAAGAAGAACAATCTGTTGTTTATGACCATGATTCTAAGTCCGTGACATATTTAAATAATTTTGTTCCCGATTCAATTAACCAGTTTCTATTTGATAAAGGACGTGCGAATCTCCAGAAAGCCTACCAGGATTTTATTGATCGATAATAAAACTATCGGTTGCCGGAAGAATAACCCATCCGGTATTTTCATTGTCTATGTTCGCTGACGTTTCTTTCCCAATCTCGAGTTATCAAACTTTTTCTTACGAAATCCCTAAATCGTTATTGGCAAAAGTTTCTGTTGGAATGCGCGTAAAGGCTATGTTTGGTCGCCGAAAAGCTCAAGGGATTGTTGTTAAAATAAAAAAAACAACTGAATTCAAGGGTCGTATTCTCCCGATTGAATCACTGGTTGATGATCAACCAGTTCTAGATCCAAATTTATGGAAATTAATTAATTGGCTTGCTGAATATTATCACACCCCACTTGGTATTGCCGCAAAGACTGCCCTTCCATCCAATTTATCCACTCGGTATAAACCTAAAGTCCAAATGATGGTAAAAGCAACTGGACAAAAATCAGAATTTCCAAAACAAGCTAAAGCGCAAAGTGCGATTATTCATTATCTCCAAAATCAGAAAAATTTTGTACCAGTCAGCTCATTAAATGAATTTTCATCTAACCCGGCTAAGGTATGTAGAAAACTGATTGAAAAGAATCTAATAGAAATGAAAGAAAAACCGATTATACCAGATTTGACCGAATTTTCATTTAAACCCATACATAAAAATATTCGATTTGCAAATTTTCAAAATCAGGCTATCAATAAAATATGTGAAATGCTTGATAAAAACCAATTTAATCCTTTTTTATTGCATGGCGTGACTGGAAGTGGAAAGACTGAAATATATATTGAAGCTACTCGTCATGCACTGGATCAAAATAAAACAGTGGTTATTTTGCTCCCTGAGATATCCTTAACTCCGCAAATTGCTGGACGTTTTCAGGCTGTATTTGGAGATACAGTTGCTTTATGGCATTCAAAATTAAGCCAGTCTGCCAGAGCTTGGATATGGAAAAGAATTTGTGCCGGGTATTTTAAAGTTGTTATTGGTGCCCGTTCAGCCATTTTTACACCCCTAAAAGATTTGGGTTTAATTGTGGTAGATGAAGAACAAGAAAATTCTTATAAACAGGATTCACGAGATCCTAGATATCATGCTAGAGATGTATCACTTATGCGCGGTAAAATTCATAATGCGGTTGTGGTGTTAGGCAGTGCAACTCCTAGCCTTGAATCGTATTATAATCATATTCAAGGAAAATTTGAATATATCCATCTTCCCAAACGCTATGGTGGTGCTAAATATCCAAGTGTTCATATTGTAGATTTAATTAAAGAGTCTGAAGAAACAAAAATATATGGATCCTTATTCTCTAAAATTCTTTTAGACAAAATTGCTGATCGGATAGAAAAAAAAGAACAAGTTATATTATTGCATAATCGGCGTGGTTTTGCACCTGTATTGCGTTGCATGGATTGCGGAGAAGTCGAAATGTGTCCTAATTGCAATGTGACATTAACTTATCATCTAAAGGAGTCATATCTACAATGTCATTTTTGTAATCATATTGAAAAACAAATACCATCCAGTTGCAAGGAATGTCAAAGTGTCAATGTTCAATTGGCTGGAGCAGGAACGCAGAAAGTTGAATATCAATTAAATCAACAATTTCCAAATACTAGCATAGAACGGCTTGATTTGGATACAGCAAAATCAGGTGTCAACATTACTAACGTTCTACAAAAATTTTCTGATAGAAAAATAGACATTTTATTAGGGACTCAAATGATTGCTAAAGGATTGGATTTTGCCAATGCAACATTAGTTGGGATTATTAATGGTGATACGGGGCTATACATTCCTGATTTTAGGGCTGGAGAACGTGTATTTCAATTAATCTATCAGTCAGCGGGTCGGTCTGGCCGAGGCCATATTCCAGGGGAAGTAATTGTTCAAACTTATAACCCACAAAACCCAGTTATTCAATGTGCTACTCAGCTAAATTTGAGAAAATATTATGATATTTGCCTTAATGAACGAAAAGCATTGGACTATCCTCCTTTTAGTTGGATGATCCGTTTGGAAATATCGGGGAAGAATAAAAATGCGGTAGAAAGAGCAACCGAAATCTTGAAAAAAAAACTGGGGAATCCACCTAAAGGAATTGGTTTCCTAGGCCCTGCTTTTTGTTACAGGGAAAAATTGTATAATCAGTACCGAATGCAAATTGTGATAAAATCCCAAAAGAGAAAAGATCCCAATGGATATAAACTACATCAATATTGCAAAAACATTATTAACAATAGGGATTCTTTGAAATTAAAAGGGAATGTTCGTTTAATTGTTGATGTAAATCCTGTCTCTCTATTATGATAAGATTTACATTTTTGTCAGTTTATTTGACAGGTTTTTTGGTTGCACAAACATCTTTTTCGGGACTCAATACTTGGACAGATGGACAAACCGTGGGATTAGCAGGAGGCGGATATTTATTTTCGACGCAGAATGAGTTTAGAAATCCAGCCATGTTGCCAGAATCTGGGCGTTATTTAAAAATTAATTTAGTCCGATATCCTGCAGACATTAATGCGCATTCAATTATAACTAACGGTAATAAAAATGACCACCGTTTTGGACTTAAGCTGAGTCGACTCAATTATGGGTTGTTCAAAGGTCGAGATATTGATAATCATATAACGGAAGATTATTCAGCTGGGGACATTCACCTCCAGGCAGTTTATGCCAAACCGTTAAATTCAAATCGGTTTGTAATTGGGGTAAGCGGAGGTCTTTTTATGAGTCAAATTGAAAAAGTAAAAGCAAACATATTTACCTTTTCCCCAGGAGTTATATTTTATTCACGATTGGGGGAAATAGGGCTGAGCCTTCAAAATTATGGATTTGTATTTGATTCTTATACAGATACAGAAGATAAAATACCTTCATTCATCGTTACTTCTTTTGCGCGAAAAGTCACAACTCTGCCATTGGTATTGGAAGTCGACTATTCATATTTTATGGTTAGGAACAGTTCTACCTTTACTTTTTCAGGCCTTTTGAATTTTAAAAATGGTTTCATTATGAAAGGAGGATTTTCAACAAAAAAAGCAGACCAAATAACAGATGTTTCATTTATAAAGAATTTATTTGCAGATATGGGAATAGGTATATCCTATGAATTTGAAGATATTTTATTTGCTATAGATACATATACTTATGGTCCTGGTGGCTTCGTTATTGCGGTAGGGATAACAGTTCTTTATTAAGGTTTTAATTAATATTTTTAACTATTTTGTTATTTAAATTAATAAAATCAATCAATCCATAAGATTGACTGTTCTTTTTAAAAAATTATTTATGTTATAACTTTAATATTAATTAAAAAGCAGTAAATCACTTATGTATGATAACCGTGATATTCAGATTCTGAAAATTTTACAGAGTAATGGCCGTTCCACTGCAAGCGACATTGCCAAAGTAGTTGGTCTATCAATCCCTGCTGTTGGTGAGCGAATAAAAAAACTAGTTGAAAAAGGATTAATCGAAAGATTTGCGACAATATTAAATCATAAAAATGCTGGGCTTGATTTGACGGCTTATGTCTTTATCGTAAGTGAACATTCAGATCATTATAATCAGTTTATAGAAAAAGCCAGATTATGTGAAACTGTGATGGAATGTCATTCGATTACAGGCAGCGGGTCTCATATTTTGAAAGTCCGCGTGAAGGATTCCCAATCTTTAGAAGATCTTTTGTATGAAATACAAAATTGGCCCGGCGTATCAAGGACGCAATCAAATGTAGTACTTTCTTCTTATAAAGAATCTACAGATATTGACTTAAAGACATTAAAGGAAATCCATAATATCACTTAATAATGCTGAATAATTATATAAGGTTAAAAGCATAATATACCTTATATATTATTGAAATATAGAATATTATATTAAATATTATTTGTATTGTGTATATCAGTTGCTATAATATTATACCTAGATAAAAGTTAAATAAAGTAGGAGAAATCACCAGATGTCTGATATGAAAATACTTGAATATATATGGTTAGATGGATTTCAACCGGAGCCATCTCTACGAAGCAAAATAAGAGTTACAAAAGATGAAACCCCTCCAAATTGGGCTTTTGATGGATCTTCCACTCAACAAGCAGAGGGCGGTAGTTCTGATTGCTTATTATTACCAGTTCAAACTTATGATGGCCCTTTATTCGCAGATAATCTTGTCATGTGTCAAGTGCAAACCGGTGAACATGAAACTCATCCTTCCAATACCCGTGCCGCCGCCGCAAAAGTAGTTTCGGATGAATGGTGGTTTGGGTTTGAACAAGAATATTTTTTTACTAATGATAAAGGAGAGCCTCTTGGTTGGGAAGATGGAACCCCTAGGCCACAGGGTGATTACTATTGCGGAGTTGGATCAGGCAATGTTGAAGGTCGAGAAATTTCTGAAGAACATTTAGAAGCATGTCTTGCAGCTGGGATTGAGCTTACAGGAACAAATGCTGAGGTAGCTTTGGGTCAGTGGGAATATCAATGTTTTGGAAAAGGTGTGAAGGCTGCTGATGATTTATGGGTAAGCAGGTATTTGCTATATAAGATAGCTGAAGACTACGGTGTTGGTGTTAATATCCATCCTAAACCTAAAACGGGAGATTGGAATGGTTCAGGAATGCACGCGAATTTTTCAAATGAAGAAATGAGAACTAAAGGTTCCGAGCAGTTGCATAATTCTATTTGTGAAAAATTAGGAAAGGTCCATAAAGAAGGTATTGAATCATATGGGTCTGATAATGATATGCGACTTACAGGCCTTCACGAAACTCAAAGTATCGATCAGTTTACGTATGGCGTAAGTGATAGAGGAGCCAGTATACGTATCCCAATTTATACTGTGGAACATAACTGGAATGGTTATTTAGAAGATAGACGCCCTGCATCAAACGCTGATCCTTACAGAATAATAAGTCATATTGTTAGTACGTTAATTTAAAGTAGTTATTGTCACTGCTAACTTTTTATTCATTAATAAGTGAATAAAATGATTTATTTTTATCGTACATATAATCTATAAAGTAAGACCAGAGGTTTTTAGTAGTAATTCATTTAACTTATAGGTTATGATAAATAGCACTATGGAAATAAAATCCTTAGCCAAATTATCTTTATTGGTCCTAATCTTTTTTGCTTGCGAAGATAAAGACAGTACAGTCCCAATTTCTAGTTGGAATACAATACAGGAACAAATACTGACTCCAAATTGTGCAAATTGTCATATTAGTGGTACAGCCATAGCCAAACAATCAGGATTAGATTTAAGTAAGGAGAATGCTTACAGTCAAATGGTTAATGTGCCACCAAAAAATATATCTGCAAAAAATGATGGACTGGTTATTGTGAGTAATGAAGGCGGCATGAAAGGGCTCGGCAAAAGTTATTTGTGGGAAAAAATTAATGCTTATGATCGAGAACATTTTTTAAGTGACCATCCGGAATACGGGCAGATGATGCCACCTAGCGGAAATTTTTTAACTAATGGACAATTACAGGTTATTCGCGGATGGATTGAAGGTGGTGCCCCAGAAACTGGTATTGTAGTGGATGAAAAATTATTACAAGATTCTAATCGTTATGAACCACCAGAATACCAACCATTAGATCCACCAGAAAATGGGTTTCAACTTCATTTGGGCCCTTTTGAAATTCAGCCCAATTTTGAAAGGGAATTTTTTTATTATACAGATTTGAATTTGACAGAGGATGTATTTGTAAACCGTATCCAGATTGAAATGAGGCCTGGGAGCCATCACTTTATACTTTATTCTTTTTTAGAAGGGACAAAAAGAACAGATTTGCCTAATCTTGGAGAAATAAGAGAATTACGCTTTTCAGATGGTGCACCAAATTTGCACACTCTTCAAACAATGCAGTTTCATCAGTTTTTCGGTGGGACCCAATGGCCACGTCTTGATTATAGGCTTCCTCCAGGGGTCGCTTTAAGAATACCATCACAATTTGGATTAGATCAAAACACTCATTTTGTAAACAGGACAGATACTTTAATGGTTGGCGAAGTTTATTCAAACATACATACAATTGATAAATCAAAAGTGCAGCATATAGCAGAATTATTTGGATGGTCCAATATGGATTTCAGTTTACCGCCCAATAAAATTACAACCATTACAAAAACATTTGATGTAAACAACAAAATATATATTGGACAAGTGTTTTCCCATGCACATGAAAAAATGACAGAATTTGTGGTTAAAATTTCTGGTGGTCCCAGAAATAATGAAGTGATTTATTGGACAGATGATTGGCAACACCCGCCCATAATAAATTATGATCCCGCCATTGAATTAAATCCCGGGGAAGGATTAACGCTTATTGCAACCTATGATAATCCGACAGACCAAACAGTGAAATTTGGATTTTTATCAACCAATGAAATGATGATACTTTTTGGTTGGTATTACCAATAAGGATTATTCAAATAAAAAATTGGTTTTCAGATAATATTGAATAGAATTGTTAATGTATTTTTTTTATTAATTTTTCAAATATGTGGATTGATATATGCCCAAAATAAACATCCCATTGTTTTGGTGCATGGTTTTATGGGTTGGGGGCGGGAAGAAATGGGATCCTATCGTTATTGGGGTGGTAAATTTGATTTAGAACAATATTTAATAGATGAAGGTTATACGGTTTTTACAGCTAGTGTTGGGCCTGTTTCTTCAAATTGGGACCGTGCTGTTGAACTTTATTATCAAATTAAAGGTGGTCAAGTGGATTACGGTAGAACACATTCCGAATTATTTGGTCTTATCCGTAAACCTGAAGGGAAGAAGTACGCTGGTATATATCCAGAATGGGATGATGAACATCCTGTTCATCTTATTGGTCATAGTATGGGCGGTCAGACCGTTCGAATGTTAGAATATCTATTGAAAAGCACAATTGTGGACTCTTCTGGTATTCAGGAAGAAAGTGAATTAATGGGAAAGTCGAACTTAGGATGGATAAAATCTATAACTTCTATTTCAACACCCCATAATGGAACTACTTTATCTGATATTGTCACTACAGCTATTCCATTTCTACAAGACTTTATTGCTGTAGCAGCAGTAGTCGGTAATTCATTTTACAGTTTTGATCTTGAGCATTGGAGGTTTAAAAGAACTAAAGATGAATCTTGGAGTAATTATTTTAGACGTATGAGAGAACATCCAGCATGGGGCACAGAAAATATAGTTGCTTGGGATGCTAGTGTTGAAGGGGCACGACAAATGAACACGTTTTGTATTGCTAATCCAGATATTTATTATTTTTCATTTGTTACAAGTAGTACAGTTTTGGATTCAAGTTCTGGGCGTCATATCCCTGATAACAATATGACCTTTATTATTAGAGCACACGCTAGGCTGATCGGGATGAAAAAAGCTTTTTATAGTGATGGATCTTCTACTGACTCAACATGGTTTGAAAATGATGGTATTGTTAGTAAAATTTCCATGTATGGACCAACAACAGGAACGAACGGAGCAGACCCAATCGCAACATACCGTGAGAATGAACTCCTAATCCCTGGGCAATGGTATGTGATCGGTGAATATAGGTCTGACCATCGAAAATTTATCGGTCATGGTGTAACTCCAATTGAACAAGACTCGATGAAAAAATTATTTTCTGATCACATGTCATTACTATGGACGCTTCCAGAATAAGCATATATAACAAATGATTAATATTGATGATTTTGGAAAACTGGAATTAAGAGCCGGGACAATAAAAAAAGCAGAGAGTTTTCCTGAAGCAAAAGCCCCTGCTTATAAACTTAGAATTGATTTCGGACCATTTGGAAAGAAATGGTCTAGTGCGCAAATTACAGAAAATTATTCATTAATCGATCTGGTAGGCCGGCGAATTATTGCGGCTATGAACCTGGGGAATAAAGTAATTGGTACATTTAAATCCGAAGTACTTGTAATGGGAGCTGAGGATAGTAATGGTAATATTGTACTTATTGAACCAGATAAAGAAATTGAAAATGGTTCGGTGGTCAATTAAACTTATTTGATTGAAGGAATATATATTTGTAATATACAAATATGGAATTTGGGGAATTACTTAATCAATTTTTGATTGACCTTCAATCTTTATTCCGCACTCATACAAAAAGTTTAAATCTTACATTACCCCAAATAATGCTCCTTTCATCTATTCCAACAGATGGAATTGATATGACTTCCTTGTCGCACCGGTTAGGAGTAGATAATAGCACTCTTACTCGCCTTATTGATGTGTTAGCTAAAAATCGATATGTGCAAAAAAATAAACACCCCTCAGATAAAAGATCTATTTTAGTGAGCTTGACCGAGCAGGGTGAAATACTTCATTCATCAATTGAATCTGAAATCGATCGTTTTGGTTCTGAATTATTTTCCCAAATACCTCTAGAAGATCAAGATGAAATAAAGGAAATATTATCCTCTTTTCATTGGATTGTTTCAAAATATAGATTAAATAATTAATATTGTATAATACAAATATATCAAAAGAGATTTTAAATTGGTATGATAAAAATAAGCGGGATTTACCATGGAGAAAAACAAGCAATCCCTATAAAATTTGGTTATCTGAAGTCATGTTGCAACAGACAAGGGTTGAGACTGTCATCCCTTATTATAATAATTGGTTACAGAATTACAAAACTATTCAATCAGTTGCTCATGCTAATCTAGATGAATTATTAAAAATTTGGGAAGGGCTGGGTTATTATTCCAGATGCAAAAATTTTTATTACGCAGCCCAAAAAATTCACTATAAATATAATGGTATTATCCCAAATCAATTTGATGTCTTTAAATCTTTGCCTGGTGTTGGGGATTATATTGCAGGTGCAGTTATGTCGATTGCCTTTAATCAACCACATCCTTCAATAGATGGAAATCATCGCAGGGTAATATCTAGAATATTGGGGATAAAAAATCTGTCTAGGTACAATAAAAATCGAATGAACTATTTTTTAAAAAAATTGGTGTCAATAGATCGACCGGGAGACATAAACCAAGCATTAATGGATATTGGCAGCACTATCTGTAAACCAAAAGAAGTATTTTGCGATTTTTGTCCAGTTCAATTTGAATGTAAAGCTTGTATTTTGAGTAAGCCTCTTGAATACCCTAAAAAAACATATAAAAAGAAAATACCTACAAGAAACCTTGCTGCTGCTTTAATTGAATACGGTGATTATATTCTTATTTCAAAACGACCTGTAGATGGGCAATTGGGTGGATTATGGGAATTACCAAATATTGAATTAAAAAATGGGGAATCCCCAGAAAAATTATTAAAAAAAAGTATTAATACTCACTTTGCTTGTACTATAAAAGTGGGAAAAAATCTTGGTTTAATTCACCATACATTTACACATTTTAAAATGAATATTACCCTTTTTCGTTGTATTCTAAAACATAATCAAAAAGTTGATCCTTCCGCGAAATGGATACGATGGTCTGAATTAGATCAATATGCCTTTTCAAAGGGAAACCATAAACTGTTTCAATTATACCAAAAAGAAAATGTTTAGAGCGATTTTTTCCATTATTCTATGGCCTATCGGGTCTATAATATTTTTAATTGGGGCAATTGTTTATTCTGTTTCAATTGTTTTTTTCTCTCCTAATAGACTCCATCCTCTCGCGCAAGTTATATCCAGAATAATTATGCTTTTTGGAGGACAATGGTTTCGCGTAAAAGGTATAGCCCCTGATCCAAAAAAAGGTCCTTATTTATATATGATGAATCATGAATCTTTGTTTGATCCTTTTATGATGGTTGCAAGTATACGCCATTACTTTACCGGAGTTGGTAAGGTGGAACAATTTTCCTACCCTATTTGGGGATATTTAGCAAAGCAATATGGTGCGATTCCTATTGTAAGGCAACAACTGGATATAGCTATTACTAGCCTGGTTAAAGCAGAAGAAGCCATAAGAAAAGGTGTTTCTATGATGATTGCACCAGAAGGGACACGAACACTTACAGGTGAACTAGGCACATTTAAAAAAGGACCATTCCATGTTGCAAAAAATACTGGAGTGACGATTATACCAATGGGTCTACTTGGTGCTTATAGTGCAAAAAGTAAAAGTGACTGGCGAATTAAGCCTGGTGTTCTAACTACAGTTTTCGGTGACCCAATCACAAATGAAGATTATGCAAATCTTAGCGTAGAAGAGTTACAAAAATTAGTTAAAAAGAAAATATCGGAATTAATTAAAACAAAATTATAGATGCGTAATAAGCTTTTTCTGTTCGATATTGATGGGACTCTCATATCTCCGGGAAATGTTGCCCGAAAACTATTAGATAAAATTATTGTTAGAAATTTTGGGCAATCCCCTAATCTTACTTATGATGATGTGGCTGGTTCGACAGACCCATTAATTGTGGAAAGAGCACTTGCTAAAATTGGTATTAAAAATAGAGAGATATCCAACGGTGCTAAAACTATTATTGATCAATATCAAAAAGAGTTAGTACCAGTTTACAATAATTCGGATTTACCCTTTGTTTACGATGACTGTATTAATTTATTGAATAGGGTAAAGCAAGCCGACCTATCATATGGACTGCTATCTGGAAACATTAAGGCCACTGCTAAAATAAAACTGGACAAATTTAATTTATGGGATGTATTCCCATTTGGTGTTTTTGGAGATGATGCTGCAATGAGATCAGATTTGCCTTGGCTAGCAAGGGAAAAAGCATGGGATGTCTTGGAGAAATCCTTTCGTTTTGAAGATATTATTATTGTAGGAGACACTGTGCAGGATGCTATTGCTGCCAATAAAAATCAAACAAAATCTATTATTGTGTGTCGAAAACCCCAGCGTAGAAATGAATTGGAAAATTCAAATCCAACAATTGTTGTAGATGATCTAAATGAAGTGGATGTGAATTCAATTATTTAATTCAAATCGATTATAATATTAATTTCAATAATGGAAAATATCACATATTACACAACATTGAGGTTACTCCATTTTATAGGTATGGCAGCCTGGTTTGGGACAGCACTTGCTGTAACAATTATTTGGTCTAAAAAACAAACTGGAGATGTAGATCTGGTATTCGATCTAATTACAAAGGTTGAAATGCCAGCTTCTTTTTTTATTCCTTTAACCGGTGTTCTTATGATGATTGATCAAACTCACTGGCTCCAAGTAGGATGGATGCAATTAAAAATATTGGTTGGTCTTGCTGCGGTTGGATTTACTCATATGTCTAGGGCAAAGCTAATTCACAGCGACATGAATGATGAATATGTGAAACAAAAATTCAGTTTAAATCGAAATTTATGTTTATTGGCTCTTACTATTGTTATAGTTATTGTAGGATACAATTAAAATGGAAAGACCGCATGAATATGCACCCATTGAATGGATAGAGCTAACTGAAGATAAAATACCATTATCATCCCTATCCGGCATGGATAAGGTAGAGAGTGATTCTAAAGGTACTATTTCTATTATCTCTTATTTTGCAGAATGGTGTCCTAATTGCCATTATGAAGCTAAAGAGATTCTAAAGCTCTATGAAAAATTTACTCCAAGTGGTCTTAGTATAACATTAGTAATGGATTATGCGCCTAAGGAGGCTTCAAAAGCATTTACACAATTACATGGCTTAAAGATGAACTGGGTTCTAGGTGAATTGCATGAAAAGGATGAAGGAAAAAGAAATAATACACTATTTTTCAAATTTAGAAAATCCTTAAATGATACTAGGAATTGGGGAACGCCATTCCATATCATTATCACAGATAGTAATATGGATTATATTGGAATTGTAAAGGGGGAGTTTATTGGTAAAGAGATTCAATCATTTTTGAATGCTCATCTTTAGTTCAGGTCACCCCGGCTTTTTTTAAAGCCGAATGCCATTTATTTATTTTTTTATCTTTAATCTTTTTTTTCATTCTTGGGGAATAACTATTCTCATAGTCACTTTGAACATTTGACCATTGTCCTGTATGCACTTTCGTTAATAGGAGATGAACACCGAAGGCTGTCTTATCTTTCATAGCACTATGGTAAATGGTCATACCAGTTAAATCTGAAATGAATTGTAGCAGTGGTGGCCTACTACCACCGCCACTGGCCATAATGTATTGAGGTAAAACTTTTAAATGTTTTTTTGTTAATGCCCAAATATCATTTACAAGAAAACCAATTGATTCCATTCCTGCTCGTATTATTTCATTAGGGAGATTATTTCCGTAACCTTCTGAAATTGTTTTGATATGATCCACCCAATAAGGCGCTGCTATGCCAAAAGTAGAAGGAACATAAATACCATTGGTATCTGTTTCTTGGCAGCGATGATGCCAGTTCATTTGTTTATGTGGAATACCTAGGTCTTTTTCCAGTTTGTAAAAAAGAGAGTTACATGCATTAATAGTTCCTTCAAGTAAGTAATGCCTTTCTTTTTTGTCAGCAAACAACACACTACTGATTAGACCATCTACATACGATATACTTTCTCCAGCATTAATTTGTACAGATCCTGATGTGCCAAAATTCATAGCAACAGACCCAGGGATATAACCTTCTTGTCCAATCAATGCTGCTTGCTGATCACCTAATACAATGCGCAGTGGGATAATATGATGATCAATATTAATTGATCCGAAATTGTAATTTGAAGGTACTATTTGTGGAATACATATTTTTGGTACACCAAATAAATCCAACAATTCTTGGTTCCAGGAACCAGTATTCAGATTCATCATGGTGAAACGAGAAGCGATCGTTTCATCGATAAAACAATTCGCGGTTAAATATTGAGTGATAAAAGAGCTGATTGTACCAAAAATTGCAGAACCAGTTTCAGTTTTTTCCTTAAGAGAATCTGACTTATTTATGAGATGTGCAAATTTTGGACCACCTAAATGAGCGTTAAGAGGAGAACCTGTAATTTTAAATATTGTTTCAGCATGGTCTTTTAATTTTTTTACTATATTTATTGCGCGCCCATCTTGCCAACTAAGTGCAGGTGTTAAAGGTTTTAATGTTTTTTTATCCCAAAATAAAAAAGTGGATCGCTGAAGGGCAATTCCGGCAACAGAAATATGAATATTTTTTTCCTTGGCAAAGTTTATAGCCTGGCGAATTAATTTTTCGCAGGTATGAGCAATCGCTTGAGCATCTGCCTCTACATGCCCAGGCATTGGATATTTTAAAGTGTGCTTATCTTCCGATTTAAATACAACATGATTTGATAAATTAAATAAAAATATTTTGGTGGAAGAAGTCCCCTGATCAATAACCAAGGTGGTATTCTTTTCATCTGGCGGCAAATCAGCCAGAGAGAGTTATATCATAAATTTCTTCAAATTCTTCAGTTTTAATCATACGGATTGCATCCCAAGTTAACTTTGTGCATACTTTTGCGCAAATCTGACATCCAATGCATTCATCAAAGCGAACTTGAACCGGTGCAATCGGAATCCCGTATTTTTCATTTGGAACGGGCTCAATACAATCTACAGGGCAAAAAGGTACACAAACCTGACATCCAGTGCAACCGTCCTCATCGACTACAGCCATTAATTTCGGTTTCTTTTTCTTGAAATTAACCTTATCTGCAGGTTCCGGAACTGTTTTATAATGATCGTATTTATAGTCGTTTGCCATGATAAAGGGTTGATTTATAACTACAAAAAGTACGAAAATTTGTTTTTTATCACCAAAACCCTTTTTGTCAATTAATAAAAGTGATTTAATTTTACCAACGTTTTGAAAACTTTATAGGAGAAAACGATGACCTACATTATAGCTGAACCATGTGTTGGAACTTGCGATACTGCTTGTGTGGAAGTTTGTCCAGTAGATTGTATACATGGACCAGATGATAAAACCGGTGCTGGTGAAGAAGCAAAAGCAG
This sequence comes from uncultured bacterium, assembly GCA_964468295.1. Taxonomy (GTDB): domain Bacteria; phylum Fidelibacterota; class Marinisomatia; order Marinisomatales; family TCS55; genus TCS55. Next base: position 5,906 of record CAYXUK010000017.1, on the reverse strand, counting down.
ATGGTTTTGATCCTGAGGGAAAACAACTTTATATTGATCCAGAAGAATGTATTGATTGTGGCGCTTGTGAACCGGAATGTCCTGTAGAAGCTATTTTTGAAGAAAGTGAAGTACCCGAAGAATGGCATAAGTTCAGTAGAATTAATTATGAATGGTTCGGCCAAGAATATCCAGGTTAAGACTTACTTAATTAAAAAAACTTACATAAAACGGCTGTTGTAATTTCAACAGCCGTTTTTTTTGCTTTCCTATGAATAATAATCAAGTACTTGAATTACTAAAATCAGTAAACTATCCCGGATTCAGCCGAGACATTGTTTCTTTCGGGATGGTGGATGACGTAAAAATTGATGGTAAAACTGTAAACGTTACTCTCAAGATTACTACTCAGCAAGAAGAGAAAATAACTGCTGTAATTAATGATGTTACCCAAACATTAGAAAAGTCAAAAGCTTTTACCAATGTCAATGTTTCAATAAATAAAGATGCTGCGCCATCCACTATAGGAAATGCAGCTCAATCCCCTGCACAACAACCAGCAACAACCTTGGATGGAATTAAGCATATTATTGCCATTGCAAGTGGAAAAGGCGGTGTAGGAAAATCCACCGTTGCCGCAAACTTAGCATTTACACTTAAAAATGCAGGCAATTCTGTTGGTCTTCTAGATTTAGATATTTATGGGCCATCCCTGCCAATTATTTTAGGGACTAACGAACAGCCTCAAATGACGCAGGATCGTAAACTTATCCCCTTAGATCATATGGGCCTGAAAATAATGAGTTTTGGTTTTATTAGTGGGAACGAAACACCAGTGATATGGCGTGGTCCATTGATTGCTCGAATGACAGAACAATTTTTTCGCGATGTAGAATGGGGCAAATTGGATTATTTAATTCTTGATCTCCCCCCAGGCACTGGGGATGTTCAGCTTACCCTCACTCAAAAATTGAAAATTAATGGAGCAGTCATTGTTACAACGCCGCAGGATATTGCATTGGCTGATGTACGTAAGGGTGCCGATATGTTTAAAAAAGTACATACACCTGTTTTGGGTGTTATTGAAAATATGTCTGGCCTGTTTATAAAAGGTCAGGTTGAGGGCGATCGTGCAATTTCAATAGAAGGTCAACATGTAGATGTAAAACCTGATGGGAAATTTGCAATTCGGATTGATTTATTTAAGCGTGGTGGTGGAAAATCCGAAAGTGATCGATTAGAAGTGCAATTGTTAGGTGAAATTCCGATTTCGCAAGAAATTATGGAAGCCACTGATGCTGGTGAACCTATTACAAGTAAGAATCCTGAATCACAAGTGTCCGAAATTTATCGATCCATTGCTGAAAAGATTGTAAATGTTCTGAACTAATGTTCAGCTCATTCTCTGATATAATTACGCTCATCTTCTTGGGCTTCGCTTTTGTTTATCCTTTCTTTCTTTGGATCACACCTCCCAAAACAATTGATAATGGTTTTTATCGGTTTAACCTTGGTATGTGTTGTATCGTAGGTGCAATAGGAGTGACCACATTCCACTTTCTTAATCCAGACTTTGTTAGTGAAATTTATCTTTGGGTTTGGTTTGGCGCAATCATGTCTATTACGGCCATTTATTGGAATTCCAACCATATCAATAATATAGTAATTACAAGTATTTCAATTTTTGGAATTGTTACAATGATTCAGGTGTTGAATAACCTTACTCCTGATTTTTATTCCTATGGTGTGTGGTTTATCGTTCTTTTGGGTTCGGCAATTACAGCAGCAGTATTTTTTGCGATGATTCTGGGACATTGGTATTTAAATGTTGTCGCTTTACCCATCAAATTGTTAAAAAAAGCTACACTTGTAATGTGGGTTTTATTATTTGTCCGCACTATTTGGGATGTATTTTTTATATCAATTGATTCTTTTGTTGATTCATTTGGAATAAGTCATAGCCTCTGGGCATACATGCTACAATTTGAAGGGTTCTTGCTGTTGGTAGCATTTTTTATGGGCAATATCGTTCCCATTTTTTTAAATATCTTTATATGGAATACTTTAAAATTACAGGCCACCCAAAGTGCTACCGGACTTTTATATATTTCTGTTTTATCCATTTTGTTTGGTGATTTGTTATATAAATATTACTTACTCCAATATGGATTTTTATTGTGAATCGACTCGATTGTGAAATTTGTAAAAAGACAAAGTCATTTCCAGAAGCTCTTGACTGTAATGAATGTCAAAAACCAGTTTTATTTAAAAGTAATTTAGATTTTGTTGAGTGTCCTGTATGTGGCTGTGAACATTTCTATCGGAAAAAGGATTTTAACCAGGCCATTGGATGCATCGTCATTTTAATCGGTGCACTTTTGGTCCCATGGACATATGGGATCAGTTTGCTTGTCCTTTCCATCGTTGATTATCTGTTATATCGACGTGTCAAAGATTCTGTTGAATGTTATAAATGTAAATCGGAATTTAAAGATGTGCTTGTACCTGATAGGCTCAATCCATTTGATCACCACACAGCAGAATTGTATGAGTTACCTGAATAATCTTAACTGTTTATTCATTGATTGCACCTGTCGGAAAGAGTAATTTTGCCCTCGTTTTTTTTACTCGTTTTTGAAACCTGATTCATGAATAAATCGCTGAGAAAAAAAATTGTGGAACTAGGGGATTTACCAGCGCATATCGCCATTATTATGGATGGAAACGGTCGATGGGCCAAGGAAAACAACTTACCACGTGTTGCGGGGCACAGTGAAGGGATTAATTCTGTGCGGGAGATTGTACAGGTATGTGGAGAAATCGGTGTATCCTACTTGACATTATATACTTTTTCCAATGAAAATTGGAAGCGGCCCAAAAAAGAAGTTTCTGCCATCATGAAATTGCTGTTAAGTACTATTAAAAAAGAAGTTCGAAACTTAAATAATAATAATGTTCGTCTATCTACAATTGGGAATTTGAATAATTTACCTGATAATTCAAGGCAGGGAATACTAGAAGGGATTGAGATAACTAAGAATAATACAGGATTGAATTTGGTTTTAGCTTTGAGTTATAGCAGTCGACAGGAACTATTGATGGCTGTTGAGCGTATTGCAGGTAAAATACTGTCAGGCGAAATGCATTCAGATCAAATTTCAGAAAAAATATTTTCCAGCGAATTGTACACCGCGGATATACCTGATCCGGATTTATTAATCCGTACTGGCGGCGAATCACGTATTAGTAATTTTTTATTATGGCAATTGGCCTATACTGAATTGTTTCTAACAGATATCTTTTGGCCCGATTTCAGAGAAGATGATCTATTAAATTCGATTGTGGATTATCAAAAACGTCAGCGGCGGTTTGGCCAAACAGGGGAACAAGTATCAGCATGAAAAAATTGATTCTATTTTTTCTATCCGTTTTTGTGATGGCCCAGGCACCACCTTCATTTAAGTTGAAAGAAGTGCGTGTTGAAGGGAATGTTGCTACTAGCCAAAACATGGTGCTATATACGGCCGGCCTACAGAATGGCCAAGAAGTATCTACAGAAGATTTTCGACGTGCGGTAAAACGCCTGTGGGAATTAGGGGTTTTTAGCAATATACAAATTCATTTTGATGGTGAAACACCTGAAGGAATATTAATAAGCATTGAGGTTGAAGAATCACCTGTGTTGGCCGAAGTGATTTTTAATGGTAACAAAAAGATTAAGGATAAAAAATTTAAGAGCGAACTTTCCTTTCAGCGGGGGATGAGGATCAAACCTAATTTCATTAATAAAACAATTAACAAAATGAAAGGTCTCTATAAAGAAAAAGGCTACTTTTTAGTAGAAATTGAAGGTGAAATGAAGCCTTCGGTAGTGGGTAGTGAAGAAGGGAAAAAGGATGTTGTTTTCACAATAAAAGAAGGCAAAAAAGTTAAAATAAAGGATATCCAGATCAGAGGTAATACCAATAATTTTGGATGGGTTGCATCAAAATCCTGGATTCCACTGCCAAAATTCATAAGAAAAGAATTATCTCTTAATAAACTTAGATGGCAACTAAAAGAGACAAAAATAAGAACATGGTGGCGTTTATGGGCTGCTGCATTTGATGAAAAAAAATTCGAAGAAGACCTAGAAACTCTTGCTACCTTTTATCGAGATGAAGGTTACCGTGATTTTACAATTCTGTCTGATTCAATTTATTACGAACCTAAGAAAAAAGGATTAGTGGTTCATATTAATGTGGATGAAGGTAACCGATATAAATATCAGGATTTTACTTGGGAAGGCCATACCCTTTACGAAACTGAAGATTTGGCTAATGTGCTAAATCTGGATAAGGGGGATTACTTTAGTCAATCTAGTTTTCAAGAAGCACTACAAGGGGTGCAGAGTTTATATATGGATCGTGGATATTTGTATTCAAACATTGAACCATTCTTTACCCCAGTTGGTGAAGATTCAATCAATATCCATTTTTCTATCACAGAAAATAATCAGGTATATATACGTAACATCAATATATATGGAAACGAGAAAACCCGGGAGAATGTTATCCGGAGAGAATTGGATGTTTTTCCAGGTGATTTATTTCGCCGGGCATTGATGGAACGCAGTCTCCGAAAATTACATGTTTTAAATTATTTTGATCCAACATCTCTTAGTCCAAATGTTGTTCCTATTGATGATGACGAAATCGACCTTGATATTACCCTTCAAGAAAAATCATCTGATAAAGCTAGTGCAAATATAGGATTTACCGGTATCTATGGAATGACTGGGGGCGCAAATGTTGAATTCAATAATTTTCAAGGAAGAGGACAAGTTCTTTCTGTGGGATTTGAAGTTGGTACACAGATGTCAGTAATGAATAATTATGGTACCCCAGGGAAATATGAATCTTTTAATATACGCTTTATGGATCCAATGTTCAGGGACACTCCAAATCGAATTGGGTTTTCTATTTTTTATACATTTAGAGGACAGGGGAACTCATATTATTTTTACCCATTTGACCAAAGATCACGAGGAGCATCAATACAGTGGGGACGGCGATTAAAATGGCCAGATGATTATTTTAGAGCCTATTGGGAGATGACTGTGAGAAAAGCTGAATACATGGGTGATGAAGAGATTCTTAATCAGTATATTGGAAATTTCCGTGAATCCACAGGTATAAGTTTAAGACAATCTATTAGCCGTGACAGTCGTGACCGGGCCGAGTTCCCGACCCAAGGATCACGTGCAACATGGGAATCTACATTTTCCGGAGGCATTTTAGGTGGTGATGAGAATTACCATAAACATGTTTTGACTTTAGACTGGTATACACCTACATTCTGGAAATTTGTATTAACCAGTTCATTGAAAGTAGGTACCATCCAAATGTTAAATACTGGCGGCGATAATTTTGCTTATATCCCGCCTTATGAAAGATTCATTATGGGTGGTAACGGTATTCCTTACGGGACGATGCTTAGAGGATATCCAGATAATGCTGTTGGCCCAACAACATCGCAGGGGCGTAGTATCGGTGGTAACACGATGTTAAAGCATACAACAGAATTTAGAGTGCCACTTTCTGAAAATCCGGTTGTTTACGCAATGTTGTTTGCAGAAGCAGGCGGGGTGTGGAATGATACACGGCTTATGCAGTCCTTGGGGTTTCCGCGGAGGTATCCGCTTGAACTTAAACGATCTGCTGGTATTGGGATAAGATTCTTTATGCCCATGATTGGACAGCTTGGTTTCGACATGGGTTACGGTTTTGATGACATTACCGGCGATGGCAATCCTCAGGGATGGGAATACACAATCATCTTTGGTAGATGATAATTAAATCAAGGAGGTAAATGTGATTCGGAAAACAATCACAACCGTGGGAATTATAGCAATGATATTGCCTATATTACTTACGGCCCAAAATAAA
>CAYXUK010000016.1:0-25133 GCA_964468295.1 uncultured bacterium | reverse complement strand
AAAACGAGTAGCTCAATATACCATTCAGGAGTTAGTGGTTCGAAAAAAAGCTATCAGTGATGAAATATCAAAATTGGAATACCAACGGAAATTATTGGCTCAACAGATATCAGATGCTGAAAAAGAATTGCAGACAATTAATGGCCAATTGGCTAAGGAAAAGTCTATCTTAAACTTAAAGCAAAGCGCTGCTAATGACACTTACCTGTCTATGGAGAAAATTCAGGATCAGATTCGTTCGGAACAACAAACCCGTGAAGCCTTGCTGGAAGAAATGAAGACCAATGAATTGAAAATTGCTGAAATGGAACAGCGAATCAATATCATTCGAGAACGGATTCGGGATCGTTATGAAATGGAGGTCCCAACTGATTTAATTGTGGATGAAGAATTGGATGATTTGGAATTACGAATTGAAAGTATCCAACGTAGTATTGAAAAAATTGGACCTATTAATATGGCTGTTCAGATCGAATATGAGGAGGAAAAGGATCGTTTACAGATGTTGATAGAGCAGCGTGATGACTTGCTTGCATCTGAAGATAATTTACGTGAAACAATTCAGCAAATTGACAAGGTTGCACGAAAAAAATTCCAGGAAACATTTGACCAGATTAAACTCAATTTTTCCAATTTATTCGAATTGATTTTTGAAGGTGGCTCAGCATCATTGTCTTTAATTGGCGATCCTGATCCTCTGGAATCAGATATTGCCATACATGCACAGCCTCCTGGCAAGAAAAATCAAAGCCTTCGTATGCTTTCAACCGGGGAAAAATCGCTTACAGCTATTGCACTGCTATTTGCTATTTATCAATATAAACCAAGTCCGTATTGTATTTTGGATGAAGTGGATGCGCCTTTGGATGATGTGAATATTCAGAAATTCAAGCGTGTATTGAATAAGTTTGCTGAAGATACCCAGTTTATTGTAGTAACACACAACAAACTTACCATGGAAGCAGCGGACTATTTATACGGTGTCACGATGGAACAAAAAGGTGTGTCGAAACTGGTGTCTGTCAAGTTTAACGGACAAATCTAATAATTTATTAAATCATTCAATAAAAACCCTTATGAGAGGATTTTATCCTCTTTTGGAGTTTATTTTTTTGTAAAAGTCATCTGTGCACAGGAAGCCTCGATCCATTCATTCCCGGCTGATTCACATGCAGTTTTCGTGCTGTGATTCGTTTCATCGCCGTAATCATCCTCGCAGGAGGCTTCTGTCAGTTGATCAAGACTAAAAGAATTGTCACTTACTTTGTAGTTTATACATTCTCCCATTAAACAAATCTTATTTTCATCCCATGTAAGGGAGACATCCTGATTCACATCCCCTGCTGTAATTGAATAAGTTCCCGTTCCATCAGATTTGATTGTCATGGTAATCTTCATACCAAAGGCTAGAGCCAATGCCCCCATGGTATTATCCACTTCACCGGTGCAATCTGCATTGGCATATTCACCCATGTTTGATAATTCCCAGGTGCCGATGAGGCTAGAATCATCATCTTTATTATCTTCGCAAGCAAAAAAAGCCAAAAGCGATAACAAAATTATAATTTTGTTCATGATATTATCTTTATCTATTGATAATTGTCGGAGCATTGGTTAGTCATTTTTTCTTTTATATTTTGTTTTATGACACTCTTTTGGGAACCACTCGTTGCCGGTACTTGCCAATTCGCATGCCCTTTTTGAATCGTGTTCTGTTACTGCATAGTCTTCATCAATACAATAGGGATCGACTGTTCTATCAACAGAAAATGATTGTTGATTATTAGCCATCGTGTAAACATAACAATTGTCACCAAAACAAAATGTAATACCTACATCATACCATGTAAATGTGGTAACGCTTGGCTCTGGGCCGGTTATTGTCTCAGTGCCGGTACCATCTTTATTAATTTCTAAAGTAATAGTGACACCCTTGCCTTTCATTCCTCGCCACTCAATATCGTCAATTTCACCTGAACAATCTGCTACTTGGTAGATACCTTTTTCAGTAACAGTCCATGTCCCAACGAAAGGGCTCAAATCTTCGTCATCTTCTTTTTGGCAGGCCAGTAAACCTAAAAGAAGGAATAATAAGAATTTTTTCATATCGTATTTAGTTTATCACAATTATAGAATGTTCATCAAATTACAAAAGATGTTTTGAAATAACTTGATTTTTGAATCGTGGTTTGCACACAGAGTAAGGTAATTTTCATTCCGTGTCTACATCTTATATACGCAATTTTTGTATAATCGCCCATATCGACCACGGGAAATCCACCCTGGCAGACCGTCTTTTGGAAGAGACGAAAACACTATCTAAAAAGGAAATGAAAGATCAAGTCCTGGATAGTATGGACCTAGAGAGAGAAAGGGGAATTACTATTAAAAGTCACCCCATACAAATGCACTACAGGCATAGTGATAACCAAAATTACGTTTTCAATTTAATTGATACCCCTGGACATGTAGATTTTTCATATGAAGTATCACGATCACTTGCGGCTTGCGAGGGGGCGCTGTTGCTCGTGGATGCTGCCCAAGGTGTGGAAGCTCAAACAGTTAGCAATACGTTTCTCGCGACTGAAAACGATTTGACCATTATACCGGTAATCAATAAAGTGGATTTGGCATCAGCCCGCGTAGAAGAAGTGAAAGGACAATTAATTGAATTGCTGGGGTGTGGCGAAGAAGAGATTATATTGGCTAGTGCTAAAACCGGATTAGGTATCCAGGGGGTATTTGATGCCATTGTTGATCGTATTCCACCGCCAACAAATTTATCAGATACTCCTCTGAAGGCTATGGTTTTTGATTCTATGTATGATAATTATAAGGGTGCTATTCCTTATGTTCGAGTATTTGAAGGTGTCCTCAAGCCGAGGACAACTGCGCGCTTTTTCGCCCATAATCGACAATATGATATAACTGAAGTGGGTCATTTTGTATTGAAAAAAGTACCGACAAAGGAACTTCGCGCTGGAGATGTCGGTTATCTTTTAGCCAGTATACGCGATGTGTCTCATATTTTACCAGGCGATACAATTACTACCAAGGAGCAGCCTGCAGCGGAAGCATTACCTGGTTTTAAAGAAGTCAAGCCAATGGTTTTTTCTGGGCTTTATCCTTCTGATACTGATGATTATGACCAATTGCGCATGGCCCTAGATAAATTGAAATTGAACGATGCTTCACTGCAATATGAACCAGAGACGAGTCAAGCTTTAGGATTTGGTTTCCGTTGTGGATTTTTAGGGCTTCTCCATATGGAAATTATCCAGGAAAGATTGGAGCGTGAATTTGATTTGGCCTTGGTCACGACAACACCTAACGTACGTTATAAAGTTCAACTTAAGGATGGAAAAATCATTGAAGTAGATACGCCAGCAAAAATGCCGGCGTCTGGTAAAATTCAGACCATTTTAGAACCTCACGTTTCAGCGGAGATTATTACGCCCAAAGAATTTATTGGAAGCATCATGACTCTTTGTCAGAATAAACGTGGGATTTATAAGAATACAAATTATTTAACTGCAGAAAAGGCCCAGTTGTATTATGATCTGCCCTTGGCGGAGATCATTTTTGATTTTTATGATAAGTTGAAATCGACCTCCAAGGGTTATGCTTCACTGGATTACCAATTAATCGATTTTGTTTCTGGTGATTTAAAAAAATTAGATATCCTGATCAATAATGAAATCGTGGATGCCTTATCTATTATTACTCACTCGGATGATGCTTATCAGCTTGGTGTTACACTTTGTTCCAAATTGAAAGAACTTATCCCGCGGCAAATGTTTGATGTGCCTATACAGGCTTCACTAGGGAGTAAGGTCATTTCTCGAAGCACGGTAAAAGCGCTTAAAAAAAATGTCACCGCAAAATGTTATGGAGGAGATATCACAAGAAAGCGAAAACTTTGGGAAAAGCAAAAACAAGGAAAAAAACGTATGAAATCAATTGGTAAGGTGGAAATTCCTCAAGAAGCACTTCTCGCCGTGTTACAAATTGATTCAGATTAGAAAAATAAGTATATTTTTTAGTGTCCGAGTATTTTAATCCTCGATTATCTGAACAGCAGATTTATTGATTATGAATGCACAAAATTACTGGAAAGAAACTCACACGCCGCTCTACAGTTTTATATTTACTTTACCTTTATTCCTTATTTATGAGATTGGTGTTTTTGCCATATCCACTACTGATCTTCCACTGCTAAGAAACGGAGCCGATGCTTTAATGCGGCAGATATTAGAAAATTTCGGCTTTTTTGGAGTTTACGGTTTCAGCGGCACTTTTTTGATAGGTTTTATTGTGGCTTTCTTACGACAGAAGAAAAAATTAATGTCTACTTCTATACAAGGGGAATATTTAATTACGATGTTGTTTGAAAGCATTGGTTGGGCCATTATTTTGACAATGACAATGATTTGGTTTCCAATCTTGTTAATGAACGGTAAAGACGGGAGATTGCTTCAGCAAATCGTATTAGCCATTGGCGCTGGTATTTATGAGGAATTTGTTTTTCGGGTAGTTCTGATTTCTGGACTGGCTACGATACTTGGATTTATTTTTCAATGGGGAGAATTTTGGAAGAAAACTGGTGCTATTTTACTGGCAGCGGTGGTGTTCTCCGGATTTCATTTTATAGGTGCTTATGGCGATTCCCCGACTATTAATTTATTTTTTATTCGTATAGTTGCTGGGATTGTTTTGGGAGGCATCTATGTACTGCGAGGTTTCGGTGTGGCGGCCTATACACATACCATTTATGATTTATTTGTATTGGTGAAATACACGACTTCGATATGATTAATAGTATAGAGAATATGTAATTTCATTTTCCGTTTTCGGGGGAATATTTTCAAAATGAAAAAAGTTTTATTCATTCTATTTCAACTGGGCGCTCTTGTTGGACAATCATCATCATTTGATCTATTTGACGTTATTGTTTATTCCGAATATTATTTTGATGGTATTATGGCTGAAGTAGATGGTGAAGTAAAAGCGGAAAGTTTACCGCTTAATTTTGAGATGGGTGTTCCCGCCAATACTGACAGTGTTTTTTTTGTTAGCGGTAGTGCTGATTCAGAAGCAGAAGTGAAACACCTTTCTGTACTTAATACCAATAACCGTTCTTTTATTCAGGTTAGTGTTTTGGAATCAAAATTTCGAATTTTCATTTTTTATCCTATTGAAAAAAACGGAACCAATCGTTCAGGCGAGTTTAATCTCGAGATCAATCATGATATTGAAGATGCACATATTATTCTACAGGAACCATTGGTAGCTGAAAATTTTACTTTTTCCGAAAAAGAAGCTGAAACCTTTCAAGATCAGCATGGATTAAATTTTAAAAGAATTCATCTGAATAACTTTCGTGCAAATACAAATAAATCCATATCATTTAATTATAACAATCCAAGCAATGATATTTCAATCAATACACTACAAGGGATGTTGTCTGATAATTCACCTTCATCCGCGGCGCCCCAGCCCAGTCAGCCAAAGACTCCTCCGATTCGTCACAGATTACCTTTGTGGCAGCCTTTAGTGGTGCTTGGGGTCGTAGCAATTGTAGTGGGATGGATGTTTCACACCCAGCGAAAGTTAGAACATAAAGGCGAAATGGAAACTGTAGATAAGAGTGGCAAGGGAAAATTTTGTACTCAGTGCGGTACACCGATTGAAGTCCATCAGAAATATTGTTCAAATTGTGGAGTACAACTATAAATGTGGCCTATTATATTTGATTTTGGCGAAATCAGCTTTTTTGGTTTTGAATTTCATCCAGTGATCAATTCCTATGGGTTTATGCTTATGTTGGCGTTCTATTCCTGTTATTTTTTTCTCAATAAAGATTTAAAACGCCTAGGCTATGATGCTAAACTGTCAGCTGATATTGTTTTCGCTGCGGCTATTGGTGGAATACTTGGTTCTAAAATTTATTATTTAATTGAAAACTTTGATCGGGTTAAATCTGATCCCATAGGGATGATATTCAGTGGTGCAGGATTAGTGTTTTTGGGTGGACTGATGGGGGGAACCTTAGCTGTAACATATGTAATTAAAAAAAATCACTTAAAATGGATCAGATTTGCTGATATTGTAGCACCGCTTTTGATTTTGGGATATGCTATAGGCCGAATCGGATGTCTATTAGTTGGCGATGATTATGGTCAGCCGACACATTTGCCATGGGGAATATCATTCCCGGAAGGATTGCCACCATCCACATATAGTATTTTTCAATCCTATTATCCTTGGGTGAGCTTAGAAGGTTTTGAACCGGGATTATTAACGGTTCATCCCACGCAGATTTATGAAACTTTAATAGGTTTTGGAATTTTTGGTTATCTTTATCATAAGAGGACATCCATTACTGTAGTGGGGAGCCTCTTTTTTACTTATTTAATTCTGGCAGGATCCGAAAGATTTCTGATTGAATTATTAAGATTGAATACAAAATACTTATTCGGTTTGACCGGTTCCCAAATTATCTCTTTAGCAATGATTGGTATTGGTACGTGGTTTTTGACTCATCCCATCAAAACGGAGCAGGAAGTACCATCTGAATAATAGGTCGATCCCCCTTTTTCTTTTTCTATGCATTATTGGGGTTAGTCTGTCTCAAACAGTACGTGAAGTCGGCAGAATTGACCTCACGCAAAATATAATTGGGCCTGAATTTCAACCTGATCGATTCGTCAAAACCCCAAATGGATTAATCCTGCTAGATTTAAATCAGCGAAGGGTAGGGCAATGGGTCAATGATACATTACTTGTTAATGGCGGATTTGGTACCGGTAACACAGGATTGTTTGATCCAATCGATATAGTTTCCAGTCAATTGGATTTGCTTATTCTAGATCGTTCGAATAGCCGAATTAGCCGATATGATACTCAATTAAATCTTATTTATTCCATTTCACTTTTAATCAATGGTGAGACATTGTTTCCCACGCTTATGAGCTTGGATAGCCACGGTCGAAATTATATTTATTCTCCAGATACTCATGAAATATATAGAACAGGATCTAATTCAGATAGATTAAGACGTTTTATTGATCTGAATACTTATCCATTCGCAGAAAATTGTGTGACATCTATGAGATTTGGCAAAAATGATGGTATTGCCATTTTATTTGATTGTTTAAATGAAATTCACCTGCTTTCACGTACAGGTAAATTAGAGAGACGGTTTAAGGTTGATATTGATAAACCAAATATTATTTTACCTTTCATTCAAACTTGGTTAATCCTTAATAATAATGGAGATATTCAGTTTTTGGAAGAAAATCCTTTTGTACTTCCAATGAAGGGATCTGTAATAAAGGATGCATTCATTGATAAAGATTTTCTTCATGTTCTTACAGAAGACGAACTGATTATTTTTGATATAAATGTCTATCCGTAAGTCGCTTTGCTTTTTTGCTTTACCAGCGATCTTCTTTTCACAAGATTCAACTCAGATCGAATTATCCCAAAAAATTGGCCCGATTATAGATTCTTTACCTGTTTTGGATAGTTTAATTATCAATCAAAAGGATACAACGCACATTATATTAAAAGCAGAAAATAATTCACAAAAAATCATGAGGTCATATCCAATTAATGCATCGGGAACATTCTTTCGTGGGATTGAAATGAATACCCAAGGTGCCGGTGGGTTGAATGGCGGATTGCGCTTTCAGGTTGCTGGTAAACTCAGTGAAAATATTCAGGTCTCTGGAACAGTTACTGATGAATCCATTCCTATCCAACCGGAAGGTACGACAGCAGCTTTGGACGAACTGGATAAGGTTTATTTAAACGTTGCCTATCCCGCAGGGGAATTAACTGCTGGGGACTTAACAATAATTAATAAATCTGGTAAGTATAATAATAATAATAGAAATATTGTAGGCATAAAGAATAGCATTAATTCTAATAACACCAATTTTAGGGCTGTGATTGGTCAATCAAAGGGAAAATATCACAGGTTGGAAATGAAAGGAAAGGATGGGCATCAGGGCCCGTATTTTTTAACATCAAAAGAAGGTATGAGGAATGTCATTATTTCCGCTGGTTCTGAGACCGTTTGGCTTAACGGTCAAAAACTTTCTCGCGGGGAAGACCGGGACTACACGATTAATTACGCGTCAGGTGAGATTACATTTACACCGCAATATCTAATATTTTTTGATTCTGATATTGATATTGAATATCAGTATTCCGGAACCAATTACAAATCAAATTATCTAGAGACAGGATTAGATGGAAATGTGGGGGATCGTTTTCAATATAACGTTATATATATCGATGACCGAGATAATAAAGCAGGCTCATTTTTAACAAACCAGCAAAAATCAACTTTTCAATCAAAGGATATTCTTTATGAATCGGGTGTTATTCCAGACTCATTGGGTGATTATGAAAAGATCAATGAAATTTTCATTTTCAGAAATTATAAAAATCCATCCGTTGAACGATTTACCATCACATTCAATTTGGACCCAGAAGGGTTTTATATTCGAAAAATATCTGAAAAAAACCGCATTTATTATGAATATGTTGATGATATCTCAAACAGTGTCAGTGAACGATATTCACCGGGATCAACAATCAAAGCGGCAGCAAGCCATCAGTTTTTTCAGGTTAATTCAACTATTAAAATCAAAGAAGATGCCGCACTAACAACTGAGGGCGCTTTCTCAATTCGAGATCAAAATTTATTTTCCTCTCAAAAAAGTAGTGAACTAAATGGAAATGCATTCCGTTTGGCACTTAGCCATAAACCGGTAACTCTTGGTAAAATTGAAGCAGGATACCAGGTTGAACACTGGCAGAATTCAAACCAATTTCAATCCATGAGCAGGGATCGCCATGTAAATTTCAACGAGGTTTGGGATTTGCAGGGGTCATCAATAGGCAGTGAAGCCCTTTCATCAATATCATCTCAAATTGTTGTAGGTGATGGCTTAATGAGTCAATTGAACTTTTCTCAATATTCTAGCGGCCTACAGGAGAAAAACAGATTCAACCTAGATTTCAGTTATCGTGGGCACAATTTAAAAAGAATGGATGTGGTGTTAAACCAAGTTCGCTCCGATTCAGTATTTCAAGAGGCAGATATCAACATAAAATTACTTGATGGACGTATACAGCCATTTATTAAGTACAGTCATGAATACCGGGAAAATAGTTATCGCTTCGATGATTCAGTTTTGGGCCTAGTATATAAAGAAAAAACTAGAGAATTTTCAATTGGACTGGGTAATCGGGAAGACCAGCAGATGATGCCAATTAATTCACAAGGGATGAAAAGAGTTATGAGTGGTAAGTTCACTCAAATTGATTTTAAAAACCAAAATTTATCCGGTTGGAGACAAGAATGGATGTTTCGTCAACGTATTCAAAAAAATGAAGATGGACAGATTCAAAATGATTTCAACGCTATTCGCGCTGCCGTGAATTACCGGCAGAATGACAGTCCATTTCAGTTTGATTTTGTACTGAATTCACAAACATCCATGAGCGAAACACGTGCCGTTGTTTATGATTCTATTGGAGTTGGACTTGGTCATTATAGATATGATGCCTTGGTCAACGAATATGTGAGTGATGATAATGGTGCTTACATCGCTCACACAGTTTTGACTGGGGATCATCGATATGGTTCACAGCTTGATGGGCTAACCCGATTCTCTGCGGACTTTTCCAAATGGAAATTTGATCGTTTTAAGCATTGGAAATACTACTTGTTAAACCGAACTGATTATCATGGGCCTAAATTTTCGTTAGGAGAATCTGTTATTGGAAAAAAAGTGCAGTGGGCTCGCTACAATAATCGACATGAGCTAATTTATAAGAAAAAAGGATTGAAGAATCGCCATCGTTTTTGGTGGCAGAATAGAATCAATTATAATGGATTAGACCCTCGTGGTTGGGAAAGAAAAGATCAAACTGAGTATGCGTTAGAATCTCTCTTACCCCTGAAAAACAATCTTCAATTGATGATTGAAGGTGATCTTCATCATTCCAAAGTATCATCTGAATTCAACCGGATTACAAATCGAAGTCTGAATGGATTTAATTCTGGTTTAGGGATCAAAGGTCAAAATGCCAAAAGTTTTCAATGGGACTCCCGTTTTATTTACTACCGTGATCGTATTGTAATCAATCAGGATAAGCAAGAATTTGTTGATGCATACGGCCTCAAAATAAACTGGATTCATTTTATTGGGAAGGATGGCCGTTTGGAAGGCAATATGGAATATTATATCGCTAATGGATTCCCGGAAATGCCACCAGAAGCATTGAATGGGATTGCTGATAAACGTACTTTACGCGCAAATATTATGGTTTCTACCTTTTTGGGCCGTACACTTTCGGTAAATGCCACACTATTGTATGTGGATGACATACGTTATAATAATTTTATCAAATTGAGGGGTGAATTACGTGCCCATTTTTAGAATTATTCATTATATATCATTATTTAGTTTAGGGTTTGCCCAGCAGATCGATTCGATCTTATATGCTGATCTCGAAGAAAAAGGAGCATGGAAAAACTATTATATTCTTAATGATAATGCGGATTATGATTTTGTAACAACATTGGCAAAAATTGATTCAATACATGTTAAGGGTGACAAGTCTGTACAACAAAAGGTCCTAAGGAGCTTATTTCACCCTTTATTGGGACTTTCTAATCAAAACCTAGTTATTACCCAATTTCGAAATATTAAAGGTGCCTATAGCTTTTTAAATAATCAATCTTTTGTATCATTTGCACAGTATGGCAACAAACAGGTTGCTGCTGTGATTAATTTTCATCCTCAATTTAAAAGCCAGATTAGTGGTATTTTTGGCGGTAGTTAAGGAACGGATGGTAAATGGTTGACATCAGGTGAGGTAGATATGCACTTGGAGAATCCCCGTGGAAACGGGACCATCTCTGATTTGGAATGGCGTCAACCCAATGACCAATCTCGCTTTTTAAATATTGCTTATGAGATACCTTTTCCTTTTGGATTGCCCTTTGGCGCAAAAGCCGAATTCCTGCAGGATTTTATGGAAGATGCTTATATTCTTGAAAGTTCCTCAGGAATGGCCACGAGTACGGGTCCTTTTGGCCGTTGGATGATTGGTGGGAAAAAAGAAAATATCCATGATATGGTTGATCAAATTGATTATAATTCGGAATCTTTAATCTTAGGCGTGTTGGGTGACCAAAGGAACAATCGCTGGCTTCCTTACCAGGGGAGTTATTGGGGATTTGAGATTAACCTAGGTCGGTGGGAAGACCGCCAAGGTCAATCAAAAGTGTTGGAAGCTGAAGGGAATTTTGGTTACTATAATTTGCTAAAAAATTCGGTGCTATATTTTTCATTCTGGGCTCAAGGTAAGCGGGTTGATAAAAGGGATTTGCCATTAGCTAAAAAAGTAAGATTTGGTGGAGCTGGAACCCTGCGAGGTTACTACGAGAACCAATTCAACGCTGATTGGGTAATGATTCAAACAACGGAATGGATATTTGGAGATCTGAGTCGCTCGCAAATATTTCTATATACTGATATTCCATTTGCAGATGGCTTAAGCATTAAACCCGGCTATGGGCTGGGAGTTCGGCATTATAATGGAAACTTATCATTGGATATTGCAGCCGGGTTCTCCAGCGAATCAACGGGTCCAAAAATTCATCTAAAATTCAGTTCTAATTTATAATGCGAAAAAAAATACTAAACATATTCAAAAAACATCCGCGTAAACTATTTAGCCAAAAGGAAATTATCCGCCGTATGAATTTTAGACAGCAAGATATGGTGGCTATGAAAAACACCCTTAAGGAAATGGTGAATGCAGGGCAGATCAAACAAGTAAAAGGTAAGCGCTATACACTATCTCGTCAGTCTAATACATTTGAGGGAGTATTAACTGTTACCCAAAAAGGATTTGGTTTTGTCATTACTGAAAATGATTCAGAAGACATTTTTATTGGCAGGAGATCCATGGCTGATGCCATACATGGAGATAGAGTTCGGGTTAGTCTAAAGGGACGTCAAGGCCCTCAGGGGCCCAGAGGTAGAGTAGATCAAGTGATTGAACGAGGTTCCGAATATTTTATCGGTGTGACCTATCGGCATGCTGGCAAAATGTTTATGGCTATTTCACCTGTTAATCCAAGCCGTGGAATCAAGCTCATCAAATACAAAAAAGATCTTGGAGAAGGGCAAATCATTAAAGCAAGAGTCAAAGATTGGGGGCGTGCCTTCGATCCGATCATAGCTGAATTAGAATCGATTGTGGGCAGGGCAGATGACCCAGCGAACGATGTAAAAATGATTATGCACAAGTTTGATTATCATCAGGAATTCTCCAAAAAAGTCATGAATGAAGTGGCAGGATTCAACCAGGAATGGATTAATAAAGAAATACCGAACCGACGGGATTTGCGAGATTGGCTTTCTTTCACCATTGATCCCGTGGATGCAAAAGATTTTGACGATGCTATTTCAATTCAATCTAAGAAAAATGGTCATATATTGGGAGTTCATATTGCTGATGTAAGTTATTTTGTGGCATCCAATTCCGCTGTTGATCGGGAAGCCATGAACCGGAGCACATCAGTTTATTTTACCGAAGGTGTAGTACACATGCTTCCTGAGGAACTTTCCGCGGACCTGTGCTCTCTAAGGCCCAATGTGGATCGATTGGCTGTATCCGCAATAATACAACTAGATAAGGATTATAACGTAGTTGGTTCAGAGATCTTACCAACAGTGATCAATAGTAAAGCGCGATTCACATATCAGGATGTGCAAGATATCATTTCTCTAAAGTCCGATAACAAATTCAAAAAAGAACTGAATCAATTGAAGCGTCTTGCCGCTTTTCTGTTCAAACATCGATCAGAGGGGGGGAGTATTGATTTTGATATTCCAGAGCCTATCTTTGAAATGGGTGATAAGGGAATTCCACATGAGATAAGACCCAGTGAAAGAGTGGAATCCCACCGTATTGTTGAGGAATGCATGCTTTTAGCCAATCGAGTAGTGGCAGCGGAAATTCCAAAGAAAGTACCAAAGAAATTTCCATTTGTATATCGTGTCCATGCCAAACCGGATAAACTGAAAGTGGACCGTTTCGGTAGTCTATTGAAATTGTTACGTTTAGGTGTGCAAGTCCCTCAAGGTGATTTATCTCCGAATGATTTTAAAAATGTCCTCAAGCATGTTGAAGATTCACCATATCGCCATTTAATTGAAAATGTTACTTTACGAACCATGTCGAAAGCGGCGTATTCCATGAAAAATCAGGGACATTTTGGTTTAGCGTTCCAGCATTATACCCATTTCACCTCGCCTATTCGGCGCTATCCCGATCTCATGGTACATCGGGTAATCAAAATGGTTTGTGATCAATCCCTCAAGCCAAGAAAAGAATGGCGGGACTTTATGGAAAAAGTGGTGCAACTTTCCAATACAGGTGAAATTCAAGCACTAACCGCTGAACGGGAATATATCAAAATGAAACAGTTACGTTGGCTAGAGGAAAGAATTGGAGAATCATTTGATGGTATCATCTCAGGTGTAGTGAACTTTGGCTTGTTCGTAGAGTTAAAATCTTCATTGGCAGAAGGGCTTGTTCACTTGGACACACTTGAGGATGATAAATATACTTATGACGAAGATCTTTATTGCCTTAGAGGGAAAAAATATAATCAGGAATATCGTCTAGGTGATCGTGTGCAGGTAAAGGTTCTTTCTGTTCTTTTTGAAAAACAACGAGCTAATTTTATACTGAACAATGAATAAACACTTGATGATTACACGACTTGTACTTTTTTTCACAATAATATTGATTTGGGAAGGATGTGATGTTGTCAAACCACGTGCACAGGGCGCGGATAATGAGTTAGTGGTGGTAACGTCTTTCGAAGACAGAGATGTTATTCGGACTGTGCTCACTACGATTTTCAATGATACATTATACACACCACAACCAGAACCATACTATCGCATAGTCTGGGCGGATCCGGAAAATTATAACGATGTGAAAAACCATGTAAATGTCATTGTTGCTGCCGTTGGAGACAATCCACGAAATCTGGGTGTGAAATTGGTAAAAAACCTATTATCACCAGCCCAGTATAAATCCACCATGGAAGAGCAGAACCAACTTATCTTTGCAAAGGATGTCTTTGCGAGAAACCAGAACTATCTCATTATGAATGGTTTAACAATAGATAAGCTATTGGAACGTGCAGAAGACCAAGGTCCCTGGCTCAAAAAACAATATGATGATCTTTTTTTTAAACGGCAGAGTGTTCATTTATTTGGGAAATCTTCTCGTCAGACAAAACTTGAAAAAGAACTAGAGGAAAAATATAACTGGACTATAAATATTCCATGGGGTTTTACTGTGATTGCTAATAGTGCTGAGCAACAATTCTTTTGGATGGGACGTGATATTCCTTACCGATGGTTGGCGGTCCAATGGGAAGAGGGTTTATCCTACACTGATAGTGCTTCAGTAGATGATTATGTAAAAAGACTCATTCCTGAATATTTTGAAAGTATCCGGTACGTGGATTATTTATTTCAAATCGAACCAGTATCATTTAACCATTGGGGTGCATGGAAAATTACAGGACTATGGGAAAGTATTGAAGAAGCGCAAGGAGGCCCCTTTATTTCTTACCTGTTTTACGATGAGGCAACCAATCGAACTTTCTTTATTCATTTAATGATTTTTCATCCAGGTAAGGACAAATATTTACTACTAAGGCAAGTAGATATTGTGGCTCATTCTTTCAGAATAACAGAATAAATAATTAATAAAAATTTATTATGAAATCTATATTAATAACAGGTTCATATGGCCAACTTGGAGAAGCTTGTATAAAACACTTAAAGTCAAACTTTAATTTATTTATTAGTGATAGTGTCATTCTTGGTAATGGGATGCACCTTGATATTACTGATGAAAAAACTGTTGACCAGGTTTTGGCAGAGACCAATCCTGATATAATCTTGAATCTTGCTGCAATGACTGATGTAGATGAATGTGAAAATAATCCTTCATTAGCGCGAGCAATTAATGTGGATGGGGTAAAAAATCTATGCAATGGGTTTAAAGGTCATTTCATACAAATATCCACCGATTATGTATTTGATGGCAGAGCAGGTCCATATAGCGAATTAGATAAAACCAACCCTATTTCTGTATATGGAAGAACGAAACTTGACGCTGATAATTGGTTAAGTACAAATCACACTAGGATAACCATTCTTAGAACCAATGTACTCTATGGTTTCACAAAACTGACTCAGGCCAGTTTTGTGAAATGGGTGGTAGATTCCTTATCTGCAAGTAAGCACATTCATGTTGTTGATGACCAATGGAATAATCCAACATGGACTGAATCTTTAGCTCCGCTGATTGAGAAACTGATTAAAGTAGAGGCTTTTGATTTATTTCATTATGGTGATGCAGACCTTATAAATCGATATGACTTTGCTTTGATTATCGCAAAAGTATTTGACTTGGATAAAACCTTGGTATCACCCATTTCAACTGCTGATTTAAATCAAACCGCACCGCGTCCATTAAGAAGTGGGTTAACAACAGAAAAAATTGAATCAGCACTGGGAATCGTCCCCAATTCAGTTGAAACTTGTTTGGAGAAAATTCGTAAGCAATTGTTCAAATGAAAACGTTGATTATATCACCTACTTACAATGAGCATAAAAATGTCGCTATGCTTATTGAAAAAATATTCAAAATAGATCCAAATTATCATTTGTTGATTGTGGATGATAATTCTCCCGATGGTACAGCAAAAATTGTCCAAGATCTTCAATTGACCTATCCTAACCTTCATTTAGAGATCAGAAATAAAAAGGATGGTCTTGGCAAGGCATACATATTTGGTTTTAAATGGGCTTTAGATCGGCATTATGAAGCGATTGTACAAATGGATGCCGATATGTCCCACCACCCTAAAGAAATTCCCAAAATGATAAAATTGTTGAACGATCATGATGTTACGATTGGAAGTCGGTACATTAATGGAGTCAGTGTAGTAAATTGGCCAATCCGACGTCTAGTAATCAGTTATGGGGCAAATTTGTATTCCCGCATAGTAACAGGTATGCCATTGAAAGATGCTACCGGGGGATACAAAGTCTGGTCCAAAAAGGTTTTGGAATCGATTGAATTAGATAAGGTTCGTTCTTCGGGGTATTCTTTCCAGATAGAGATGAACTTTCGAGCTTGGATTAAAGGTTATAGTTTAGTGGAGCACCCTATTATTTTTATTGACCGAACTATTGGAGAATCCAAGATGAGCCGCTCTATTATGTTTGAAGCTGTATGGGTGGTGTGGCGTCTACGAATATGGCGTATATTTGGATGGAATAAATAAATTTTTCAGGATTGTAATTGTTTAAATTTTCGCCCAATTATTAAATCGTTATGGCAGATTACTACTTAGAATTTGAAAAACCTATCCAGGAGATTGACCTTAAGATCATGGAATTAGAAGCAGATACCAGTTCGGCAGATCATTCTACCGAATTGTCCAAACTGAAAACCAAACGAAATTTATCTTTAAAAGAGATTTTCTCTGGATTATCTCGCTGGCAGCGTGTTCAATTGGCAAGACATCCCCAGAGACCATTTTCACTTGATTATATTCAATTTTTTTCGCCTGATTTTATCGAACTTCATGGTGATAGATATTTTAGCGATGATTCAGCAGTTATTTGTGGAATAGGTTCCATCGAGGGAGTGAGTGTTATGTTCATTGGTCAGCAAAAAGGACGCAATACGAAGGAAAATCTGTTTCGAAATTTTGGAATGATGAGGCCGGAAGGCTATCGTAAATCACTACGGACTATGAAATTGGCAGAAAAATTTAATCTACCGATTATTTCTTTAATTGATACACCTGGTGCTTATCCAGGCATAGGAGCAGAAGAGCGTGGACAAGGAGAGGCTATTGCCAAAAATATATGGGAAATGTCTAAACTCAAAGTACCAGTAATAGCCATAATCATTGGTGAAGGCGCCAGTGGTGGTGCTTTAGGTATTGGTGTATGTGATAGGATGCTAATGTTAGAGAATACCTGGTATTCGGTTATTAGTCCTGAAGGCTGTGCATCTATTCTCTGGCGTGATGCTGCCAAAGCACCTGATGCTGCTGATGCCATGAAAGTCGCCCCGGATGATCTAATGAATATGGGAATTTGCGATCGGATTGTTGAAGAGCCATTGGGGGGTGCCCATCGTAATTTTGATGAAATGGCTGAAACTTTGAAAAAGGTATTGCTAGGAGAATTAGAAAATTTAAAGGACATAGAACCGAATACCTTTCTAGAACGACGGATATCACGCTATGAAAAAATGGGTGTCTATACAGAATCATAGTGATCACCTACGACTATAATACCAAAATTTATTATAAAGATATTGATCAGATGGGTGTAGTCTATTATTCCCGCTATTTTGAGTTTTTTGAACAGGCCCGCACTGAAATGCTGAAAAGTATTAATTTGATTGTTACCGATATTGAAAAGGACGGTTATTTTTTACCTGTTGTTACTGCAACAGCTGATTATAAAGAAGGGGCCCGTTTTGAAGATAAAATCTTTATCCGAACAATGATTAAGAAAGTCCCACGGGCACGCATGAAAATAGACTACGAAGTTTATCGTAAAATAGATAATCAGCTATTAGTCACAGGCCATACAGTTCATGGTTTTATAGATAAAGATGGAAAACCGAAACGGCCACCGAAATTTTTATTGGATCGATTATCTTCGGAGTTTCACCAATAGTGAATGACACTACATCCGAAATACAGGGAATTGATGTTCTGGAATTGGTGTATTTCTAACAGATTTTAACGCTTTACTCACCACTTGACGCGTATCTAGAGGATTAATCACTCCGTCATCCCATAATCGGGCGCTAGCATAATAGGGGTGGCCTTCCTTTTCATATTTTTCAAGGATAGGTTTACGGATTTTTTCCCATTCTTCTGTGCTCATTTTTTCTCCATCTGCCTCCATTTGATCTTTTTTCACGGTGGCTAGTACATCAGCGGCCTGGTTGCCACCCATAACTGAAATTCGAGCATTGGGCCACATCCACAAAAACCTTGGCTGGTAAGCCCGCCCGGCCATAGCATAATTCCCGGCACCGAAGCTACCTCCAATAATAATTGTCATTTTAGGTACATTCGCAGATGCTACTGCTTGAACGAGCTTGGCGCCATCTTTGGCAATACCACCTTTTTCTGCTTTGGTACCGACCATAAATCCTGTGATATTTTGTAGAAAGAGAAGAGGAAGTTTTCTTTGGCAGCACAATTCAACAAAATGGGCGCCCTTAATTGATGGTTCACTAAATAAAACTCCATTGTTGGCCACAATTCCTAATGAGCACCCTTCAATTTTCGCAAAACCGGTCACGAGTGTTTTTCCATAATCGGCTTTGAATTCTTGAAATTCAGAGCCATCAACAATACGGGCAATAATTTCTTTTACATCAAATGTAGTGGTATGGTCTTTCGATACGATACCAAAAATTTCTTCAGTATTATATTTTGGCGCTTCAAATTTCTTTGATTCCATGATGGAATTGGGGAAATGATCGAAAATATTCCGAATTATTTCTAATGCTTCAGCATCATTTTTAGCAAAATGATCAGCCACACCGCTGATTCGAGTGTGCATTCGGGCTCCTCCTAATTCTTCTGGCGTGGCTATCTCTCCAATTGCTGCTTGAACAAGTGGTGGTCCACCCAAAAATATGGTTCCTGTTTTATCGACAATCACAACTTCGTCGCTCATGGCTGGTACATAAGCACCACCGGCTGTGCAGGATCCCATAACTGCTGCGATCTGGGGTATTCCTTTGGCGCTCATTTGGGCCTGGTTATAAAAAATTCGACCAAAATGTTCTCTATCTGGAAATACCTCATCTTGCTTTGGTAAAAAGGCACCACCACTATCAACGAGGTAGATACATGGAAGATGATTCTCCATGGCTATTTCTTGGGCTCTTAGATGTTTTTTAACTGTTAGAGGATAGTATGTGCCCCCTTTCACAGTGGCGTCATTTGCAACAACAACAGATTGCCGTCCGTGCACTCTGATTATACCAGTAATAATTCCTGCTGCCGGCAAATTGTCTTCATAAACTTTGTAACCGGCAAAAGCAGAAAATTCTAGAAAATATGAATTTGGATCCATAAGAACTTCAATTCGTTCACGGGCCGTTAACTTTCCACGTGAGCGTTGTTTATTCACTCTTTTGGGTGGCCCCATTTTTTTTATCTCCGTTAATTTGGAACCAAGATCCAAGGCCAAAGATGTATGGTATTCAAAGTTTGATTTATATTTGTCAGATTTGGGTTTAATGTTGGTTTTAATAATTGACATAATTTATGATTGTGTGATGGATTGAATATAATTTCCAGCTGACTTTAATTTTTCAATATCAATACCCGTCTCAAAACCCTGTTCCATACAAATCCTTGCTACTGTTTCTGTGGATACATTTCCAGCGGCACCCGGAGCATAAGGACATCCGCCAACGCCTCCAGCGCTTGAGTCAATAATGCGTAAGCCCATCCCTAGCCCAACCACAATATTTTCTGATGCCATATTATAAGTATCATGCATGTGAAGTGCGAATAATTCTGGTGGCCAACTATCTAGAATTATTTCTAGTAGGTGTTCTACAGCTTCCGGAGTGGCCTTCCCGATTGTATCCCCTAGGGATATCTCGTCTACTCCTAGATCAATTAAATACTGGATAACTTTAATAACAGTTTCTATACCAATATTACCTTCATAAGGGCATACCCAACAGGTAGAAATATATCCTCTGATACGAATTCTATTCTCTTTGCAATGAGGAATCATTTTTTCAATACGTTTTATGCTTTCTTCAATAGAACAATTGGTGTTTTTTAGAGAAAATGATTCACTAGCCGCAGTTAAAACGGCCACAGAATGATATCCACATTTAATTGCATTCTCAAGGCCTTTTACATTTGGTACTAGCGCAGTATAAATAATCTGATCCTTTCGTTTAATTAAGGATGTAATCTCCTTTGCATCGGCCATTTGTGGAACCCATTTAGGAGAAACAAAACTGGCCACTTCGATTTCGGGGCATATTGCCTCAGTCAACATATCAATAAATTTGACTTTATTAACAGTTGAAACTTCTTCGGCTATGCTTTGTAGGCCATCGCGGGGGCCTACTTCAACAATATGGACTTTTTGGCTCATCTAATCAAGTGTTTCAACCCAATTGGGCTTTCGTTTTTCCAGAAAAGCTGCTAATCCTTCCTGTCCTTCATCAGAGGCACGGAGTTGGGCAATCATTTCTGCGCTTTTATCCGGGTTTATATTTTTACAGAATGCTTTAAAAGCCGAAACGGCCTTTGGCCCCGCTAATAATAATTGGTTCACTTTTTTCTTGATCTGGTTTTCAATGTTATCGGCGGTTGAGATCTCGTGAATAAGTCCAATACGTAGTGCTTGTTCAACATTAATTAATTCGCCCGTAATACCCAATGATTGAAAATGAGATAGGCCAATCTTCTTTATGCAAAAAGGACCAATGATTGATGGGTTAATGCCTAATTTTACTTCGCTCAAAGAAAATTGAGTATTCTCTTCAGCAATGGCAATATCCGCCAAGGTTAAAAAGCCGAAACCGCCACCAATGGCATATCCATGTGCTTTAACAATTACTGGCTTAGTACAATTGTCAATAGCTTGATACATTTTTGCCAAATTATTTCCCTGTTGTACATTTTGTGCTAAATTAGATTCTCCAGCCATTTTCATGTAGGCTAAATCAGCGCCAGCAGAAAATGCTTTTCCATTTCCTTCTAGCACAACTACTCTTACTGAAATATCTTTACTTAATGATTGGAAAATATCAGTTGTTTCAGCAATCATTTCCTCATTTAGTGCATTAAGTACTTTGGGGCGATTAAAAGCGACGCGAACCACAGATTTGGATTGTATGATTTGTAATGATTTATATGGCATTTCAGCTAATCCCTTCATTGGGAATCAGACTTCCACGGTCGTAATTTTGTGTTTTAATTATTAGCATCACATAGGAAATTATGTCCGGACATAGCAAATGGGCGACTATCAAACGTAAAAAAGCAGCTACGGATGCAAAGCGTGGTAAAATATTTACTAAACTAATAAAGGAATTGATAATCGCTGCACGTGATGGCGGGGGTGATTCTGATGCGAATCCACGTCTCCGACAGGCCATATCTACTGCTAAAGCAGCTAATATGCCAAATGAAAATATCAACCGAGCTATTCAAAAGGGCACAGGAGAACTAGAGGGTATTAATTACGAAGAATTTACTTATGAAGGATACGGCCCAGGGGGTGTGGCTCTTTTTATGGAAGTGCTTACTGATAATAAAAAAAGGACTGTATCTGAAATTCGACATCTTATGCACAAATATGGAGGGAAACTTGGTGAAAATGGATCGGTATCTTGGATGTTTGAAAAAATGGGCCAGATTACTTTATCGACCAATGGCTTTGATGAAGATTTGGTCTTTGAAGAAGTTCTTGAAGCAGGAGCAGACGATTTTAGCAGTTCCGATGGTGAATATCTAATCACAACTTCCCCATCTAATACGGTAAACATATCGGATTCCCTTACTGCAAAAGGATATGCTGTGACCTCTGTCGCCGTAGAAATGGTACCAAAAAATGTCATGAAAGTAGAAGGGGATGATGTGAAACGTTTAATGGTATTGATGGAAACTTTAGAGGAAAATGAAGATATTCAAAATTTATATTCCAATCTTGATGTGAATGAAGAAGATCTATAACCTGTAAATGCAATTTATCCTCGGTGGAAACAATACAAAGAGTTATTGGTGTAGATCCCGGATTGAGCGTAACCGGTTTTGGAATCTTGGATTATAAGGGTGCGAATATTCAGGTGGTGGCTTATGGCACTATTAAACCGCCGGTCGATGAGGCTTTGCCTAACCGATTAGAATATTTAAATAGCCATATGACCGAATTGTTAGAAAAATTTGAACCCCAGGCTATGGCTATCGAGGATACCTTTTTTAGCCAGAATGTAAAATCTGCATTGCTTTTAGGGCAAGCTCGTGGTGTGCTCTTATTGGCGGCTGCATCAAAAGGGATTCCGTCTGTAGAATACGCGCCTAGAAAGGTTAAACAATCGGTCGTGGGTAATGGGGCAGCGGATAAAAAACAGGTTCAATACATGGTACAGCAAATTTTAAAAATGGATGAACCACCAAAACCGTTGGACACATCTGATGCGCTGGCAATTGGATTATGCCATATTAACCAGAATAAATATTTATGAGTTTAATGGATTCTATCACGGGCAAATTGTTTGCCAAAAGTCCTACTGAAGCCATTGTGGATATAAATGGCATTCGCTTTCGTATTCATATTTCTATATCGACCTATGAAAGCCTTCCTTCAGTTGGTAACCCAGTAGAATTGTTGACACATCTGCATGTTAAGGAAGATATTCTCGACCTATTTGGATTTAAGGATTCATCCGAGAGAAACTTGTTTATTAATTTGAATACGATCACTGGAATCGGTCCAAGGTCCGCGATGAATATTTTATCCGGGACCAACCCGAATGAGTTCAAAAATCGGATTGTATCTGGTGATGTGCAATCCTTAACTGTAATCCCAGGAATCGGTCCAAAAACAGCCAAACGGATTATTGTAGAGTTGAAGGAAAAATTTGCTTCAGATTTCGATGGTAAAGATGAATTAGGATTTATGGAAAGTGATAGATCATCATCAGTAAAAGATGCGGTGAATGCATTATTATCCCTTGGGTATAAACCGGCTCAAATAAACAAAACTATAAAAGATTTAGAAAAAGCAGGAGATCTGTCCGGTGGATTAGAAGAAATTATTCGCAAAGCATTAGCAAAGATGATTTGAAAAGAATATGCAATACGCAAATCAATTAAACCAATTGGGGACTGAAACAGCATTCGCTGTATCGGCGCAGGCGCAGGCTTGGGCTAAGAAAGGCCATAAAGTATATCCGTTTCACTTGGGAGATATCAATCTGGCCACACCTGAAAATATAGTAGAAGCTACTTTAAAAGGTATTCGAGATGGTAAAACGGGATACTGTCCATCAGAAGGTATTTTGCCTTTAAGAGAATCTTTGGCTCACGATGTAGGGATAAAACGTGGTGTGGTATATGGTTCGGACAATGTATCCGTTCAGCCCGGTGGAAAACCAACTATTGGAAAATTCATTGCTGCTATAATGAATCCCGGCGATGAAGTGCTTTTCCCTAATCCCGGTTATCCAATTTATGAATCACAAATTGAATATCAAGGTGGCCGATCAATGCCGTATGGTTATGTTCAAACTAATAAAGGATTTGATATTGATCTAGACAGATTGAAAGCATCTATTACGGATAAAACTGTTGCAATCATTTATAACAATTACCAGAATCCCCTTTCTGCCGAATCTTCCAGGGAAGAAATGGAAGCGATTGCTCAATTGGCCATCGATCATGATCTTTGGGTTTTGGCTGATGATGCTTATTATGAAATGATCTATGAGGGTAATCCACTTTCTATCGTATCTATTCCAGGGATGCAGGAACGAACAGTTATTTTATATACATTTTCAAAAAAATATGCCATGACTGGATGGCGTGTAGGTGGATCAATAGGGCCAAAAAAAATCATTAATATCATTTCAAAACTGAATGTAAATGCAGAATCCTGTACAACTCATTTCATCCAGGCTGCCATGGTAGAGGCATTAACAGGAGATCAAAGTGGCGCGCAAAATATTCTTAATACTCTGAGAGAACGGCGAGACGCTACGGTGGCAGGTTTGAATGCTATTGATGGAATCGATATTCCCACACCGCGGAGTACTTTTTATCTTTTTCCTAATGTGACTGAAATTATGAAACGAAAAAGATTTGATAAAATTGAGCAACTTCAGGTATATGCCCTTGAAAATGCAAATGTATCATTTTGTACACGGGAGCATTTTGGTCGACCTTTATCTGATGAAACGGAATTTTTTATACGGTTTGCTTATTCTGGTATTACAGTAGATGATATCAATGAAGGAATGGCAAAGTTGAAAACCTGTTTTGAAACTTCATGAAGCAAACACCATTATACACGAAACATGTAGAGCTTGGTGCGAAACTGGTTGATTTTGCAGGTTATCAAATGCCAATTCAATATACTGGTATCATTCAAGAACATAATGCGGTGCGACATTCTGCTGGATTATTTGACGTGAGCCATATGGGTGAATTCATCATTGCTGGAGATGAGGCGGAAGTGTTTTTGGATTATGTTACTATAAACGATGTGGTTTCGATCCAGCCTTGGCAAGCTCAATATTCCGCTATGTGCTATGAGGACGGAGGAATCATCGATGATTTGCTCATATATCGCTACCCGGATCATTTTATGTTAGTGGTAAATGCTTCTAATAGAGAAAAGGATTTGGATTGGTTCATGGCCCATAAGCTGGACAACGTGGATATATTGGATATAAGTGATCAAACAGGATTGATTGCTTTGCAAGGGCCGAAATCACGATTTATCCTTCAAAATATTTTTGATATTAATTTAAATGAAATTGATTTCTATTGGTTTGACGTAGCTAAAATCAACGGGAATTTAGTCACTATAGCCCGAACAGGCTATACGGGAGAGTTGGGTTTTGAGATCTATGCAGACCATGACAATATAGCAAAGATATGGGATGCAATTATGAAAGCGGGTGGCGATGCTGTAGAGCCAACCGGTCTTGGTTGCCGGGATACCCTGAGAATGGAAATGAAATATTGCCTTTATGGTAATGATATTGATGCTTCCACCAATCCCATTGAAGCTGGTTTGGGTTGGATTACCAAACTTGATAAAGATAATTTTATTGGTAAAGAAGCTTTGGTTGATGCGAAAGCAAACATAACTAGAAAGTTAATCTGCATTGAAATGATTGATCGCGGCATTCCAAGAAAAGGATACACAATCGTTAACAATGGAGCAGTAGTGGGCGAGGTAACAAGTGGGACCCAATCGCCCTCT
>CAYXUK010000015.1:21527-26212 GCA_964468295.1 uncultured bacterium | reverse complement strand
GAGCCAGGATCAAACTCTCCATTGTATGTTTGATTCTGTACTGTCTTTGTCGCTCCGGAAAAGAGCGACTCTCAAATCCAATTAATTGGACCACGCATACCAAACTTTCAAAAAACGAAAATGCTGTCTAAAACAGCCGACAAAACTACTATACTCTTAAAGGCGATTACAATATTTATTATAAGGAATAAATTTATTATTTTATGATAAAATCTGGGGTATTGTAATCCATAAAACTTTCAATCGGCAATTTGGAAGTTACGCGACCGGCAAAACGTTTAACTAACTTACGGTTTGAACCGTCTATATCATGTACTGTCTTCCACATACTACCTGCATAAAGGCCTAATGCGATGAGTGCTGGTGGTATCAATACGGAGCTACGTTTTGATTCTAAAGATAAATTATCAGGAATTTGATACCCTAAAGATGATTGGAATATCCCATTTTGCATTACCAAATCGCCGGATACAGGAACAATATTTTGCCGGCTATCCATAACAGATAATCCTCCCTCTTGAGCAATAGACGGCATGGTAAACATGGCAATATATAATAAAAACGAGGCACCCATAGCACCGACAGCATTCTCTGTTTGTTTTAAATAAATGAATCCGCCTCCCGGCGCAAGAGAAGATAGCAATGCTGGTGTTTTTTCTTTTAAAGGCGCATTCTGAGCGGTTTTGATTGCACTATACCAAGGTCTTATTCCTCTCGAATAATGGCTATGATCAAAAGCTGCTTCTGCCGCTTGAAAGGCCTGCTGTGCTTCAGCAAATTCTAATAATTCAAAATGGGCATAGGCTCGAAATATTAACTCATAAGGGTCATCAGTATTTTTTGTTGTATCAATTACTGCGGGATATTCTTCTTTCACTAATGCGATATAAAGCAGTTGATATCGTGCTGCATTCACTGCAATAGACTCGGATTCATCTTCTGCCAATATTCGATTATAATAGTTCCGGGCTAAATCCCAGTTTTCAAGAGCTTCATAGCATTTTGCAATTTGGAAATGGGCTGCCATTTCTAGTTCAGTCTGGGGATATTTATATAAATATTGGAAATAGGTTAAAAGGGCACGCTCATAGAAACCTTCATCATATAAAAATGTAGCGAAATTGACCAGTTCCTGTTTCTGGAATGATGTGTAATTCCGCCATTCATTTTTAATATCCTCAGGACTGATATATTGCTGCTGAGCCCAGGCAATACTTATTACTGAAAATATTTTAATATATCTGAAATGTAATTTGATTTTCATATCCCGGTGCGATGGTTTAATATAAAGGAGAAATGAGTGAAAGGTAAAGTCTAAGCGGAACGGCGGCGGCGGCGCATGAGAGGCTTTTTGCCTCGAAGTATAAATTCTTTGGTAATCGTAATTTTAACCACATTGTCCTCAGAATACTCCGGAAGATGAAACATCAAATCCAGCATTGAATTTTCCATGACTGATCGTAATGCACGTGCACCTGATTTTCGTTCCATGGATAATATAATAATTTCCCGCAACGCTTCTTCACGAAAATTCAATTCAATTCCTTCCATCCTGAACAATTTTTTATACTGCTTTACCAATGAATTTTTTGGTTCTAACACAACACGCATTAAGGCATCCTTATCCAGATGTTCTAATGTGGTTACAACTGGTAATCGCCCAATTAATTCTGGTATAAAGCCATATTTAATTAAATCTTCTGGACGAACTTCCTTTAAGATTTCATCCTCTTTTTTCGATTTGGCCATCGTTTTGGCAAAACCAATTTCAGCTGTATGAATCCGCTGATCAATAATTCCCGAAAGCCCATCAAATGATCCACCACAGATAAAAAGGATATTTTTTGTATCAATGGGTATCAAACTTTGCTCAGGATGTTTGCGGCCACCTTTTGGTGGAATATGTGCAATCGTTCCTTCAAGTATTTTCAGCAGTGCCTGTTGCACGCCTTCGCCGGATACATCCCGCGTAATTGATGGACTGGCACTTTTTCGCCCGACCTTATCGATTTCATCAATGTAAATGATTCCAGCCTGGGCTTTATAAATATCATGATTGGCAATTTGTAGCAGACGCACGAGAATATTTTCTACATCTTCACCCACATAGCCTGCTTCCGTCAAAGTGGTCGCATCGGCAATGGCAAATGGAACAGCCAAAAATCTGGCTAATGTTTCAGCGATTAAAGTCTTGCCCGTACCGGTTGGACCAATAACAAGAATGTTACTCTTATCCAGTTCCACATTATCTTCAGAATGATCAGAGAGGATGCGCTTATAATGATTGTAAACGGCCACAGCTACCGTGCGCTTTGCCTGTTCCTGCCCGATCACATGTTGGTCCAGATAAGCTTTGATTTCAGAAGGTCTATGAAGTCTGGGTTCGGTGTTTTCGAGTTCCCCTGCAGTCGGATCCAGAGGCGTGGGAATACGGATCTGAGCCATTATTTCCTTTCGCTGAGAATGGTATCAATCAAACCGTAGTCTTTTGCTTCTTCAGAACTCATAAAGAAGTTTCGGTCCGTATCTCTTTCAATTTTTTTGAGTGACTTTTTAGTATTTTTGGATAAAATTTTATTAAGAGAATTTTTTAAACGCAGGATTTCATCTGCTTGAATTTTAATATCAGAAGCCTGTCCTTCCGCACCACCCAAAGGCTGGTGAATCATAATCCTAGCATTGGGCAACGCGGAACGTTTCCCCTTAGCACCACCTGCTAAAAGAAAAGCCCCCATACTGGCAGCCTGCCCCATACAAATGGTAGCTACATTCGGCTTAATATAATTCATTGTATCATAAATGCCCATACCAGATGTGATAAGGCCACCTGGTGTATTAATATAAAGATAAATATCCTTATCATTGTTTTCTGCCTCAAGAAACAGTAGTTGCGCAATAATCACAGATGCAACATTATCATCAATTGGTGTGCCTAAAAATACAATGCGCTCTTTCAACAGACGCGAATAGATATCATAGGCCCGTTCAAAACGGCCTGTTTGTTCTACTACCATGGGTATCAATTGGTTCAGGGAATCTTTATTCATAATTGCTTTGCTTCTTCCTCGGATTGATTACGGAGGTCTTTTGTCCTCACTTTAACCTCTTTGATTTTCGCAAATTCCTTCAAATAAGCCAAGAGATTCTTTTCCATTAAATCATCCTGCAACCGCTGGCGATTACTGGGCTTTTTGAAATATTTTTCTAGTTCCTTTATGTGCTCAGGACTAGCTTCTTTTCTCCGGTTAATTTCTTCTTTTACATCATCATTAGAAACTTTGAATTCCTGGCTCTTGATGATTGCATTGCGGATCAGATACCATTTCAGGTTTCGTTCTGCTATGGGTTTATACATTTCTTTTATTTTATCTTTATCTACTTTCCCCGGATTATTCTTAGTCACATCCTCTACCATATGTTCTAAATAGGATTCTGCCATGGAAGGTGGAAAATCAGGATTCACGTGGCTGATCATTGCATCGGACAACTGCCGATCAAATGCTTCATCGGAACGATTTCTATACGCTTCTTCCAATCGTTGCTTGATTCGGCTCCGATAATCTGCCATATCTTTCGCTTCCGGATCAGCAACTTTTATAAAATCTTCATCTATTTCCGGCAAAATTTGACGCTCTACATTTTTGACTGATAATTCATATATACCTAATGTACCCTGCTCATCAATCGGAACAGAAACGCGTACTTTTTCTCCTGGTTTTACGCCATCAAGCTTTTTCTGATTATCGCCGTCAAAAGGTATTTGTCCTAATTTTACGTAGCGGGTTTCCATTTTTTTCCCAATGATGGGAACGCCTGAAGTGTCGATTTCCTGAAGGTCACATACAATAAAGTCATCAACCTTTGCTCCATCTTCAATAGTTATTACATTTGCCTTTCCTTGACGCATTTCATTAATGGCTAAATCAATATCTTCATCATCCAATATATAAATAGTTTTTTCAACCTTAAGGCTGGTTTTTCTCATTTTCTTCATCACTACCGCAGGTTCAATCTCAAAGGCTACTTTAAATTTGAAATGTTCTCCATAGTGAAAATGGACATCACTTACGCTACCCATATTTACAGGTACAATTTCTTTTTCCTTCAGTGCTTTTAAATAATAATTGTTAACAGAATTTTCGACAAAGTTTGCTTCAATTGAGGGCTGAAACTGTTTCATTAATATTTTGCGTGGAACTTTCCCGGGGCGGAAACCAGGCAGTTTTATACGTTTCGAAAATTTCTTAAGCGCTTTTTCGAAATCTCGTTCGATCTCTTCCCAGGGAAGATCAATGGTAACCTCACGGGCGTAAGCATTGATCTCTTTTAGTTGGATATCCAAAATTTTACCTCGAAAAATTGAGCGGCAATTTAACTGTTATTTTTTAAACGGTAGATGCGTTTTACAGGATTGTAATTGATTATTATTTGTAACCGTAATTGGTAATCATCATTATACCGCGATATATGAAATACATGCCTGAAATCTGTATCACATGAAAAATATCATTGTGATTAAAATGTTTATGAAACCCAAACTTGGTAATAGTAAACGATGCTCCACCAATCGTTACCATGAAACCAAGGGCAACCCACATTGCACCACGGTCTCCTTTCCACAGCCAACCATAAGTCATGACACCAATAATAAATAGCGCACTTGGAAGATAAAGTTTAACTGCATT
>CAYXUK010000015.1:4398-21427 GCA_964468295.1 uncultured bacterium | reverse complement strand
ACCAATAGCGCCTTTACGAAGATCAACTTCTGCTCTTAATAAAATGTTCTCTTCCAATCCATTCCCGTAGATTACTTTTAATTTTTCTTTTTCGGCCATTCTACATAAACTTGGATTTTCATCAATTAAAATAACTTCTTCATTATTGGACTTCATCAATTTTGCTAATACACGGGCCACTGCATTCGCACCAAGTATAATCCACCCCTGATCACTTTTTCGTTTCAGTCCTAAAAGATTTGCCACAAAACCGCCGGTAAGGCCTGCGGAAAGAACTGTGACCGCAATAAGGAGGAACACCATCGCCCTTAATTGCGAACCGTCTATGCCATTTTTTTCAAGCTCGATAGCGAAGTAGGAAGCAACGGCAGCAGCAACAATCCCTCTTGGAGCTAGCCATGCTAATAGCATTTTTTGCTTAAACGATAGATCCGAATTCATTGTACCAAACACAATATTCAATGGCCTGATAAAAAAGACCAGGGCAACTACGGTATATAGGCCTCCCTTCCCGAGCGCAAGCACATCCCCAACACGAACATCCGCTGCCAAAAGTACAAAAAGCATTCCAATCAGCATGACTGTCATCTGTTCCTTGAATTCCATTAGTTCCCGTCTGATAATAGTTTTTCGATTCCCTACCACCATGCCAG
The DNA here is from genome assembly GCA_964468295.1 of uncultured bacterium. GTDB lineage: Bacteria > Fidelibacterota > Marinisomatia > Marinisomatales > TCS55 > TCS55. Next base: position 20,774 of record CAYXUK010000015.1, on the reverse strand, counting down.
CAATGGTTACAGCCACAATACCACTTTCATGGCTTAAGGCATTTGAAATTTGAAAAAGCGCAAATACCAGGGATAAGGTGAATACATTTTCTAATCCTTCCGGTACAAGATTTCGAATACCCAAAAGCCAAGCCATGACAAAACCACCAATGATGCCAATCAATCCACCTACAAACAGTCTTCCAAGAATAATAAATGGACTGGCAAAAAAGGTAAGGCCGGATGGACTGATTACAACCTCCAGGGCAACTACAGCAATAATTGCACCGATTGCATCCAGCAATATGCCTTCTGCTTCCAATAGATTGGCGACAGAAGATTGCAGTTTAATCCGTCGTAGGAGAGGTGAAATAACGGTTGGCCCCGTCACAATGACCAGTAAACCAAATAAAATAGAAGTATTCCAATTCCATCCTAAAAATAACTTGGCAGAAAAAGTACCGCCAATAGCTGTAACGATAGCACCAATTGAAATCAAATTGCGAATCGTACGGCCAATTTTTTTCAACCGTTTAAAACGAAGGTTCATACCGCCTTCAAACAGAATGACCGCTACAGCAAATCCAACTATGATTGGCAGTGCTTCTCCTAAAGTATCGGGCCGAATAATATTGAGGGCATCCGGACCAGTAAGGATACCACCTGCCAATAATAATACAATCCCTGGTATTCGAATATGGCGAGCTGCGGATTGAGCAATCATGCCTATTGCCAATGCCAATGCAATAGTAAAGGCCGGATCGTTCAAATCAATTCCTTAAAGATATGGTTAAAAGGGAATGGTAATTTCAAGTAGCTAACTCTTTTTTAGCACCACAATAAATACATTTGTCCCCTGCCTGAACGTGGAAACCACAATCTGGACAATCCCATTCATCGGTTTCAATATCAGCATAATAATCTTTTGAGTGATTGGTTCGGGCAATAAAAATGGCTACACCAATAAAAATGGTGATAATGAAAATTAAAAGATAAAGTGAACCTCCCATGTGTAAATATACACATGAAGAGTATCTCAAGCATTAAATCTGGATCAAAAAAATGATGCCATTCAATGTATGGACAATAATACAAACCGGGCAGGTTACCTGAAGCCTGATTAATCCATAAATCAGGTAAACAGCAACGAGCATGGTAAATATGCCCAAGTAAAATGGTAAAACAGGTGTTACCCATCCCATTGGCACTCCGGCAAGTGTAAAGGCATAACACAACATAAATACTGTACCCGTCAGGGCATTGGGTATACCTAATATCCGTCCATATTTTGAATCGACTATAGAAGTGCATGTTGTTAAATCAACTTCACAAAAGTGCGGTATCCACCAATGCCGATATGAAATAAAATCTCTGTAAACACCATAGAAATAAAAAGAAAGCGCCCCGCCGACTAAAGCCAACAGGGCGCTAATAAAATAAAGATTTGAAGTCAAGCTACTGTTTCAGACGATAAACCACGCCTTCTACTGTACTTAAAAACTTGTCTACCTGATTGTAGGTATGAAACATGTATTCCATCTCTTCATATGAATCTACCGGATAAGAGCTCGCATCATAATCCCGCAGAAAATTGGATTCCATTTTCACAATCATGTCCCGCAATACCTGCTTAGGCAATTCTTTTTCACGAAGAAAATTAACCTGCAGATTAAGTTGGCCCTCAGACGTCATATGAAAAATAGGCAGCATCCCAAAATCAGAATCGCAGCGAAACGTAAATGTGCCGTGGCCATCTCCTCTACCCCAAGACATTTCACTAGCGTGCTCTTCAGAAAATTCTATGATTCGTTCACCAATTTTGGCAATTTCCCGTGAACAATTACTCCGCAAAGCTTCTACAAAATCACTTTTGGTCCATTTAGACATTATTTATTCCTCGGATGTTAATAATGTGGAAAAAACGAAACGGAATTTAAGGCTTTTTTATCCTACAGGTAAAGTTTTCGATTTAATACTTTAAAATGCAAAGTTAACCAATTCATCTAAATCAAAACTAAATGTTAACCGTATTCGCTGTTTGATCCATCGCCAATTTTTGGCCGTCTTTTCCTCAGGATCCCAACTTTGATATAGGGGCATTATTAAGGCCCCAAATTTCAAACCTGCAGCAGTATAGGTTTGATTAAAATCAGCACCACCGGCTACATCGATAAACAGCGGGATACTTGGGTCAATATTTAAACCCCAAGTAAATCCTGAAGAAGATAAGGGCACATTGTTTTCATCAGTTATCAAGCCTCTTAGTGCAGGTCCCTCTTGAATAAACTGATACTGCATTATTGCGTTTCCTGATCGGCCTGTTCGATCTAAAACTAATCGGCTAAAGGTCGGGTCTACGCCACCGCTTAAATAGGATCGAAAGTGCTTGGGAACATCTTTATTATCAAGAAATCCTCCTGCCCATAGCCTGACTTTCATTCCAATTTTTTTAGTGAAATTTAACCTTATTTTTGCTCCAAGGCTGGCTGTGGAAAATCCATTTCCGATCTTGACACCTGAGTTGAAGCTAAACCAATTCCCTGATCTTTTTTTGCGCCATGAATGAAGATAGCCAAATTCCAATAGTTGGTAAGTGCCGGATGAATAAATACTGTTATCTAATGCTGTAGAATCCAACCGTGAATAATTGATTCCAAATGAGAACGTTCCTATAGAGATATCCTCACCCATGGTACCGGAATAGTTAATTCTCCCTCCGGATCGACCTTCAAATTGTGCTACTTTGTATGTGATATCAGATTCATTGAACCAGTTGTTGGAGTCCAGTTTTCTTCTATGGGAGAATCGCCCAACAATTTTTTGATTTTTATTATCCCACATTGGTGATAATGAGGTTGAGTAAGAATATCCTGGGACCATACCCATAAAGAACATCATCCCCAATGGCAGACCATTATAATTATTATAACTAAGCCAAGGGATATAGTTGATATCACGGTCATAATAAGTTGGCTGATCCCATATAAAATGGAAATGGGTTTCTTTTCTGGTGGAATTGTTTGTGCGATCCACATCGGGCATATGTTCATCAGGGTCGATCATAGCATACCAGACATTTGCTGGAGGGTCGATTGTTGTTCTCCATTCAAATCCCTCAAGCCAGCGTCGCTCAAGTATCTTATGGCTATCTCCAAAAAAAACAACTTCAACTGGTACTTTCAGTTCACCTTCATTTGAAATGATATAACGGCCATCTTTTTTCTTGATAGAAAAATCCACATAGTCAGTTGTTCCTAAAGCACCGTCAAAATACCAGCTCAAGTCTTTATTGGTGTGTTTTTCAAAAACGGTCCGAACATCTTCCGGATAAGGATGCTTAAACTTCCAGGTTTCGTAATAGTCCTGCATAATCTCATCCATTTTTTCTTCACCCAAATAATGTTGTAAAAAGCGTGTAAAAACAGCTGTTTTATTATAATTCAGTCCGTAATTCCCCCCATCGAACTCATCAGCTTTTAAGCTTAAGGGTTGAGGATTTCCAATTTGTGATAAAATTGAATATTGAAAATATTCAAACCAACTAAATTTTAAATTTTTTGCAATGCCTAATTTTTCCTGAATAAAGGGTGCAATAACAAATCGTTCATTTTGATCTTTATATTTATCCTGCCAATATCGAATACATGAATATTCATTTAATCCCTCATCCATCCAGGTGTGATACCTTTCATTACTTCCCAGAATGCCATAAAACCAGTTATGTCCTACTTCATGCATGATGACCATTTCAAGCATCTGCTTACTGGGCATAGAAGCAATAACAGTAATATTTGGATATTCCATGCCACCCCCAGCAGAGAGATCGCCATCAACGGCTGTAATATGATTATAGGGATAATCTCCGTAATAACGGCTGTACCAATAACCAGAATCATGTAAATACTCGATTGAATTCTCCCACGTGGCTGCATTTTTTGGAAGATAAAAAGACCATAAGGTCACATTACGCATTGAATCGTCTAAAGATAAATTTCCTTTTTGCACAAGCCATTTTTCATCTGCAAACCAAGCAAAATCATGAACACGGGTCTGGCGAAAATGTAGTGTTTTCATTTCTAAATTTATTGAATCAGAATCCTTTTCTCCACTTTCTCCTTTACTTTGAGATTTAACCCAATTTTCAAAATCTTTTTCCGGCATGTTCTGAATTGAATCTGCGATTATTGTCAATGAATCCAACCATGCATATTCTTCCTCACCATCAACTAAATCACCTGTTGCCATGATACGGTAATTTTTTGAAAGTGTAATTTTCACATTAAAAGATCCAAATTCAGAATAGAACTCCCCTTGGTTTAGATATGGCATAGGATGCCATCCTTTATGATCATAAACTGCAGGTTTCGGATACCATTGAGTGATTTCATAATGCTTTCCAGTATGCCCTAAACGGGAAAATACCAAAGGGATCTTCACAAAAAATGGCGTTTCTATTGTCACTGAACCTCCTGGGTACAGGGGATCGTTCAGGTGTACTTTGATTACGTCAATCCAATCTGGGTGATTTTCCCAAACCACTTTTTGACCATCTACAGAAAAATCAAGACTATCAATAAATCCCCGCTCGGATGAATCTGATTTAGCAAACCTGGAGTTTTCCCCAGCCTGCTTAGCATAGGCTGTAGAATCATCCTTATAGGCATTGGGCCAAATATGGAACCAGATAAAATCAAGCGTATCCGGTGAGTTATTACTATAAATCAATTTTTCAAACGCCGTTAGAGTATGATTGGTATCATTCAGGGTAACCTCAATGTTATAATCCACATTCTGCTGAAAATATTCAGTTTCTTGTGCAGAAATGACTGAAAATATGAAAAAAATAAAAAGTCCCCGCAGCATAAAAAGCCCCTTATTAATGAATTCGGAAATTAATCGATTAAAGGGATAAGCAGATAAACAAAAGGTTTTATTTTTTCAGCCGTTTGATCTCAGGCTTTACCTGGCTGAGTAATGCAGGCAAAAAGGTTAAATCTCCAATTAGAGCAGAGAGAATAGTAATTGAAGATAGAATACCAAACTGGATAGAAAAAGTAAACTCAGAAAGTGTCAGCACCATAAAACCGGATACTAAAATAGCCGTTGTAGACATCATTGCAACGCCCGTGCTCATCATTGTGGCATCATTGGCTTTTTGGTAATGCCGATCAGATAATTCCATCCGATATCGAGTTAGATAGTGAAGGGTATCATCTACTGCGATACCAAAAGCAATTGCGAAAGTCATGGCTGTGCTAGGACGCAGGGAGATCTGAAAGAATCCCATCACGGCAGCCATCATCATCATGGGTATTAAATTGGGCACAACGGAAATCAGCGCCATTTTCACCGAACGGAATAATATTACCATCAATAGGGTAACGACAATAAAAGCGATAAAAAAACTACCAGCCAGATTACGGACTAGGTAGTTATTTGTACGCAAAGCTATGAATGCCGTTCCGGATACTTCGGCTTTCACTCCATTGGGAGCATGAACCATAATAAAATTATTTATCTCTTCCTCTATCTCAGCACTTCGCCGTGAATCAATATCTTTTATCTGTGCCGCAACGCGAAGTTTAGTATAATCAAGATTAAAAAAGGGTTCAAATTCACTTTCATACAGTAACATATATTGAGATATTAAATTCCTTGAGTTGGGAACATGATAGAATGCCGGGTCACCTTCATTCATTGCCTGATGTATTTCTTTGATGTACTGTGTTACAGACATCACTTTCCCTATTTCCGGAATGGCGTTCATGAAAGTACCGATGTGATCCAAGAACTGCATTACTTCTACATCTTGAATGTCTTCGTAAGGACCATCATCCATGATTTCTAAAATAATCTCTACAGGTAAAATAGCTCCCATACGATCTTCAGCTATCTTCATATCGTCTAGCAGTTTGTTCCCAGGCCTTAAATCTTCCAAAAGTTTTGAGTGTGGATTTATCTGTACCGCTCCCCAAATACCAATTAAGGTTATTAAACAACCTGAAATAATAATACGTTTTGGATAGGCACGAACCAACGTTGATATTTTCTGCACAATTTTCACTCGCAATCCAACATTGTAAATAATCAATTTATCATCTGCTGTCCGTCTCATTAACATAAACATGGATGGCAGAAAAAGAATAGAAATGATGAAAGCAAAAAATACACCAATAGCTGTAAAAATACCAAATTCACTGACAATATCAATGTTCACAAATGATAATGCACCAAACCCAACTGCTGTCGTGACACTTGTGAGCATTAATGCTGTGCCAATTTTTTTTATCGTCTGAAACAAAGCTTGCCGCCTATTTCCAAATTCATGTAAAGCCTGAAAGTATTTCACTATAAAATGGACTGAGTCACTTACACTGATAATCATGAGCAATGTAGGGATCATATAGGAAATGATATTGATATCGATACCCATTTTTGCCATAAACCCAACTGTCCATATGATTGTTAGGCTAATCACAATCAAAGGTAGTAAAACACCTGCAAAAGAACGAAATAACATAGCAAGCAAAATGGAGATCACTAATGCTACGGGAATGAGAAAACGAATATTATCTTGGATCATATATTGTACGTAACGCGTACGGATTACTGGCAAACCCGCCTGGTACCATTCCCAATCCACAATCATCTGAAACTGGTCAATCTCAGATAATATCCGCTTTCGGCCATCATAATCATTGTAGTCTCTATCAATTTCAATCATAATCGATGCCATTTTTCCATCTGCTGATATGATGTAATTGCGTACCAATTCGGACTGCATAATGGTTTTTTTGGCCTTCAATAAAGAATCAGTATCATACGGTATTATTTCATACACCGGCTGGAGTAAATAATCTCCTCCTTCGGTAAATAATTCTAGGTTCGTAAGACTGGTAACTGACTCCACACCATCAATAGTCTCTAATGACTCAATTAACTGACGGTTCTTATCAAGGTTTTCTTTTGAGAATGGATCATTTGATTCGTAAATCAAAAATATGATATTGTCCACTCCGGAAAATTCATCCCTAAATTGTAAAAATCGTTCAACCCTTGGATCATCTTGGGTGAACAACTGTTCTATTGAGAATTCTAAACGGAGGTCTTTAAGAAAACTCCCAAAAATAACCGTGACCAGCGCGAGGATAAAAAGCGTAAGCCGGGGATGATCCAGTAATTTATAAATCGCCTTTTGAATGGTTTTTTTCATCAGAAAATTTTAGTTTAAATAAAGACGGGTAAATTTATAGTTTAGATGAAAGTTCAGGAAGATTGTAAATCTTATGAAAAGGAGCTTGTAACAATTCTGAATAAATCAATATTCAGAATTGTTACATAAAGAAACTTTAGTCTAATTCTATCATTAGTTTCAATCAAGTTAGATCAAAACGATCAAGATTCATTACTTTGTTCCAAGCATCTACAAAATCACTCACAAATTTTTGTTGTGAGTCTTCACAAGCATAAACTTCTGCCAAAGCCCGTAGCTGAGAATTAGAACCAAATGCAAGATCAACTCGTGTAGCAGTTCTTACTTTTTCACCTGTAGAACGATCACTTGCTTCATAGGAATTGCTACCAGTTGGATTCCATTCTACTCTCATATCAAGTAGATTGACAAAAAAGTCGTTGGTTAACTTGCCTGGTGTATCAGAAAATACACCATGACCATCTGCACTAACACCTAATGCACGCATACCACCAACAAGTGCTGTCATTTCAGGTGCTGTAAGTCCAAGAAGTTGAGCTTTATCAAGGAGCATTTGCTCTGGAGTAACTTTAAGATCTTTATTATGGTAGTTTCTGAAACCATCAGAAAAAGGTTCTAAAACTGCAAATGATTCAACATCAGTTTGATCTTGTGCAGCATCTCCACGACCAGGAGTAAATGGAACATCCATTCCAGATGCTTGTTCAACGCCAACATTGCCAGCAAGCACAATAACATCTGCTACTGACGCACCGGTATCTGCAGCAATACCTTCAAGCACGCCTAATACACGAGCAAGTTGTTCAGGTTTATTTGCTTCCCAATCTTTCTGTGGAGCAAGACGAATGCGAGCACCATTAGCACCACCACGTATATCAGAACCACGGAATGTTGAAGCGCTTGCCCAAGCAGTTTCTACCATTTCTTGAACAGTTAATCCACTTTCTGAAATCCGTGCTTTAACAGCATCCACATCATAGTCAGTATTGCCTGAAGGAACCGGATCTTGCCAAATAAGATCTTCTTGAGGAACTTCCGGGCCCATATAACGAGAGCGAGGACCCATATCACGATGAAGCAATTTAAACCATGCACGAGCAAATGCATCTGCAAACTGATCTGGATTTTCATGAAAACGCTTTGATATCTCCCTATATATTGGATCTTCTCGCATCGCCATATCTGCAGTTGTCATCATGGTTGTTACTCGAACTGTAGGATCTTCTGCGTCTGGTGCAAGATCCTCTTCTTTTGGATTTACGGGGTGCCATTGATGTGCACCTGCTGGACTCTTAACAAGTTCCCATTCGTATCCAAACAGTAGATCAAAATAACCATTATCCCACTGAGTAGGATTAGCAGTCCAAGCACCTTCAATGCCACTTGTAATACTGTCACGTCCTTGACCTGAACCATGTGTGCTTTTCCAACCTAGTCCCATTTGTTCAAGTGGAGCACCTTCTGGTTCAACGCCAACAAGATCTTCCAAACCCGCACCGTGTGCTTTACCGAAGGTGTGTCCACCTGCAGTAAGCGCAACAGTTTCTTCATCGTTCATAGCCATACGACTAAATGTTTCGCGAATATCTTTTGCACTTGCAAGCGGATCTGGATTTCCATCTGGACCCTGTGGATTTACATAGATCAAACCCATCTGCACTGCACCAAGTGGCTGATCAAGATCACGTTCACCTGTATAACGATTATTGCCAAGCCATTCGTTTTCTTTTCCCCAATAAATATCTTCTTCAGGTGCCCAAATATCTGGACGCCCACCACCAAAACCAAAGGTCTTGCCACCCATTGACTCAATGGCAACATTACCTGCTAAAATTAACAAGTCGGCCCAGCTAATCTTATTACTATACTTTTGTTTAATGGGCCAGAGAAGTCGACGTGCTTTATCCAAGTTTCCATTGTCTGGCCAACTATTAAGTGGAGCGAAACGCTGATTTCCAGTACCACCACCACCTCGACCATCGGCAGTCCTATAGGTACCTGCGGCGTGCCAAGTCATCCGAATAAAGAAAGGACCATAATGCCCATAGTCAGCAGGCCACCAAGCCTGTGAATCTGTCATAAGATCGTTTAAATCTTTCTTTAAAGCGTCATAGTCAAGCTTGTTAAACTCTTCTCGATAATCAAAATCTTTATCCATAGGGTTAGATTTGTTATCATGCTGATGAAGAATACTTAAATTTAACTGATCTGGCCACCATTGGTTGTTTGACATTGAGCCAAGTGAGTGCTGGCTATTTGATCCGTGTGAAACAGGGCATTTTCCATTTTCTTCCATAATAAATCCTATTTTAAGTGTGTTTAGAGCATGTGCCAATGACAGTCATTTCCACATCATCGACATCAAATTTGAATTTTCTTTTTACTTTGGAAGTGAATTCTTCATGAACCAGATGAACATCTACAAGATCCCCACATTCTTTACATTTCAAATGGTCATGAGATTCGGTATTCCAATCGTACCGCGCAATATTTCCATCATAAATGGTGTTCATTTCACCTTCCTCTTCCAAGCGCTTTAGATTCCTATAAATTGTTCCAAGGCTAATATTAGGAATAATTTTTTTAGTCTGATTAAAAACCCAATCTGCTGTAGGATGGCTATTAGTATTTTGAACAACCTTTTTGATTACCTCTCTTTGATGACTATAACGCATAATTAAAATTATCTATAATCAGTAATGATTCCTATTACTATGTATTTCTTACATTAAAAAATAAAAACTAGTGTAAATTAAATGGAAAGTTTTTCATAAAATAATAAGGAATAAATAATGGTTGACTATACATGTGATAACTGTGGAATGGGTGTAACTGGCATGTCTTGCGCCAAGTGTGATGAAGCACTAGTCCATGATCATATTACTAAAGACGATGGGACTCAAGTTGCTGTTTCTAAATGTCCAGATGGACATGGCCAAATCAAATCTCCAATGTGTTGTGGTAATGACATGGGCTGCAGTGTAGAAAATTAAAATTAATCAAAATAACAATCCTAATCTTGGCACTAAAGGATTAGGATATTTTAGGTATTTATTAAATAAAAAAAAGCCCTATGGAAACCACAGGGCTTTTTTTATTCCTTAAATCAATACTTCTTTTAGAAGCCCTGCACTTTTGCTGACTTCTTATAAAGCTGATAAACAATATGCCATCCGAGCGCCACAATCAACATCAACACAAGCCAATTGGTGGATTCAGTAACCCCGAATTTTCCGCCCGTTAATACACCAGCTGCATGATGTTCATTAATCATGGTCCAGATCAGTGGTACAGACATATAGGTATTATGTTTGGAGCGTAAACCGGCCAGCCCTACTTGAGAACCATCCGGCGCTTCTCCATTTTTAATAGCTGTAATAATCTGCTGTTGAGCCGGCCATATCCTAAACCAGACATTAAAAGCCATGTTGGTACCAAACAATACACCAAGATGTATGTTAAATGAACGATAGCTGAAACCTGCCCATTCTTTCATTAAATAAACAACTACACCAATCAATACAAAGCTAATAATGGTAACAACGCGGACATTTGATGCCAATCCACTTTTATAAAGTGCGTCATAGAGTAAAACGCCCAAAAACGTAACTGCAATCATCACCAGTGCGCTGGTTTCAAATCCAGTTTCAGGATCATCAAAGGTAAGTCCACCATGATAATAAACAACCAAAAGCAACACTACACCGGTTAACCAGGTCCAGGCTGCTCCCCAGCGAAAAAAGTAAAGCGTTCGGGGCATTAATTCAGGCATCACTTTTTTCTTTGTATCGCCATCCATAGTGGCAGCTACATGTCCATTAATCCAGTTAAAGAAATACAAAAGACCAATCCACAGGACACCCGCTATAATGTGAAGCCACTTAAAAATAGGGTGAATAAGTTCCATTAATTCCTCCTTTTGATAAAATTATTTTGGTCGCGTCTCCACTCAAGTTACACATAGGACTATCGTCGATTCAAGCAGGACAAATTGTTATGCTGTTGGATAAGGGAATAAATTCTCAAGCGATTTTACACGGCCATGTGCATCCTTATACATGACATGCTCCCGTTTAAATTGCGTATAATTGTTCAACCCAGAAGCAGCTGCAAGAGAATTCAAACCATTCCGCATTGTAATAACATAGTTTAATACGCGCCACTGTTTTTCATCCACTACCAATGCTTTTTGATGATCTGGGTCCGTGGTAGCTACACCAACTGGGCATTTATTGGTATGGCATTTTTCGGCGCCAATACAACCAACGGATATCATCATGCCCCTGGCAATATTAATCAGGTCGGCTCCCATACCAATGGCAATGGCTAATTTATCAGGACTGAATAATTTTCCACTTGCAAATACTTTGACTCGGTCTCGAACACCATATTCTCGAAGTGCATTGTCCATATATATTAATCCTGATTTAATTGGGAGTCCCACTGTATCTGCCATTTCCTGGTAAGTAGCACCAGATCCGCCTTCACCACCATCCACTGTAATGGCATCGGGTCCTCTACCAGTCTCAGCCATGGCATTACATAATTCATTCGCTGATTCTGGACCACCCATCACTACTTTAATACCAATGGGCTTACCTCCCAATTCACGCAATTCATCAATAAAATCAAATAAGGAAGGTATATCATGAAACTGCAGGTGACGGTTGGGAGAATCCACATTTTTCCATGGCGTTACACCACGGATTTCTGCAATCTCAGGATTGATTTTCATCCCTTCCACATGGCCGCCCCGGATTTTTGCACCTTGGGCCAATTTGATTTCAAACATCTTTAATTGCGGATTATTGGCTTTTTCTTTGAATTTTTCAGGGCTGAATTCACCCTCCTTTGTACGAACACCAAATAAACCGGGGCCAATCTGCATCACTACATCTCCGCCACCCAGTGTATGGTATTTGGCTAAACCACCCTCACCAGTATTCACCCAAGAACCTGTTGCCTTTCCTAGGCCTAAGCTAATTGCGCTAATGGCATTTTCGCCCAAAGCACCAAAACTCATCGCCGACATGCCAACGGGACCATACACATGCCATGGTTCTTTACAATTTGGACCAATAACAATCGCATCTTCGGAAGTCAGCCTCCAGGGTTGAACTTCAACATCTTCCAACTTCTCCTTACGGGAGAATAAACCTTCAGTACCAATATATCTTTTTGTTTTTATCTTTGGTTCGCAGTCAACATGCATTTCTTCAGCCAGTTTAGGAAACATGTCATTTTTTAAATACCATCCTGATTGATTGAAATCACGTTTGGAACCAAAAGCGATCAGTGTTTTTAAGTATTTTCCTGCCACAACGATATTAGCAAAATCGGTTCGACTGAAGGGCCTTCCTTCCATATCGCCGTCAAACATATATTGCCGCAGTTCCGGACCCATCATTTCAAATATATAACGGATGCGACCGAGCAAAGGAAAGTTTCGCAAAACCGAATGTTGGCTTTGGCTTTTATCTTTAAGGTAAAAATAAAAAAATAAAATGGGTGGTACAGTTATTACGACAATGAAAACCGTTAAAAGGATATTGAGTGCTAAATTTTGAACCATAATCGAATCTCCTATATCAACACAAAAAAGATAAAGAAATCATTGGACAATAAGCGTTGGACATTGACAATGCTTGAGTACTTTCAATGGTTTGCTACCCGTAAAAAATTTTTTTAGAGGATTACGCGTGGATGAGCCCATTACTATGATGTGATCATCTCCTGCTGCTTGTGTAATAATTTCAGATGGATTTCCCTTCTGAAAACTGTTTTGATATTCAATTCCACTACGCCTTAACAATTTTGCCGCCCATTCAGCAGCATTGCGGTAATCATCGCCAAAATGATCGGTTGTACTTACCGTCATGATGTCCACACCAATATTAAAAGCCTGGGCTATCCGAACGCCATATTTAATCGCTTTTTTCGTACCAGGTGAATCATCAACCGCCAATAAAATACGGTAAGTTTGATCTGGATTAAACTCATTCACCACAAAAATGGAACTATTAATATATTGTACCAGATCATGTGCCATATTTCGTTTTTTACTTCCACCGATTATGGTTACATCATAACCATAATTTTTTACTTCATCCCTTAATTCTGGTATAATCTCTCCATTGCGGAGGATCAGGTTTACATCTTCACAGACCGTCCCCTTTAGGTAAACTTCTAAGCGATTACCTCCCGTATGTACTAAGGTATTTTTAGGAAAACCAGCTTCAATATCTGTCCGCTCTATAAATTCTTTTTCTGCCAGATATTCAAAGGCCCATTCCAACACATCTACGCCAGGGCGATCAAAATCCCAGGATTCCATACGTTCCTGAGCCATTCCCACCACTTTGGTACTGAATTCACTAATCTTTTTTCCTACATCCACAATCGTTGTGGAAGCATTAAATGCACGCGCAACCTGCATCCCGACACTTAAAGTTGATCCAGAATATTCTTGACTGCTAACTGCGATTAATATTTTCATTTTAGTAACGGCCAGTAAAAAAATGAGACTAGAAACAGTAACACAATCGATATGAGAAACAGTTTCCAGCCTGCCTTCAAATAATCTTTGGAAGTAACAAGTCCAGTAGAATGTATAATCATACAAGTAGGTGAAGCCACTATTGTTAAATAAGAAAATGCCGATGCAATCGTAGTTGCAATACCTAAAATAACCGGATTCCCACCCATATCCAGTATAATTGGACCCAATACAGCTACGGTTGCAGCATTACTTAATAAATTTGTAAGAATACCACTTAAAACCACTGAGAAAAACCAGCGTACAATACTTATATCTTGGAAAAGGATTTCTAAGAAGCCAAGTGCTTTTTCTGCAACCCATAAAGCAGCACCTGTTTCTTTCATATGGATACCAAGTGAAATCGCCGCCCCAAATAACAAAATAACACCCCAGTTGGTATTATGAGCAATTTCTTTCCATTCAATCAAACCAAATGTAAGATATAGAAAAACACCTGTGAGCGCAACAATGCCAAGGCCAATAAGCGGACTTAGAAATATCCATCCTAAAAAGACCAAAAAGAAAACAACGATAGCCATCATCTGGTCTCCTGTAAGCTTCCCTGTCTTTGCGACACTTACCTTGAGTTTCCGCACTGCCGAATCCATTATTTTTTGTTTAGGAGTAAATGTAAACCATAGAATTAACGCTGCCACTGGTATTTCGATCAGCAGCATAGGGTAAGCATATTTCATCCATTTTAAATAGGATATATCGCCTAGCCCAAATTCTGATAGGTAACCGATCATAATCACATTCCGTCCTCCGCCAGAGGGAGTTCCAATAGAACCAATGGCACAGCCATAAGCGATCGAAAAAAGTAGCAGTGTTGATAATTTAGTTGCTTTGTCAGTTTTCAGACCAGCATTTCGTATAAGAGAAAGGGCAACGGGCAACATCATCGCCCCCACGGTATGCTCTCCGATAAAGGAAGCCAGAATTGCTGATACCGTAACAAAGCCAAGGACGATTCTCCAAGTCTTATTCCCACTAATATTGATGATACCAAGCGCCAGCCTTTTGTCCAATCCCTGATGAACAATAGAAATGGCCAGCATCAGTGAACCCATTATAAAAAATACCGCGTCACTCATGAAAGAGGAAGCCACTCCGTCTGGTGTATCAACACCAAGTATCACTTGCATTATCAAAATTAGAATTGCTACAGCAGGAAGAGGAATCGATTCACTGATAATAAGGATCAAAGTCGTCAAAACAATGATCAATGTACGGTGTCCCTCGGAAGTTAGCCCTTCCGGGGAGGGGAGGTAGAAAAGTATAATGCTAAGGAAAAAAGAAATGATGAGCCATTTTTTTCTGGTAATCCAGAATAGGATATCAGAAACAAATTGGTGTGATAGACTCAACATTTGAGTCAAGAATTTAGATCATAAAGATTATCGGTGAGTACACTCACTAGGAATTCGAGTACCATCTTCCATTATTGCCCATTTCCAGATGGGTATCCGTTTTTTAAGTTCGGAAATGAACCAAGACATGCCTTCAAGACCTTCTTTCCGATGTTTGGTCCAAATGGCCACATGTAGACTGGCTTCTCCCACATTTACCTTACCAACACGGTGTCTGCAAAATAAATCATGTACCGGGTATTTTTGTACTGTCTCCTCCGCCAATTTTTTTAGTTCTGTTTCTGCCATTCCTTCGTACTGCTCATATTCCAGTGCTATTATGTTTTCTCCATGTTCTGTATCCCGAACTCGACCATTGAAAACCAGCTCTGCCCCATCATCCTGATGTAAATTATCTGATGGAAATGGCGTTATTGGCCCGTTAATTATTTCCACTTGAATCATTTATCCTCCCTGAACCGGAGGAATAAAAGCAACTTCATCCCCATCTTTGAGTTCTACTACATCTGGAATATATTGTTGGTTCACTGCTGTACGTAAGCTCACTCCATCTAATTTTCCATCTGCTCTATCCCTAATGATTTTTTCCAATGTATCTGTTGTTGTACCCAATTCTAATTCTAATAATAACATATCCGTATCCAGAGCATACATAACTTGGGAAAAACACTTTACATTTACTGTTATCATAATACTATCGTTTGTGTTGAATGGTTCATGCCATCATAAATAAGTAGTTTCCCTACTAAGTTCGGTTTAGTACCTACAATTAATTTCACGGCCTCTAATGCTTGAATATTTCCAATAATTCCAGGAAGCATGCCCAAAACTCCAGCATCAGCGCACGCATCGCCACTGGAAGTCGGTTCCGGGAATAAATCAACATAACCCGGACTACCATTGGCATTTAAAACAGCAACTTGGCCTTCATAACGATATAACCCGCCGTATACCATAGGAACCTCCAATTTTTTGGACAACCGATCAATTAATTGCCGCGTTTGAATATTATCCGTTGCATCAATGATAATTTCCGCATCACTTAAAAAATTTATCCCATTTTTTTCATCTAAAAATTCTTCTATTGGTTCAACTATTGCCGATTCATTCAATTGCATTAACTTTTTCTTGGCTACTTGGACTTTTAATTGACCAATGTCCTCAACACCATATAATGGCTGTCGATGCAGGTTCGATAATTCTACTTTATCACCATCAATAATTATTAGTTTTCCGATTCCAGATGCAATGAGTGATTGGGAAACGGGGCATCCCA
>CAYXUK010000015.1:0-4298 GCA_964468295.1 uncultured bacterium | reverse complement strand
GGCCAGACCCATTCCATAAACCCGATATACGATGATACCGGGTTTCCAGGCAGCCCAAAAATTAATGTGGAATTGGCCGTTCCAAAAAAGAGAGGTTTGCCAGGTTTTTGTGCTACTTTCCAGAAATGCTCTTTAACGCCAAGTTCCTTGAATATATCCCGTACATAGTCAAAACGACCCATGGAGACTCCCCCTGATGAAATAACAACATCACAAGCGTCTAAAGCTGCAGATAGAAATGACCGGAGCGATTCCTTATCATCTTGGATTACTTCTTTCATAATAATTTTTGCACCAGCTTTTTCAGTTAATTCTGCGAAAACATATAAGTTTGAATTAAAAATCTGGCCCTGCCCTAATTTTCCTCCCGGCTCAACCAGTTCATTACCAGTACCAAAAATAGCAACACGGGGTTTTTTTGATACCCTGGCTTTTCCATAACCAAAGGTGGCCATGGTCCCAATTTCGCTGGGAGTGATACATGTTCCTTTTGCGATTAGGATATCATTCTTTTGTATTTCTTCTCCCTGCTTTCGGATATGTTTTCCTTCGTAAGACTTTATATATACTTGAACCGAATCGCCATTGGAAAAACCGCTCGTATCTTCCACCATTACAACAGCATTAGCTCCTTCAGGAATTTCTGCTCCAGTCATACACTGTATACACTCACCTTGCTCTAAAGTAAGATCGCAAGGGGAACCTGCAGAACTGACACCTGACATCTTTAATGTTACAGGGTGAGACTCCGTAGCGCTTTCTGTATCCTGGCAACGAACTGCAAACCCATCCATGGCCGAATTATCAAACTGGGGCATCGGAAAAGGGGCTTTTATATCTTGCGCCAAAATCCGATTATCCAATTTATTCAAAGAAATGGCGGTTTCTTCCAAGCGCGGTATATATTTTTGGATAATGGATTTTGCTTTGTGTACAGGTATCATAAAATCTTCCTGATAAGAAAAATAATGGCGATGATTATTACACCGCTCATAACCTTTTGAATTGTTCTGGCTTCAAATTTAAAGGATCCAAAATAAGAACCAGTAAAACCGCCAATGATTACTGCACCTGCAAGGGGGAGGATAAATTCAGAGTTAAAAGTACCGGTATTCGCCCTAGCAATAACTCCTGCCAGAGAATTCATCCATATAAATAGGGCACCACTAGCGGCTGCTTCTTTTTCAGTACCCAAACCGAACATAATTATTAATGGAACCAAATATATCCCACCACCAATGCCTACTGCACCAGCGATAAACCCTAAAATACTGCCAAGTCCAAAAATGAAAATCCATTTCTGTAATCCAGATAATTGGATTCTAAATTGCGAATTATCAAAAATATAAATACGGATAACTACTAGAATAAGAGTCATCAACAAAAAAATATGGAAAATATCTTGCGGTAAATTCAATGTTCCTGCAAAAAATGCCATTGGGATAGATGTTATTAGAAAGGGGGCAATTAAACCGATTCGACCATGTCCATTGCGCCAAAAGTTAATCGAACCGATAAACGTCACGATTAGATTTAGGAATAGCGATGTAGTCGGAATGATTTGATAGCTGATACCAAAAATCGCAAGTAGTGCTGTATAAGATGAACCGCCGCCCAGGCCTACGCTGGAATAGATAAATGCTACAAATAAAAAAAGGACGGGAAGAATATATTCAATCAATGTTGTTCACCTTTCATCATATGAAAAGAATGAAAAATGGTCGGGATAAGTACACTGAGCCCATCTTGAGCTGCTCCAGGACTACCGGGCAAACATATGACCAATGTAGAATTAACAACACCAGCAGCCAGTCTCGATAGTACAGCAGTGTCTATTTTACCTCTACCGTAAGCATGGAGCGCCTGCTCAATACCTGGAAGTCTGGAATCAAATATTTTCTCTACAATCTGTATTGTCAGGTCCCGGGGGCCCAGCCCTGTACCACCGGTGGTGATGATCAGTTCAACTCCGGAATCGATCCAAGTTTGAATTGATTTTTTCAGTTCGTCCGAACCATCCGGTAAAACCAGTTTATGATCAACTGTACACCCGGCCTTTTTAAATCCATTCTTTAATATTTCGCCGGATTTATCCTCTCGTTTTCCAGAAAAGACGCCATCACTCATGGTAATAATGCCAACCTTCGGTCGATATTCTATCCCATGGTCGGACTTACCTCCCACTTTTTCAACAAGTCTAATATCACCAATAGTCATGGTTTTGTCTACAGCCTTGCACATATCATAGATTGCTAAGGCAGCGACAGAGACAGCACTGAGCGCTTCCATTTCTACGCCAGTGGCCTCCTTAGTTTTGACAACAGATTTAATACAGATATAATCCTTTTGAATATCAAAATCTAAATCCACGAAGCTTAAGTTCAATTGATGGCACATGGGAATCAGATCTGATGTTTTTTTTGCTGCTTGAATACCTGCAATTTTTGCTGTGGTTAATACGTTCCCTTTTGGTAGGGCATGATCCTTGATCGCTGTAATCGTTTCTAAAAGCATGGTAATTTTTCCTGATGCTTTGGCCGTCCTAACAGTTGCAGTTTTATCAGTTACATCCACCATCCGAACGTTTCCATCCTTATCTAAATGTGAAAATTCATTCATGTCATCCTCCAATCTGAGTCATGGATTCCCTGTGTTCCCGGCCTTGATCCTGCGCTTCCCATCCATCCTTGTATTTTTTCCACATGGATTCCCGGATCATTTGTTCAATAAATTCATTGGAGACTCCATCGCGCATGGCATCCCGTAAATTGGTTTCCTCCTGACCATAAAGACAATTTCGAAATTTCCCATCGGCTGTAATCCTGATCCGGTTGCATGCGCCACAAAGATTCCTGGAATATGCGGGTATCACTGCTATCTTTCCTTTATAACCCTTAATTCGAAAAATATAATGCTCTGTTTTTGATCCATCAACCTGTTCAAGTCTAGAAATTTGTTGATTCAGATCAGCTACAATGTGTTCTGCTCTATAAAATTTTCCCGTTTTCCATATCTGGTGCGAATCAAATGGCATGAGTTCAATAAATCGAACTGTCACATCATTATCCTTTGTTAATGCAGCAAATTCTACAAGTTCATCGTGATTAAAATCACGCATTGCAACTATGTTAATCTTTACCGACGGAATATTTGACTTAATTGCTTTTTCAATTCCATCCATTACAGTATCTAGTCCCTCTCGGCGCGTAATCATTTTAAATCTTTCTGCTTTCAAGGTATCCAAACTGATATTGATCCCATTTAATCCAGCTTGTTCCAAATCTTTGATATATCTACCAAGTAGAAGACCATTTGTAGTTAAGTGGACTGATTGTATTAAGGGAATTTGATTTGCAAATTTAACGAGCTGAGGCAAATCTTTTCGCAGCAGGGGCTCACCACCGGTAAACCGTATTTTGGAAACACCCATCTGTGATACTACTGTGATGAGTCGAAATATTTCTTCCGTCGAAAGTAATTTATCTTTACTGCGGAAAGGAACACCTTCTTCCGGCATACAGTATATACAGCGCAGATTACAATATTCATTGACAGCAAGTCGAAGGTAATTGAATGTGCGACCGAACTGATCAGTTATTGGCGGAATCGCAGATGATGGACTGCGTTCCACAGGGGCGTGGATATGAGTTGTCTGTTCCATTCTCTTTCCAATTCATTCCCCCGCAAATTGCGGGAAAAATCGGGAGCAAATTCTGACGTTTCCAACAGAACCGTATCGGCCTCAAACCATATCTATTTTATAACAGATTTAGGTTAGTTGGCTAAGAGTAAGCTATTGGAATATATAAATAATTCTATAAATAAAACTGATTTGTTTGTGGAGCTAATGGCCTGGCCATCCAAAGCGGTCTTCTTAATCCCTCTGGGTGAGTTTCCCGGTTTTTAGCCCATTCGTTCCATTTTTTAAAATGTTCGAATGATTTGTTAGTATCCACAAATATATCCCCATAATTCTCACCAGGATCTGGCTTGGAAATGCTTACTTTTTGCAGCCAGCAATGCGCACCGGATATGGGATCAGGATTCGCTGCATGAGTAATATTCTGATGCACGCCGCCATCCCGCCACCAAATGCGGTTTGTATCAGGATCAGATGTTTTCCAAGGCTCTACGCCTTTCACAGTTTCCATCTTCCATTTCCCATCACTTATATTTTTTATAGTAACTGTATTAGTCATAAAACGATTCCCTTGGTCATTCTGGCGGCGCCAGCGACCAATATGGTGTGAGCAGGCCACTACACCCGGCTTGATGGATTCCGTAACCCAAACCTTATC
>CAYXUK010000014.1:9615-26574 GCA_964468295.1 uncultured bacterium | reverse complement strand
ATCAGATCCAGACCCGAGACTTTGTGAAAACAAAGAAAATGGTCCTGCTGAAATAGAATCAGCTGGGATTTATTTGATATTCCATTAGGGAGACTTCTTTTTTACCGCCTTCTGTTTCCTGTTTGCCGACTTGCCTGAAACCATATTTCTCATGAAAAACAATGGATCCTTCATTAGAGGGTCTCAAATTCACTTCGCAAGTGATGCGGGGTGAGCGGCCTTCAGTAAATTCTCTCAAATTATTGTAAAAAGACCAGCCAAAGCCATTGCTTTGGTAAGCGGGATCAATTACAATTCGATCCACATACATGAATGAATCAAACTTTTTTTCAAACCATTTATAATTAGGGCTATGGTAATCCTTACCCGGAGTGAGGGCAATTAAAAATCCGGCAATAGTATCGTCCAACTGCAATGTGCGAAAATAATCCACAATCGAAAGAAAGTGTTCCATATCCTCTAAAGTAACGCTGCTTACAGCCGGGAGGGCTTCCTGATTAATTTTAACTATAGCTGGCAGTTGTGCTGATACCGTCGGGGAAATTGTGAATATCATATTGAAATTTAAGGCACCTCATAACCTCTTTCTTTATTGATTCGCAGAGAAAGTACAATTAATTTCGCAGGCTTTTATTGAGCCGATAAAATTATGTTTAATCAACTGGCAGACCGGTTCGACACGATATTCCGTAACCTTCGTGGTTTAGGGAAGATCACTGATTCCAATATTCAGCAGACATCACGGGAAATTCGCCGTGTTTTTTTAGAAGCGGATGTGAATTTCAAGGTGACTAAAGCATTTGTGAAGAAGGTGAAAGATCGTGCCGAAGGGACCAAAGTCCTGAAATCGGTGAAGCCTGGGGAACAATTCATCAAAATTATTCATGATGAACTTGTAAAATTACTGGGTGAGAAAGCCAAGCCACTTGAACTCGGCTCAAAAAAACCGGCAGTTATTCTGATGGCAGGTCTCCAGGGGTCGGGTAAAACCACTACCTGTGGAAAACTAGCTGCCCTTTTGAAAAAACAGGGCAAATCGGTTCTATTAGCTGCCGCGGATGTTTACCGCCCAGCTGCTATAGCGCAACTACAGCAAGTGGGTAAAATGGTAGGTGTGCCGGTGTATGAGCAAGGTGCCGGTGATCCGGTAGCTATTTGTCAAAGTGCAGTAGAAGAAGCAGGTGCATCCAATACCGAAGTAGTAATCTTGGATACTGCTGGTCGTTTACACGTAGATGGTGAAATGATGTCCGAGGTACAGGAAATTGCTGAAGCCGTAACCCCGCATGAAATTCTATTTATTGTGGATGGTATGACCGGTCAGGATGCAGTGAATTCAGCTGAGGCATTTTCCGCCGCTCTTAAATTGACTGGGACTATTCTTACTAAACTGGATGGGGATGCCCGTGGGGGCGCAGCCGTAAGTATTAGTGAAGTGACTGGTGTGCCGATCAAATTTATTGGTGTATCAGAAAAACCGGATGGGCTCGAAGTATTTGATCCAAAACGGATTGTAGATCGGATTCTGGGTTTTGGAGATGTGGTAACTTTGGTAGAAAAGGCCCAGGAGGGGATTAGTGAAGATGAAGCAGCAAAGCTAGAGAAAAAACTCAAAAATGCAACTTTTGACCTGGAAGATTTCAGTGCACAGTTAAAGCATCTTCAAAATATGGGACCCTTGGACCAGATCATGGGTATGATGCCGGGTATGAATCAGAAGATGATGAAAGGATTGGATTTGGATGACAGGCAGTTGGTGTGGACGGAAGCAATTATTAGTTCCATGACACTAGCAGAGCGGAGGGATCCAACGATAATTAACGGCTCTCGCCGTATGCGCATTGCCCGGGGTTCGGGCCGGACTGTGCAGGAAATAAACCAGCTTTTAAAGCAATTTGCTCAAATGAAAAAAATGGTGAAAAAAATGGGTAAAATGAAACTGCCGAAAAATTTGAAACATGAAATGATGGGATTAAACTAAGGAGAACTACGAATTGGCGACAAAAATTAGACTAAAACGCATTGGACGGAGAAACAGACCATTTTATCGTTTGGTAGTAATGGATTCGCGTAAAAAACGCGATGGTGCTGCAATCGAAGAATTGGGTTGGTTCAACCCTATCCAAGCAGATAAACCGTACAGTTTAAATGACGATCGCATACTGCATTGGTTGAAATTAGGTGCGCAACCTTCTGAAGGGGCCCATGGGCTAATGAAACGCAGTGGCCTAGCGCATCGCTGGCATTTGACCCAACAGGGATTAGATGAAAATGCGATTGAAAAAGAAATGAAAAAATGGGCCCTAACTCGTGAAGAAACTTTAAAAAATCGCGCTGAAAAGGCTGAAAAAAAGGCACAGGAAGCTAAATTGAAAGCTGAAGAAGCTGCGGCTGCTGCAGCTGATGCGGCAGAAGCAGAACCGGTAGAAGAGGCACCTGCAGAAGAAGCGCCTGCTGAGGAGGCACCTGCTGAGGAGGAACCTGCAGAGGAAACACCTGCAGAGGAAGCACTTGCTGAGGAAGCGCCTACAGAGGAAGCACCTGATGAAAAAATTGAAGAAGCAGAAGCTGTAGAAGAAACACCGGCAGAGGTGGCATCTGAATCATCTGAAGAAGTAGTGGAAGAACAAGCTGCTGAAGTAGAGGAAAGTGATTCGGAAGATGCGGCCGAAGATGAAGGTGAAGATGAAAAGTCAGAAGAATAAGAATCTCTTTTGGCTGAAGGGAGTATTGATATGAAAGAGTTCATAGAGATAATGGTGAAACAACTGGTTGATAAACCAGATGAAGTTGACATAAAAACGGTTGAGTCAGATCAGAGTATTATTTATGAACTCACCGTAGGTGATGGTGATTATGGAAAAGTAATTGGAAAGCGGGGAAGGAATATATCTGCAATCCGAACATTACTTTTTGCTGTCAACGCCAAAGAGGGCGGTAAGCGCGCTCGATTGGAAGTAATAGATACTATTGAAAAATAAGCTTTTTGCTATAGCGAAAATTACACGGGCAACTGGTCTAAAAGGTGAAGTAGGTGTTCGACCGTTAGTTCGTCAGTTTGACGATTATGTAACGGTAAAACCACTATTTATCGGATTTGATCCAAATATTGCCAGGGACGTCAAGCTTGAAAAAGTATCTGGTGTGGAAAAAAAGCGCCGTTTTCTTTTCAATGGTATGAAAACTCGGGATGAAGCTGAATCAATGATTGGGCAGTTATTGTTTGTATCAGTGAAAGATTCAGATCCGATCAATATGATTTCTCCAGATTTGCTAGGAGCAGCGGTAGTTGCTGATAATGGTGAAAACATTGGTGAACTGGTGGATATGATCAGTCTACCAGCCAATGATGTATACGTGATTAAGCAAGGTAAAAAAGAAGTATTGATTCCGGTTATACCGGAAATTATTCGTTCGGTGGATTTACAGATGGGGCTCGTAACTATCACACCGATGGATGGCTTATTGGATTGAAGCACCAGATTGCAATTATTACATCGGTTCCGACATTAGTGGAAACGGTGGTTCAGTATTCCATGCTTAGAGAGGCAGTGGCGCGGGAGAAAGTAGTTTTTCACTTGATAGACTTGCGAGAATATGGTGCAGGTAATTATCGTCAGATTGATGACACACCATATGGTGGTGGTGCTGGAATGGTGATGATGGCGGAACCTATATTCAAGGCCATTGAAAATGCGATCCAATTAGTGGGCGGCATCAATGATTTAAGAATCATTTACCCCTCACCTCAGGGCAAACCCTGGAATCACAGGTTAGCCGAAGAGAACAGCATTGTAAAAAAGCTTATTGTAATTTGTGGGCATTATAAAGGTATTGATGAGAGGATCATTGAAAAATATATAAGTCATGAATATTCCATTGGAGATTTTGTCGTAACCAATGGTGAAATTCCGGCAATGATCATGATTGATAGTATTGTTAGGCTTATTCCTGGGGTGCTGAATAAGATGGAATCAGCTTTAAGCGATACTTTTGCGGCGGATCTATTGGATGGCCCCCATTATACCCAGCCACGAGAAATAGAAGGTATGGCTGTACCAGAAGTATTATTTTCTGGACACCATAAAAAAATTGAAGATTGGCGTAAAGTTCGCAGGAAAGAACGTACAAAGGAAAAACGTCCTGATATTTGGGAAAAATATTTAGAATTAAATGAATCGGAGGCAAAGGATGAATAAAATTAAACCGATTGTAGAGGAACAATTGAAAACCGATTTGCCAGATTTTGGCCCTGGAGACACGGTCATAGTAGACGTGCGTGTGGTTGAAAGTGGCAAAAAACGAATTCAGAAATTCGAGGGAATAGTGATAGGCCGTAGGGGAAGTGATATTTCTGAAACATTTACCGTTCGTAAAATTTCCGCTGGTATTGGTGTTGAAAGAATTTTTCCTATCCATGCACCCGTGGTTAACAAAATTACAGTAAAACGTCGTGGTTCGGTTCGTCGTGCTAAGCTGAACTATTTACGTAAACTGACTGGTTCCAAAGCAACACGTATTGCTGAAAAACGATAACTCGCTTTTTCATTTTGATATAAACCCTCGTTACCTTTAGGTAGGGAGGGTTTTTTATTTATGACGCGTTTCGAAAAAATCATTCTAAGTATTACCGGCGGAAGCCACCTATCAGTCCATGCTCTTATGCTGGCACTACCTAGCCTTATTCCTATAATTCGTAATGAATTTAATGTGGGTTTAGATACGTTAGGATTTTTGGTTACGGTCAGTGCCTTTATGTTTGGTTTGGGCGCCATACCAGCTGGGTGGGCTGAGAAACGTTTTGGTGGTCGACAACTCTTATTGATTTACCAGATTGGTTCATCTATATCTGCTTTAATTGTTGCCCTTTCATCATCTTTCCAGATGATGGTGGTGGGCCTTGGTTTAATGGGATTTTTCTGTAGTATTTATCATCCGGCAGGGCTAACCCTTATTTCTCATCGCATCAAAATATTGACACGAGGCATGGCTATCCATGGCATATTCGGATCAACTGGTTCCGCACTTGGACCGATTTTGGCAACCTCTTTGGCAGCTATTATCTCTTGGCGTGCATCATACGCTTTCCTTGGTATTTTTAATGGGATATTGGCAATCAGCACATTTTTTATAATACCCTATCGAAAACGATCTGAGATTCCTGAAGATGAATTTGAAAACCACGAGGAATCCACGAATAAACCTGCGCTCATTTTTTATTATTTGACTAATATGTTTATGGGAATGGCCTATTACGGATTCACTACCTTTATGCCAGTCCATTTTGCAGAGAACACTGATATCATTTTCCCATCTATTTCAGGCAATATGAAAGCGGGAATTTTTCCTACAATGGTATTTATTGCAGGGGTGGGAGGGCAACTGATAGGTGCAAGAATTGGTGAACGTTTTCATAAGCCAACCGTACTCATCTTTATTATTATGGCCAATATTCCATTTTTGCTTCTTATGGGTTATACATCAGACCTTATCCTGATCTTTTCAGGTATTATGTTAGGTATAGCGTATTTCAGCAACCAGCCCATAGGTAATACACTAATTGCTGAATTTACTCACAGCCAAAACCGTGGGTTGGGATATGGCATCAGTTTTTTTCTCAGTTTTGGTATTGGTTCATTTGCAGCTGGCTTCAGTGGATTGATTGCGGAAAATATGGGAATATCCACTGTTTTTCCTGCTATGGCTATTTTATTGATTCCTAGTGTAATTTTTGCTTTCCTTATGAAACGAGCGGCGGGAACAACTTGAACCTTGCTTTATAAATAAATTACCTTTCCTCTCCTTATGGAACAAAAGCAACTTAAAGAACTCCCATCTGTATCTGAAGTATTACTTAATTGTAATAAGTATAAATCATTAAATAATAAGTATTTAACATATATAATAAAATCGGAGATTGATCACTACCGCGTTGTTGCCAAAAAAGGAAAGTTGACCCTGAAACGTAGTCAGGTTATTCAGGAAATAGTGTCTGAAATTGATCGTTTATCGGACACTTCCATGCGGTCTGTCATTAATGGAACGGGGATCGTTTTGCACACTGGCTTGGGTCGTGCCCCCATAAAAGAAAGCACTGCAAAACAGGTGGCTAAACGAGTATCTGGTTATACTAATCTTGAATTAGATCTTTCATCGGGGAACAGAGGCCAGCGCCAGGACCATGTGAATGCATTACTTGCGGCCTTGACAGGCGCACAATCTGCCATGGCTGTAAACAATAATGCCGCCGCCGTATTACTAGCTTTAAATGAACTTGCAGAAGGTAAAGAAGTTATTGTCTCCCGTGGACAACAGGTAGAAATTGGTGGTTCATTCCGCATTCCTGATGTTGTCAAAAAAAGCGGTTGTATCTTAAAGGAAATAGGCACCACCAACCGTACTCATCTTAAAGATTATGAAAAAGCAATCGGCAAGAATTCAGGGTTGATCCTTTGGGTCCACACCAGTAATTATGTAGTACGTGGTTTTACCAGCGAAGTAGATTTGGCTGACTTGGTTGAATTGGGGAGGAGAAAACGTATTCCAGTCATGGTGGACTTGGGCTGTGGTGAAATGGTTGATTTGTCTAAAAAAGGAATACCTACTCATCTACCTATCCAAGATGTTGTGAAGTCGGGTGCAGGAATTGTAACTTTTTCTGGTGACAAACTGTTGGGTGGTCCACAGGCAGGGCTCATTGTTGGCAAAAAAACATTGATCAGTCGACTGAAAAAGAACCCAATTTCCAGAGCGGTTCGCTGTGATAAATGGTCTCTAGCGTTTTTGGAAGAAACCCTACGTTCATTTGGAGATGAGGGACCATCCAAAAGCAACCTTACCATTTTGCTCATGACTAATTCAAGACCGGCTCTACAAAAAAGAGGAAAGATTATTCTGTCCTCTTTACCCAAGAAAACCATAGATCTATTAGGTATCACCCTAGTAAAATCTGAGGTAGAGGCAGGAAGCGGGTCACTACCAGAAGAAAAACTAGAAAGTATGGCTTTTAGATTTAGTGAAAAAGGTCGGTCAGCATTAAAGTTAGCAGCCAAATTTAGAAAAGGTAAGATTCCTGTGGTGGGATATATACATGGAAATAAATTTTTTATCGACCTCAAAGCAATTATTCCAGGTCAGGAAAAAGATTTGGTAGGAGCTATCAGTGCAATACAATAGACAGGAAAATGTCGCAGATCGTCATCGGCACAGCTGGTCACATTGACCATGGCAAAACGGCCTTGGTCAAGGCCCTCACAGGTACCGATACAGATCGCCTAGCTGAAGAAAAATCCCGCGGGATGACCATTGATCTAGGTTTTGCCTACCTGGATAAAAATATTACTATTATCGATGTTCCTGGACACGAAAGATTCATCCGTAATATGGTGGCGGGAGTTTCTACCATCCACATCGCTCTACTTGTTATTGCAGTTGATGACGGCATCATGCCTCAGACTCGAGAACACCTCCATATACTTAGACTACTAGGCGTGAGATATGGGATTATTGCACTTACCAAAACAGACTTAGCTGAAGATTCTGATTGGATAGACCTTATTGAATTAGAGACCCGAGACTTGATTTCTGATACGTTTTTAAAAGATGCGCCTATCATACGAACGTCCGTAGAAACGGGGAAAGGAATTGAAGCACTAAAATCTGAGATTACCATCCAGTCTAAAGCTATACAAACGAATTTAGACCGGAAATTTTTCCATTTGTCCGTAGATCGTGTTTTCTCAAAAACTGGCTTTGGATCAGTAGTAACGGGAACTGTTCTATCTGGAAAGACAAAAACCGGGCAGGAATTAGAGATCATACCTGGAAATAAAAAAGTAAAAATACGTGGGATGCAAACTCATGGCACCAAAACATCGATTGTGAAAATGGGGGATCGGGCTGCTATTAATTTGGCGGGAGCAGAATTGGAGGACCTTTATCGCGGTACTGTAATTGCTGAGCCTAATTGGGTGAATTCAACAGAGACATTGATTGCACATGTAACAATGATCGTTGACACGAAATGGAAGTTGAAGAACCGTCAGCGCGTTCATCTCCATATTGGTACGGCGGAGGTGATTGCCAAAGTTATGATGATAGAAAAAGTATTGGAGGCTGGGCAAAATGGGAACGTGCTTTTTATCCTGGAAAAACCAGCAGCGGTGATTATGGATGCACAGTTTATCATCCGTAGTTTTTCTCCCATGGAAACGATAGGCGGCTGTCTTGTCCTAGACCCAAATCCAACATCAAATAAATCTTCACTAAAAAAATGGACAAAAATGATCAGTGAATCTCAAGGTGAACGATTAAAACAATTTGTGGAATATTTTTGGAAATCGCCAAAATCTGCAGGGAATTGGGCCCGGGATTTTCACATTTCAGAAAAACAGATTAAATCTTTGATTAAGGATGAAAGTATATTCAATGAAAAAGGGTTTCTGTTTACTTCAAAAATGCGGGATGATTCCATTGATTTACTCCGATCTATACTCCAGAATTTTCATGAAGAGAATCCCTATGTAAAATCCCTTTCTCAAGTTCGAATAAAAGAGATATCTGGATTTAGTATTAATTGGTTATCTTTTTTATTGGAGAAAATATCGGATGAACTTATTTATTCGGAAGGTGGTTATGCACTGAAAAGCCATGCTATTGTTTTATCGGATTTAGATAAAAGATTAGCAGTAACTCTTGAAAAAACCATTAGGGATGCTAATTTTGGTTTGTTAACTGCTGATCAAATCCCATTAGAAAATCCTAAAAAAATAATTGAAATTTTGCATATACTTAAGGATCAAGGAACGATTGTGGCGTTGGCGCATGGATTGTGGATTCACGTAGAGGTATTGGATAAATTGAAGAATGAATTATCTAGATATTTTTCATCCAAACCTAAAATGAAAGTAGCTGACTTTAAAAATATCACAAGTACCAGCCGCAAAACTGCCATACCCTTGCTTGAATACTGTGATAAAGAAGGTCTCACAGAGCGAGATGGAGATGTACGCCTGAAAGGAGAGTCCCTTGCCTAAGGACACCGGTACGCCTCTGATGCGTCAATATATGGAAGTAAAGACGAAATATAGTGACACTATTGTCCTGTTCCGTATGGGGGATTTTTACGAGACCTTTAATGAAGATGCAAAAACCACTGCAAAAATTCTAGGGATTGTACTGACAAAAAGAGCCAATGGTGCCGCTGCCGATGTGCCGCTGGCGGGATTCCCATACCATGCTTTAGATAATTATTTGCATAAACTGGTGAATGCCGGACACCGTGTGGCCATTTGTGAGCAGGTAGAAGATCCCAAATTAGCAAAGGGAATTGTGAAGAGGGAAGTGATTGAGGTAGTAACACCTGGGACGATTACCTCTGAACAGGCTTTAGATCAAAAAGCCAACCAGTATTTGGCATCGATTCATTTTGGGAAATCTAATGTAGGTTTTGCGGTCTTGGACCAATCCACCGGTGAGTTTCTCATCGGGCAATGTTTGCCTGAGAAGTTGGCAGAATCATTACGGAAGGTTTCACCCCGTGAGGTATTGATAGCTGAAACGGTTATTTATTCAACAGCCAATTGGTATCGTGAACTAAAGCCCTTTGTCACGAAAGTAGAGGATTGGTTTTATAATTATGACCAGTCATATCGGACTCTAATCGATCATTTTAAAGTGAAATCGTTAAAGGGATTTGGCTGTGAACATTTGAATGAAGGGATAATTGCCGCGGGCACTATTTTTCATCATATTACTCAGTCTCTAAGTAGCGCCGTGGATCATATTTCAACCATTCGGCCGATCCTGGATGAATATGTGATGGGATTGGATGGATTTACAGTTCGAAATCTGGAGATTTTTCAAAGTTTATCTACTCAAGGTACCCACGGGACTTTAATCGATGTATTAGATAAAACTGTTACTGCTGGAGGAGGACGTTTGCTTAAACAATGGCTAAATCGACCTATCACCAATCCGAAACAGTTGAATCGACGGCTTGATATCGTTGAATCTTTTCAAAAGAAAAAGCGCACATTAGAGGATACGCAAAATTGCTTAAAAAATATATCCGATATTGAACGCATTCTTGGCAGAGTGAATAATGGAAAAATTACCCCCAAAGAAATCAATGGACTCCGTTATAGTTTAGAACAAATTCCTGAATTGATTTCCTTGTTGAAAAATTCTAATGATAAACATCTCAAAACTTTTATTCAGAACTTTGTCGATACAGATAGCATTAAGGATCGGATTTCAGAAACAATCAATCCTGACGCGCCCTCACAGGTGAAACATGGTAATGTGGTATTGGATGGTGTAGATCCTGAACTGGATGAACTTCGGAAGCTTAGCATCGGTGGTAAGGAATGGATTGCCAATTTGCAGAAATCTGAGCGGGAAAGAACTGGAATTCCATCATTAAAGATCGGTTATAATAAGGTATTTGGTTACTATCTTGAAGTCACCAGGACTCATAGTGAAAAAGTGCCGGAAGAATATATCCGGAAACAAACGTTGGTGAATTCTGAACGTTATATCACTCCGGAATTAAAAGAGTATGAAGAAAAAATTCTTTCTGCGGAAGAGAAAATTGAATCTATTGAATCACGGATTTTTCATGAACTGTGCCAATATATTTTGTTACAAGCAGGTATATTGCAGAAAAATGCAGCTGTCTTAAGTCGATTAGATGTGCTATCTAACTTTGCCTGGGTGTCCATATGCAACAAATATACGCGTCCAATATTCACCCAAGCGGGTACTATCAAAATTAAAGCTGGACGCCACCCCGTAGTTGAACAACTGCTTCCAGCTACCGAACGATTTATTCCTAATGATCTATCCATGAATACAGAAAAAAGTCAAATCCATCTTATTACGGGTCCGAATATGGCCGGTAAATCCACTTATCTTCGTCAAGTCGGACTCATTGTCCTGATGGCTCAGATAGGATGTTTTGTACCAGCAGAATCGGCGGAAATTGGTATTGTGGATAAACTGTTCACCCGCGTTGGAGCCAGCGATAACCTTGCGGGGGGAGAAAGCACCTTTCTAGTAGAGATGAATGAGGCAGCCAATATTTTAAATAATGCAACGGAGAAAAGTTTAATTCTACTTGATGAAATTGGCCGAGGGACAGCTACCTATGATGGATTGTCGCTGGCCTGGGCAATCACTGAATATTTGCATCAAAACAAGGAAGTGGCGGCACGAACCTTATTTGCTACGCATTATCATGAATTGACGGATCTTGAAAATACTTTGGAACGCTTAGAAAATCACCACATCGCAGTAAAGGAATTTGGTGATAAAATTGTTTTTTTACGCCAGATTATGCCCGGTCCCGGGGATAAGAGTTATGGAATTTACGTGGCTCAGATGGCAGGATTACCTAATCAGGTGATTTTACGAGCAAAAGAAATATTAAATTTTCATTTGACAAATCATCCTACCGATGAAAAAGGAAAAAATACATTTATTGAAAACCAAATTTCTATGTTTGCAGAACAAGAATCGGAATTAAAAAAAGATTTATCGAATTTGGACCTCATGCAGATTTCACCGCTAGAAGCGATCAAAAAACTTGATGAATTAAAGAAAAAATATGACCTATAACCCAGCTCCATTTTATCCTTCATCGGTCAGAAGATGTGCCGGGATGATAATTATGGTTTTTTTTGTTTCGCTGGGAAATGCTGAATCTTATTGGGTACGTTATGGATGGCAGGTATTTCAAAGTGCAGGTGATGCCAGAATCCTAGCTTTGGGAGGTGCTGCGGTTACCGATTATGGTACATCTGTATCGCCTTTATTCAACCCTGCTGCTAGTGGTAAAGTTGGTTACCATAATGTGAACTACACGCATCAGAGCCGCTTAGCAGGTATGATTAGTAGCGACCTTTTGGGATTTCCAATCCGCAATTTTTCACGCCCTTTAAATTGGATTATAATTCATGAAGGGATCGATCAGATACCTGATACACGCAATATCCTTCTTGATTTTGGTTTGGATGGTGTCCCCGGTACTGGCGATATTGGAGAAGGAAATGGTGTCCTGGATGAAGGTGAACGATTAGATGAAAGTAAACTGAAATATTTTTCGCAGCGTCAGTTCGGGCTACACTTAAGTACTTCATGGAAAAGGGAAAAATATGAAATTGGATTAGCCTTGAAATCTCTGTATCATAGCTTAGGAGAGTATTCTGGCACTGGTATTGGGCTTGATGTTGGCATATTGGCAACCCCTTGGGAGAATGGTAGATTCGGGCTCACCATCCGGGATGTCACTACAAGTTGGCAGGTTTGGGACAGTGGTACCGTAGAGCGATTCAAGCCTACCGTTATTACAGGATTATCTCATACCTATCGATTATCCAAAATACCTTTATCCTTTACGGGTATGAGTAACATAGAATTAGATGCTTCAGGACAAACTTTAGATGATGATTTTAAGGTCGGGAAATACGGGGGAAGAACCAGATTCGGTTTAAATATTGTTTATGATTATAAAATTTCTATTCGACTTGGTAAAAATACCATTGGGTCAACAACAGCAGGAATTGGTCTTAGTTGGGAGAATTTATCTTTGGATTATGCTTTTATAAATGAGCCGTCCGGTTCGGATTTAGGAGCTACCCATTTGGTATCACTGGCATTGAATTCTGACTGGATCCGCGGATATATCGAAAAGTTATAATTTCTAGTTGCGTCTTTACATGCCAAGTCTTCGTACGAACCAGTCTGGAGCATATTTCATAATGGGTACCATAAAAATTCTCCACTGCCAAGGGAAAATGAAGACTTTTTTCTTTTTGTTCACGGCCTGAATGATTTTCTCTGCGGCTAAATCTGTATTCATGAGAAAAGGCATTGGGAAATCATTGTTAGCGGTCATTTCACTTTTGATAAAACCGGGACAAACCGCTGTGACTGATATACCATATTTATGTAGGGCGATACCCCATCCTTGGCTGATATTTCGTACAGCTGCTTTTGAACCGCTGTAAGCGGAATGGTGAGCCAAACCGCGAAAACTGGCTACAGAACTTATGACAGCGATTTTTCCATTTTTCTGTTCTTTAAAATGAGGTATAAATGGCATTACAACATTTGTGACACCTAAAATATTTACACTTAAGATTTGGTTCATTGCATCTGAACGTCCAGAACTAAGTTTATCTGGATTGCCTATTCCTGCATTGGCAAAGACACTGTCCACTGTACCAGGAAGTCGGATAAAATCCTGGATTGCTTTCTGACATGCATCCTCATCCAATACATCAAGGAGATATACTTTTGCATCACCACCATACTCGAAACATTTGCTGGCGACATTCTTTAATCTGTCCTCGCGACGAGATGCCAAGCCTACAAAATATCCTTGTTTGGCGTAGGCATAGGCGAGATATTCACCTATCCCGCTGCTTGCACCAGTAATAAAAACTTTTTTCATGTCATTAATCATAATAACTAACTATTAAAATTATATTATAAAATTTTATAGGACTAATAGATACTATCATGGAAAAATTTAATTTAAGGTCAGGTCATCAATCATTAATATTTATTACTGTAATTTACCTGATTTGTAACAAGTGTTTATTTATAGAACTAATTGTGATACGTTAAAGATAAACTGTAAACTCACAGGCTTTTTTTGAATGGAAAACAGATGATTCAGAGTATGACAGGATTTGGCCGTGGAACGGCTGGAAAAGGTAGCAGCAAAGTAATTGCTCTTATTAAGGCAGTGAATGGCCGTTTTTTAGATATTAAAATCCGGGGAATCGATATAAATCCTGCTGATGAAAAAAATATTCGAGACATAATTTCAGAAAAGCTTACTCGCGGTACGATTCATGTGAATTTGGAGTTTGAGGGAAATGGTAAAACACAATCCTTATCTTTCAATAAAGATCGCTTTGAAGCGATAGAAAAAATTTTGCTAAAGGTTCAAAAAGAATATGGCCGTCATCTAGATTTAGGCGATATAGTCAATGCCAATGACCTTTTTACCTATTCGGATACTGAATCTATTAATTCAAACCAGTTAGGTAAAGCAGTGGATAAAGCTTGCAATGAAGTAATCCAAATGCGAAAAACTGAAGGGGGAAAGCTCAAAAGTGATTTCGAAAGTCGATTATCTAATCTCGAGGGTATCTTAGGTCAGCTTGAAAAGGAGTTACCGGAAGAATTTAATAAGCGTGAAAAACGATTCCGTGCCCGAATATCTGAATTATTAAATGGGACCACGGTAGATGAAAGTCGTTTAGCACAAGAAATTGCTATGATAGCGGAAAAAGCTGATGTGACCGAAGAAACAGTCCGTTTAAAAAGTCATTTTCAGCAATTTAATTCCCTATTAACTATTGATGCACCTGCTGGGCGTCGACTGAATTTTCTAATCCAGGAAATGGGGAGAGAAATTAATACTATTGGGTCAAAAAGTTATTCTGAAAAGGTTGTTAGCCATGTCATAACTTTGAAGGATGAGGCAGAAAAAATGCGGGAACAAATTCAGAATATTTTATAAAAATGAAAAATTTAATCATCATATCTGCACCTTCTGGATCTGGAAAAACGACCCTATGCCGTGCACTTCAGAGACGAGATGAATCTATCCGTTTTTCTGTATCATGTACCACTCGAGAGAAACGCAAAGGTGAAATTGATGGCGTAGATTACACTTTCTTGACAGATCAAGAGTTTAAAAAGCTAATCGAGAACGGTGATTTTGCTGAGTGGGAACAAATCCACGGGAATTACTATTATGGTACCTTGAAAGCAATTTTGGAGACGGCAATACGACAACAGGAATTACTACTGCTAGAATTAGATGTAAAAGGTGCGATGTCAATTAAAAATATATATTCTGGAAAGACTTTGTCGATTTTTGTAGAGCCCCCTAGTATGGATGATTTGCACACTAGACTGGTAAAGCGGGGAACTGATTCAGAAGAAAGAATTGCAAAAAGGCTGGAACGGCTAAGTGCAGAATTGGAATACAAATCCAATTTTGATCATCACATAATCAATGATGATATAAAGCAAGCCGTAGATGAAATTATGGATATTTTACAACATGAAAATGAGGGAGTGTATTATGGGTCTTAAACCACTATCCATTAGCAAAATGGAAGATCGGACTAAAGATGTTTATGAGGCAGTTGTTGGCATGTCTAAAAGAGCAAAACAAGTCCTAAATAATAGAATCATGGAAAAAATGATGGATGCTGCCATCGAAGATGTTGAAATGGGTGTTTATGACCAAGTTGTAGACGAAAACCCCGAAGATTATGTAGAAGCTGAAAAAGCTACCACGGTTGCTGTCAACGAATTTATGGATGGCAAATTAAATTGGAGTGAAACCAAGGAAGAATCCTAAGAGGTCCTAGTGAACTGTTAGCAATTTATGGATTCAGTTTCTTCCGATGCCGTAAACCGTTATTTAAAGCAAGCCCGTGAACTGTACGGGGATGAAATATTTCTCGAATCGAACCCTGTCTCAGAACAAAAAGATCTCCAAACAAACCACCTTGTATTTTCTGCTGATTTAAATTCTTTCCATGAACAAATTCGCAAGTGTCAGAATTGTCAGCTAGGTCAATCCCGTACTAATTTTGTCTTTGGTGTTGGTGACCCCAATGCATCCTTAGTTCTTGTAGGGGAAGCACCTGGCGAACAAGAAGATTTAAAGGGGGAACCTTTCGTAGGGCGGGCAGGTCAATTATTAGACAAAATTTTAGCTGCCATTGATCGATCTCGGGAAAAAGATGTCTATATCTGTAACGTACTGAAATGCCGGCCACCGCAAAATCGTGATCCACAAGTTGACGAGATTGAACAGTGCGAACCATATTTAATTCATCAAATTAATTTGATTCAGCCAAAACTCATTGTAGCTTTGGGTCGCGTGGCCGGAAAGACCCTTCTCAATGTGGATAATTCGTTGAAAAGTATGCGCGGTGTTCTACACAATTATCATAATACGCCACTGATTGTGACTTACCATCCGGCTGCATTGTTGAGAAACCCAAATTGGAAACCGGAGGCATGGAAGGATTTTAAATGGATCCGTTCCATGATTGATGCATAAATATAATGGCAAAGAATAAGGAATTAGAACTTAATGCCCAACCGCAGGCATTGGAAGCTGAACAGGCGGTGTTGGGTTCCATGCTTACATCAAAAGAAGCGGTAAGTAAAGCTATGCAATGGGTATCTGCTGGTCAATTTTATAAAGATGCTCACGTTCGGATTTTTTCATGTATGGTAAACCTTTTTGAAAAGGGTGAACCAATTGATGCAATATCAGTTGTGGATCGCCTTAAGAAAAAAAAGGATTTAGAAAGCGTTGGGGGCGCCTATTATATCACTGGATTAGCCGAGTCCGTACCTACGACTGCCAATGTTGAACATTATGCTAAAATTGTATTGGAAAAACATACATTAAGAAAATTAATTCAAGTATCACATGAAGTATCAAAAGAAGCATTTGAAGATGTGCAAGACGTAGATGATATTCTGGATTCAGCTGAATCAGCCATTTTCAACATTTCCGAGAAAAGACTTCGTGGTGGTTTTGAGCATATTGATCCAATACTGCACAATACCTTTGAAGAATTAGATAAGATTGCGTCCAAACCAGGTAGTGTGACTGGCGTACCATCAGGGTTGATGGATTTAGACGATATTACCTCTGGGTTCCATTCTGGTGAACTGATTATCGTGGCTGGTCGTCCAGGAATGGGTAAAACTGCTTTGGCGCTTTCTATGGGTCGAAATACAGCAGTTATGGACAAAACAGGTGTGGGTATTTTTAGTCTTGAGATGGCGAACCATCAATTAGCCATGCGACTTCTATGTGCTGAAGGTCGTGTAGATAGTCATCTTGTGCGAACGGGAAAACTCCCAAAGTCACAATGGAAAAATTTAAGTATTGCTGTGGGACAATTAGCT
>CAYXUK010000014.1:3806-9605 GCA_964468295.1 uncultured bacterium | reverse complement strand
AGGGCCAAAGCACGCCGGTTTAAAGCGGAACATGATATTGGATTATTAATTGTGGACTATATTCAGCTAATGACTGGTCCAAAAGGCGCTGAAAGTCGCCAACAGGAAATTTCACAAATTTCACGTTCTTTAAAAGCATTGGCTAAAGAAATTGAAGTACCCGTTATTGGATTATCTCAATTGTCACGTGCAGTGGAAAGCCGTAGTGACCGTCGTCCACAATTATCTGATCTTCGTGAATCAGGTGCAATTGAACAGGACGCAGATGTAGTAATATTTTTATACCGTCCGTGGGTTTATTCCCAGGAGGATGATGACCGTGGAAAAGCAACAATAATTGTTGCCAAACAAAGGAACGGTCCGACAGGAACTATCGAGGCAACTTTTATTGATCGTTTTGCACGTTTCGAAAACTTGGCTGCCTTTGCTGAAATGGAAGCAGAATCACCCTTCTGATGGAAAATCCCATAACCAAATTTGCCCCCTTTCTAGTAGGAGAGTTTCCTAAGCCATTTCAAGAACTTTTGGATAAAGTGACTTCGAACGAGCCATTAACTGAAGATGATTTAAAAAAAGAATTATGGGGGGCATATGAATTTGGTCTTCATCATCATGAGGGACAAAAAAGACGATCCGGTGGGTCTTATTTTGAAAATCATTGTGTAGAAGTTGCTAAAATTTTAGCAGAATGGAATATGGATCATATTACAATTATTGGTGGACTGCTCCATGATACAATTGAGGATACGGAAGCAAATTTAGAAGATATCGAGAAAAAATTTGGAACTGACGTTGCTAATTTAGTAAATGGTGTCTCCAAGCTAAGTGGGATCCGCTTTACCAGTCAAAAAGCAAAGCAGGCAGGTAATTTTATGAAAATGCTTATATCTGTAGCCCAGGATCTTCGGGTAATCATCATCAAATTTGCCGATCGACTTCATAATATGTCTACGATTGAATATTTGCCACGTATAAAACAACATCGAACTGCCATAGAAACGCGTGACGTTTATGCCCCATTGGCCCATAGGTTGGGAATGGCCAGAGTGAAGTGGACGCTTGACGATTTAGTCTTGAAAACCTTGAATCCAGATGACTATAAAGAAATTGAAAAAAAGCTGAAATCTTCTCATAGAGGTCGTGAAAAATATATTAAAACAATTACCGATGTACTTTTAGATGAATTAGAGGAATATAATATAGTACCAAAGGTATATGGTCGACCAAAGTCACATGCATCTATTTATAGTAAAATGATTGAACGAGGTAAAACATTTGAAGAGATTTATGATATATTGGCTGTTAGAATTGTTGTTGATAAAATTGAAGAATGCTACCTTACACTGGGTGTGCTCCATCAAAAATTCAAACCGATTCAGGAACGATTCAAGGATTTTATTGCTACCCCAAAGAGTAATGGATATCAATCTATTCATACAACTGTTATAGGTCCAGATGGGAAGCTGGTAGAAATCCAGATTCGAACAGAAGATATGGAACAAACAGCTGAAATTGGTGTAGCTGCACATTGGCGTTATAAGGATGGGAGCGGTACAGAAACCAAGGGTGTTGATACTCACGTAAAATGGTTGCGGGAATTATTAGATATTTTACAGAGCGAAGAAAATGATCCGAAAGAATTCATGCACCTTTTAAAAATTGATTTATTCGGAGATGAAATTTTTGTATTTACACCAAAAGGTGATTTGGTTCAATTGCCCATAAAATCGTCGCCAGTGGATTTTGCGTATCATGTACATACGGAAGTGGGTCAAACATGCTTGGGTGCCAAAATCAATCACAAGGTTGTACCGTTGAATACTGAATTGCAAAACGGAGATACAGTTGAAATAATTACAAGTAGTTCTCAAAATCCTAATTATGGATGGCTCAAATTTGCTGTTACTTCTAAAGCGAGGAATAGGATTAAACGCTATTTAAGTAAAAAAGAGCGAGATGAAAGTATTAAAATGGGCGAAGAAATTATGACCAAAGGTCTCCGCCGTTTGAAATTGCTAAATTTATTGGATGAAATAAAAGCTGCATATAAGAAATTTGGGTTTGGTAGTACAGATCAACTGATGGAAGCAATTGGAAAAGGTGAAATTTCTATTCGCAATATTTTGGAGAAAATTGCACCTCAAGAAGAGCAGGTTGAAGAGCCTGAAGCTTCTAGTTTCTTCAGTTTTAAACGGAAAGAAAGCAAAAGCATTAAACTGGAGGGCATTTCTAATATTATGGCCAATTTTGGTAAATGCTGTAACCCAATCCCCGGAGATGATATGTTAGGCTTTATTACTCGAGGGAGAGGAATCACTGTCCACCGTTCAGACTGTTCCAGTTTACCTTTGTTAAATAAAGAATCAGATCGTTTGGTCCCTGTGGAATGGGAGGTGTCGCGTAAAGATTTCTTTAATGTACAATTGAAGGTAGTGGGGGAGGATCGAAAGGGACTGTTGAAGGATATGACGGAATCCATTTCAAAACTCAATATCAATATTTCTTCCGTTGATATCAAGGTTAAAGAAGCGATCGCTACTGCTATTCTTATCATTCAGGTTAATAATCTGAAACAATTGGATCGAGTGATCCGAATAATGTCCAAAGTCAAGAGTATCGACTTTGTCGAGCGTGCTCAACGCTGATTTATTAAATTCAAAAAATAATATGGGACGTTTCCTCGGTATTGATCACGGCCAAAAACGGGTAGGGCTTGCCTTATCTGATCCTCTAAAAATAATCTCCAAACCGTATAAAACAATAACCTATACTGATCTCGATGATTTGTTTACGCAGATACAATCCATTATTATTGAAAAAGAAGTGGAGAGAATTATACTTGGTCTGCCAAAAGGAATGTTAGGACAAAATACCAAACAAACAGAAAATATTTATCAATTTGCGGGCCATTTGAAAAGTGCGGTTGATATACCAGTTTCTTTGGAAGACGAACGACTTAGTTCCAGTAGTGCTAAAAAAGCATTAGTCCAACAAGGTATAAAAACTGGCTACAATAAAGATCGTATTGATGAAACAGCGGCTGCCATATTTTTGCAGAATTATTTGGATCGAATACAATGATAAAAAAAACATTTGATCGATCACCATTTCAATTGGCTATCATAGCAGGCGTCTTAGTTGGATGTGCCTATCCCCCGATTCCCGGGTTTACAGCTTGGTTTGGTTTTCTGCCTTTGATTCATATCTGGCGAACCCAGATGCCCAAAGAATCGGCCCGATGGTCATTTTTTGCTTCAGTTATAGCTAATCTGATTTCACTTTATTGGATTGGTTTGAATTCTGGAGCTAACGGTGTTGCAGTATTGTTATCTTTGGTTGGAGCTATTTTATACCTAAGTATTATGTGGGCTGGATTGGGCTGGATCGTTGCTTTGATTGAGAAAAAGATTGGTAATTGCCTAATTATAATACCATTTTTATGGGTAACAATGGAATGGGTACGCAGCTTTGGCCCACTAGGATTTCCTTGGGCGAACTTAGCAACAACACAGACGGTTTTTCTGCCGGTAATTCAAATGATAGAAATTACTGGAACAGAAGGAATCGGGTTCTGGATTCTTCTAGTCAATGTTGTTACGTACATTTCCATACACACTGAAAAAAATAAACGAAATCTAGTTATATGTTTTATTTTATTATTTTCCCTTCCATGGATCTACGGCACCATTCGTATGTCTGTATTTGAATTTGATGAAAATAAGCCCTATCGGGAATTAGCGGTACTTCAACCCAATATAAACCCAAATGAAAAATGGGAAACTTCTTTTCGACCAAGGTTATACGAAATTATGGACTCTCTTCATGCAGAAGCCATATCAATGAATCCCGATTTGATATTGTGGCCAGAGGCTGCTTTGCCAGCCTATATGCGAGTATCACCGAAGCGTAGAGACTATGAATGGTTGGTGATGGAATCAGGTATACCAATT
Source organism: uncultured bacterium (assembly GCA_964468295.1). Taxonomy (GTDB): domain Bacteria; phylum Fidelibacterota; class Marinisomatia; order Marinisomatales; family TCS55; genus TCS55. The sequence goes on along the minus strand of CAYXUK010000014.1, from coordinate 5,655 downwards.
GTAATGGGAACTGTTGATTTTTATAGGGACACAACAGGACGTCGAGTATATAATGGATCCATTTATATTGGTTTGGAAGGCAATAAAATCTACCATAAAATATTCCTTGTTCCATTTGCTGAATACATACCTTTGTCAGATAAAATTCCCTTGCTGAAAAAATTAAATTTTGGGCAAGCTAATTTCACTGCTGGTTCAGAATTCACGGTATTTCCAATGGATTCGATTTTATTCAGTAATTTGATATGTTATGAATCGAGCCACCCGGAAGTTGCACGAGGATTTGTCCAAAATGGTGCCCGCTTCTTAACGATAGAAGCCAATGACGCCTGGCTACAAAATTCATCAGGTGTCAGACAGCATTTTGAACTAGCGCGTCTTCGCGCGGTGGAATTACGAACAGGAATTGTTCGTAGTGCCAATACAGGAATTTCAGGCATTATTTATCCCTCAGGAAAAGTTGAAAAAAAGATTTCTTTCGGTAAACAAGCCGTTTTTAAAGGTAAAGTGCCTTTAAGGTCTAGTATGACATTTTTTGCGCTGTATGGAAGTGTTTTCGCGCAAATATGTTTGATTATAACTTTAATACAAATCGTATGGCTCATCAAAAGGTTAAACCACTCTTAATAATCCTCATCTTCTTGACAGGGCTGGCCATAGGTCAGAAAAAAGAAAAATGGGAGTTAGACCCTGTAATTCAATCGGCGCTTCTTCCAGGATGGGGACAAAAATCACTTAATTATCAGAAACGAGGACGATTTTATTCCTATATGGAATCAGGTTTGCTGCTCACAATATTGGGAACGACTACCTACTCAAATATATTAAAAAAGAATTATATTGCTTTTGCATCCGAGCATGCTGCTGTTTCTTCATCAGATAAAGACCATAAATACTGGGTAGATATCGGTAATTATGATTCAGTAAGAGATTATAATGATGAACATTTGCGTAATAGAGAAATGAGTGATTTATACCCAGAGGATAAGCGTTGGAGTTGGGATTGGGATCGGAATGAAAACCGTAACGAATTTGAACGTCAACGAATATTAAGTGACCAAATGAAATTGGCAGCAACATTTGGAATAGGCGCGACCATTCTCAATCATATGGTGTCAGCGATTGATGCCCTTTATCTAAAACGTATTTCACAGAACAAAACACTTTCTGTGGAAACTTGGTGTCAATCGGAAACGGGTAGTCTGGGATACACCCTAACGCTTCAGTTTTAAGATGATAAAACATCCATTAGTAAATCTATGGTTTTATTTGAGTTATTCGTTCTCATTACTTCTTTCTACTACTTATTTTGGATTGGGAATCCATTTTTTGATTTTTTTGGCGATCATTTGGCTAAATAACAAATATTTCATACAAGTACTTCAACGTCTGAAACCAATTGTTTATTATTTTCCAGTCATGATCATTCTTTATTTTATTTTCTCACTTTTTTTAACTGATAATACGTTGGGTATTATTCTGAACGAGGCAATTTTTGGATGTTTGAAATTGTTTTTGATGATGGGTGCGATGATGTTCTTTTTTGAATCTACACAAAGTCAGGATATCGTTATTATTGCTCGGAGTATTTGGGTGAGACTAAACAAACCTTGGAAATGGGTAGAAGATTTCTTTTTGTTTCTTGGTATGACATTGCGGTTTTATCCTACCTTTCAATCCAATTGGCAATCGTTGCGGAATACTCGTAAATCACTTGGATTAGAAACAGACTTATCTTACTTGGAACAGGTCAAAATAGCTGCTAGGGAAATGCCAGGATTGCTGATCTATCAGTTACGAAGAGCCGATGATGTAGCCATGGCAATGAAGCTTCGTGGTTATGGAAAAC
>CAYXUK010000014.1:0-3706 GCA_964468295.1 uncultured bacterium | reverse complement strand
CGTGATTCTTTCTGGAATGAGGATGGTTCCGTGATAAATTATCATGTTTCAGCGAATCGGTTTTTACACCATATGGTACGTTATTTGGTGGGAACAATGGTGGAAATATCTCGTGGAAAATATAAATTGGAAAAATATAAAAATTTAATCGATTATCCTGTTGAAAATGTGCAGATTTACAAAGCACCACCACGGGGGTTGGTGCTAACGCAAGTTGACTATGATTAATAAAATAATTTTATCCTTATTGTTCTTGGTCTTTTTGGGTGCGTATGGTTTCAGTCAATCTAGTATTGACCAATCCCGGCAAAATGCCATCACCCAGGCTATTAAAAAAGCAAGCCCTGCAGTTGCCAGCATTAATGTTACCCAGGTGCGTCGCTATTCAAGTCCTTTTCAGCGGGACCCTTGGTTTGAATATTTTTTCCCCCCGGAGTTTCGCCAGCGTGAAGTAAAAGGTTCCGGTTCGGGTGTTGTGATTAGTCCTGACGGTTATGTGTTAACAAATGATCACGTGATTGAATATGCTTCTAAGATTATTGTTACGTTACCTGGTGGAGAAGAATATAATGCCGATGTAGTGGGTGTAGATAATATTACCGATTTAGCACTATTAAAGCTAGATGGGTCTGATTTTCCTTATGTTAAAATGGGGGATTCAGAAAAATTAATTATTGGAGAATGGGCTGTAGCATTAGGTAATCCCTTTGGACTTTTTGATGTAAATCAGCAGCCCACAGCTACGGTAGGTATTGTGAGCGGAAAAGACTTGGATTTTGGTGTTCAATCGGGTAAAGTATTTCAGGATATGATTCAAACGGATGCAGCCATTAATCCAGGAAATAGCGGCGGACCTTTAGTGAATTCTGAAGGTGAAGTTATCGGGATCAATACATTCATATATACAGGTTCTTCTGGTAGCCAAGGCTCAATTGGGATTGGATTTGCAATCCCAATAAATCGAGCTCGCCGGATTGCAGAAGAACTAAAATCAAAGGGTAGAATTGAACGCGAATATTATACTGGACTTACCGTACAACCACTGGACCGTAAAACATCTCGATATTTGGGTATACCCTTTAATGAAGGTGTAATTATTACCCAAATATTAAAAAACAGCCCAGCTACAAAAGCAAACCTAGAGCTTAGGGATGTGATTGTCGCTGTTGAAAAGGAAGATGTTCGTAGTTCAGATGAGATTATGCAAATTATTAAAATCAAAGATTTACGTCCCGGAGATAAAGTAAAAATGCGAGTTTGGCGGAATGGTCGTTATTTAAATAAATCTTTAACATTAGGGAAATTGTAAATATGCTTGCAAAAGAAGGACGGATTATTTTAATACCGCTTTTCTTATTGGTATTTCCCATTGGCATCTATGCCCATGCTGTGGATAGTATACCCTTTACAATTATCTATGGTATACTAGGAATATTATTCCTGTTTTCACTCAATTTTTTTAGGGATCCAAAACGAAACATTCCAATGGATGAAAAACTGATTATTTCTCCAGCTGATGGGAAAGTTGTGAAAATAAGTGAAATAAATGACCCACAAGTGGGTGAGTCAGCAAAACTAGTATCTATATTCCTGAATGTTTTTAGTGTACATGTAAATCGAGTGCCCATTGATGGCACTGTAGCATCTGTAGAACGTAAACCAGGAGAATTTTTAGCCGCTTTTGACCATAAGGCATCTGATGAGAATGAACAGGTGGTAACTGTACTCGAACATAAATCAGGAAAATATAAAATCAAGCAAATTGCTGGTTTGATTGCCAGAAGAATATTATGTTATGCTAATGTCGGATCAAAAATGAATAAAGGGGCTCGTCTTGGGTTTATACGCTTTGGCAGTCGAACCGATTTGATTATGCCTGCAAATGTAGATGTACGTGTAGTAGTTGGACAAAAGGTTACTGGCAGCGAAACGGTTATTGCTGAAATAACATGATAAATAAAAAGAATAATAGACCAAAACGATTAACACGTTCATTCATTCCTAATGTAGCAACGGTATTTAATATGTTTTTGGGTTTTTTGTCTATCACACTTATTATGGAAGGAGAACCAATTAAAGCAGGTTGGGTGATGTTAGTTGCGGGTTTATTCGATGCTATAGATGGTAAACTGGCACGTCTTTTCGGGCTTTCATCGCGATTTGGTACTGAATTTGACTCCCTAGCTGATACGATTTCATTTTGTGCAGTACCATCTGTTTTGATATATAGTATTTATGTGGAAGGCTTACCAACTTTACTAGGCGCTGTAATTAGTTTTATGCCCCTGCTTTTTGGAACAATTCGTCTGGCGAAATTCAATATTGATGTGGATGGTAGTCCAAAACCATATTTTACAGGCCTTACTACACCACTGGCCGCCATTTCATTTATAAGTTATATGTTGTTTAATTATCAAATGTATGGTGATATGGGTGATCCTAGACTTGCTTTGGTACTGATCGTCAGTTTAAGTTTTTTAATGGTTAGTCCTGTTCGATTTCCAAAATTTCCGTTACTCAGTTTCAAAAAAGGCCGTTCAAATAATTTGAGGCTGATGGGTTTATTTATAATATTTGTTACACTAATTTTTTACAGGGGTTTAGTGCTTTTCCCTTTAATGACGATTTACATCTTTTGGTCAATTATCCGATGGATGTTGAATCATGATCGTTTGGAAGAGAAAAAACAGGTTAATCCAAGCCAAAAGGAATATTATGAATAAACGATCTATCAGTGTCATTATTCTGATCTTATTTTTCGGCACTCTTTTCGGTACACTAATTGGAGAATTATTGGGATTTCTTTTACCTGATAGTGTGGTAAAGGAATTTTTTCTAAAAAGTATTGATTTTAACTTGGGCGGTTTAGTGGGGAGCGAAACTGGAGTAATTACACTTGATCTTATTATGTTGTCTATCCAGTTCGGATTAACACTAACGTTTAATTTTACTAGTATTATCGGCTTTGCGTCTGCCTATTATTTTCTGAGGTATTTCCGGTAAGCATTCTAAATTTGGATCTGAAAAACACGATTATTTCGGAGGAAAAATTATGTCGGGACAAGAATTAGTATTTGCCGCCATGCCCGGAGGATGGGAACTGGTGGTTATTTCCTTGGTGATCTTATTGTTATTTGGTGCAAAAAAACTACCAGAATTGGCCCGTGGATTAGGACAAGGGATTAAAGAATTCAAGGGTGCAGTTGATGGAGCGAAAGATGAATTAAAGGAAGCTCAGGATTCAGTGGAATCTGAGGGAAATACTGAGGACAAAGAGACCAGTTAGTTCATATTATATTATTTATTTTTTATACAAAGGGGTCTGCATGATCCCTTTTTTGTATAATTGATATACGAACTTTGAAACAAAATTGAACGATTATCGTAGTTAAAGTCAAAAGGAAATTGGCTATAAAACATATATGATTACATTTGGAAGCCCACTGTATTTGACGGGATTAATTATTGTCCCCATGATTTACATCTGGATGCGTAAAACTGCTAAAAAAAATGAAGGGACGGTGCGTATTTCTGCATCTGAATTAATTTCTGAAAAAATGAAGAGACAGGGTCGTAATCGCATACGAATTTTGACATTGCTTCAATTTTTAACTATCATCCTTGTTATTTTAGGTTTATCTCGCCCACGCCTCCGTGACTCCCTTCAGATAACGAATATGGATGTAGTGGATATTGTTTTAGTGAT
>CAYXUK010000013.1:0-27816 GCA_964468295.1 uncultured bacterium | reverse complement strand
TGGGGATTCATCGCTTCTGTTGTGCATTTCCCTGGCGTAGAGGGATTTGATTTTCCCAACCCCTTTGAAGCTCATATTGGATTTGATATTAAAAATAAATGACAACTGCTGTCTCCATCCGAAACCTTAAAAAGTCTTACAATGACACTGTTGCTCTCAAAGGCGTTGACATTACAATTAATGATGGTGAATTTTTTGGACTTCTAGGGCCCAACGGTGCTGGAAAAACAACAACCATTAATATTCTTACTGGATTAGTCAGAAAAAATGAAGGCGATGCAAAAATTTTTGACAAAGATACGGTAAAAGATTATCGGTTCACCCGTTCACAAGTTGGCATTTCAGCCCAGGAACTTACCCAGGATTGGTTTTTCCCCTTAGAACGTCTGCTTTATTTCCAAGCCGGGTACTATGGGATTCCCAAACAAAAAGCGAAAAAACGTGTTGAAGAATTGTTTGATAGATTAGGATTGGAAGAAAAGCGACAAGCGCGTTTAAGGCAATTATCAGGAGGAATGAAACGACGATTCCAAATTGCAAAAGCTTTGGTTCACGATCCTAAAATTCTTATCCTGGATGAACCCACGGCTGGTGTGGATGTGGAACTAAGGCATGAACTCTGGCAATATTTTCGTGAACTCCATAAAGCCGGCAAAACCATTTTACTTACAACACATTATATTGAAGAAGCTGAAATGTTATGTGATAAAGTGGCCATTATTGATAAGGGATCTGTTATTAAAATTGGTACACCAAAAGAACTCACACGCCAACTAGGGAAAGCGGGTATCACAATCAATGTAACTGGGGCGGATGCATCATTAGATAACTACCTGAATAATTTTACTTATACGCGAGAGGATGGCCGGCTCCATTTTACTACTCAAGACCCTGAAGAAGCCCTGCCTGATATTATTAATACACTAACACGCCAAGGATGTCATATCCAGCGTGTAGAAACAACAAAATCATCTTTGGAGGATGTATTTCTAAGTCTTACGGGTAAAGGTATCAACGAATGATATCCTTTTTTCATTGTAAGTAATAAAGCGACAAAACCTGCTTGATGGATATGCAGTTAATACAATTATCATTTAATAAATTTACAAATACCAATAGATTTGAATTTTTTATACCAATTAAATGGGATTTATCATGAATTGGGTGGGACTATGGACTCTGACATCAAGGGAAGTTGGCCGTTTTTTCTCTGTATACCGTCAGACGATCATTCCAGGCTTAACATCTTCAATTCTCTATATCCTTATATTCGGTTTTACTTTAGAACGTCGTATAGCTGAAATCGATGGTGTCCCTTACACCCTTTTTATCATCCCAGGTTTAATCATGATGAATACACTTACCAATGCTTCTTCAAATTCATCCTCCTCCATGCTCCAAATGAAACTTTTAGGTCAATTGCCAGATCTACTTCAAGCACCGTTATCCAGTTTTGAAATTTCGATTGCATACATTATTGGTGGTATGGTCCGCGGAACAGTAAACGGCCTTTTAATTTTATTAGTTGGAATAATGCTCGGGGACATGCCTGTAAATCAACCCTTGGCAACAATTGGATTTATTGTACTGGTTTCGTTTGCTTTTTCTAGTATTGGACTATTACTTGGACAGACAGCAGATACATGGGATCAATTAGCAACGCTTCAAAATTTTTTTCTGACTCCACTCAGTTTTCTTGGTGGTATTTTCTATTCAATTAAAATGCTCCCTGATTGGGCACAGGTTGCGAGTTTTTATAATCCTATTTATTATATGATCAATGGTCTTAGATATACCATTTTGGGTGTGTCTGACTCACCACCTGAAACTAGTTTAATTGTTGTTGTAATACTGACTATTGGGGTTTTTGTTGGAGCTGTTTTACTTATGGAAAACGGTAAAAAGATTAAGCAATGACCCGAATTTGTATCCTTTTTATCATAAGCTTTGCTGCTTGTGTTGCTCAAACAGATTCCCTTTTATGGAAACAATATGTACGTGGCGGTGGTGCCCAAGCTGAAAAAGACAAGGGCGTTTTCGGGTACTACCGATTAAATCGCCAAACACCTTTCACTTTTCGAGATTTAAGATTTTTTGGCTATGGGCTAAAAAAAGAATCTTTCATTTATGTTCGTTATAAATCCAGCGATAGATATCGTACTTTGAATCAGTTCTACCGCTATACCACAACATCATACCGAAAAAATACTCGTGCTGGCGTACAACTCCAATATCACTTCAATCAAGGATTAGGTATCTTTGTTAAGGAATATCAACAAGGACTGATGAACATAGAAATTGGCCACGCTTTTGATGTGTCTGATTACCTTAATGCAGAACGAAAAACATCTTATGTAAAATCCGGTATTTACTGGGACCATGATACAGCACGGTTTTCAACTAAATTAGAAGTAGAACATTTTCAGCAAATCAGCGAAATAATTGAAAATAATCTTACACGTAATCAATATATGTTCGTACTAATTGTTCCTGTGAAAAATGGGGTTTCATTAAATCTTAATTTTGAAATGGAAGACTACTTGGATAAAGATCAAAATGATGCATCATCCATTACTTTTGCAATTGGTTGGGATGGAAAACTTAAATGGACTTTATAGAATGGAAAAACTGCAGAGAATGGTAAAATCAATCTGCTCTCTGCAAACAGTAAAGCTTATGGTTTTGCTACAAAAGATAAAATCGTCCGTGGATGTTCATCCACAATCATCAGAAATCCTTTTTTATCCAAACGGACTAAACCTTCCCAATTGCGAGACGTTTCATCAAGCACTAATTGAATCGGTGGTGAATCGGTTCGGCTGATTTGATTTGAGCGAATTTTATACTCTACCAATCGTTCCACATGTGCATATTGTTGGTGAGTTTCCCCTTCTTCATAATTTTTAAAAATGAGATCTTTCCCGGGATCCAGCCTTTCTTTTTCACCTGGCCAAAAATAATTCAAAGCCCAAAACCTACCCTTTCCATCAACATCTGTCACATCTGTGATGCGATATTCAACATTAGGAAATGATACAGATTCTTTATGTTTTAATGATGTTGTATAATATTCTGCATTAGCATTGGGGTTAATATTGATTCCGTTTGCTTCAAAAAGAACTAATAATCGATATTTATGTTTAAGGATACTCTCATAACCCATATTCTTAATATTCTTGGGGGGGGTGATTTGTTCAATCTTTCCTTGTTCAATCTCCAGTCTTTTCTTTTTAAAATCCATTGCCCCAGCTACAATATAGCTGGACATGACCCCATCATTTTTTGATTCCATCAAAAGATATACTTTATTGCCGCTGAAACACAGACCTTCAAAGCCTTGGTATCCGCCAATTACATTATCATAATCCGGGATAATTAAATCTATTTTTCCTGGTTTTAGTGCTTTAGATCTATCTCCATCTAACCATTCATTAATTTCTTTTTTTCTGAGAAAATAAAAACCTGGTGCCTTCTTATTAACATATTGAGGCATTAATATCAGGTAATCACCATACCATGCAAGCCCAGACATCTCCAGGCTTCGATCAGCAGCCTCTCCTTCTAATGGAATTTCAATTGGCATTACTTCACCCGCTGATACTAATCGAATTAATAATAGTATAGTCAGTAATAATCTCATATTCATCAAAATGTTATTTCATATATTTGTTATAACAGATAAAACCCATTCAATACTCTTTCCCTTTTAAGGGTTATTCTTCACCTGGGCGGTATGATCTTTCTAGGTTTAATTTAATATCTTCTAGCTTCATCCATACCGGTTTCATTTGATGACGTGCAAATAGTTGTGCCTGATCATCATAGTGAATTGAATTAGTGTCCTGTGTTGCGGCCCCAAATTGGTGGATGCTTTTAGCTGAAACATTACCATCCAAATCCCATTCTACTATCTCATAAAAGCAGTCACCAGCAATACCAACATATTTATCATTTTTTTCTCTCGAATAAACGGCACGTAAAATATCGGGACCACCACTTAAAGATAAATCAGTTTTCCCCCTTTGCAAACGTTGTATATCTCCCCATTTCACATCCAATCTGCCAAAATTTTCTTTTAACCATGATACTTCTTTTTTTAATCGATGCATGATTTTTTCGGGATCGTACTCATATTGCGCTGGATTAAATTGAGGGCTGATTGCGCGAATCGCCAAATGAGTCGCTGTACTTGTACTATCTGTATCTAAATCCCATTCCCGAAGTAACTTTAAGGCTTTATTAATATCCGGATCTTCACTGTATGCTTCAGTCAGAAATTTTTTCAAGTTTACCGCCATTACCGACTTTCTAGAATATTTTGTATCAAATTTGTATTGATAAAATTCTTCCCGAGTAATGGATTGATCAGACCCAAATGTTTCATGAGCTCGAAGTGCTCGATTGGTTTGAAATAACTCGATCCCAAAATTTTGAGGATAAAAGGACTTATCTGCATTATCATTACCATTTGTTGCTAAGAAAGGGGTACTGTTACAATTTTGCAGAAAACCGGATTTAGGATTGACCACCTGAGGTAATTCATCAAAAGGAAGATATCCTCGCCACATTGAATAGGCCGTATTGCCAGGTATAATGCCTTTCCAATCATAATTACCGCTACCCCGAATGGGTAACAGGGCATTGTATACGTAATAAAGGTTCCCATTTTTATCTGCATAAAGAGTATTAAACATGGGTAATGCTAACATACTCATCGCTTTCCCAAAATCTTCCAAGTTGCGTGATTTGTTCATGCGAAACCACTGTTCTACTTGGCGAATTTCTCCATACCCAGAAAATCGCACAGCATATGTGCCATGGGGATTACGAATTACTGGCCCTTGTACCGACCAAAGCGTTTCTCGTTTAATGGTCCATTTAAAAGGGCCCCAAAGTTTGACAGTTATCAGCGCTTCCCGGACTTCCAGTTCTTCCCAGCGACCATGAATAAAATAACGGTTTTTATCCTCGGGATGTATTTCCAGTTCATATACATCTATTAAATCAGGCGAATTTACTGTATGACTCCAACCAATATTTTCATTATGACCAACAAAAATAACCGGTGAACCTGGGAATAATCCTCCATTCATATTCCATCCCTCTTCACTGTGTAGATGTGCTTCGTACCAGGCTACAGGACCAGTCCATGGTTGGTGAGAATTGATTGCAATTCGGGTATATCCATCCGCAGAACGGCTGGGAGCAACTGCAACAACATTGGATCCTAACAAAGTTTGGTCAAAGGGTCCCGATTTTATTGTTTTATTATCGAAAGCAAAATCTGGTTTTTCGCTGGATGCCAGTTTACCTAGTACACGATCTAAACCAAACATAAGAGGTGTACGATGTACAAAGCCGGCAACAATATCCTTCCCTGAGACTGGGAATAAACCTCTTACCACTTCATTCGGGTGCAGAAAGGCATAATGATTTAATCCATCTGCATAACTCTCGCAAATACTGCGGACATCTTCTGCTAAATCATATTCATAATGATTTTCTACTACTTCCCAGATCCGAAGCAGTTGAACCATAAAATCATTAGGAGCACCATCTTTACCATATACCGTAGCAAGTTTACCTCTTAGGCCTAAGAGTATATCTTGTATTGTTTTAAAATCATCTTCTGCGTGGGCATACGCTAAACCATAAGCTGTATCTTTGTCTTTCTCGCCAAAAATATGAGGGACACCCCACGTATCTCTGTAAATATTCACATCATAATCATTATATGCATCAATTTTGATAGACTGATTGAATCTAGGAGTATATAAGTTTATTCCTCCAACCAACGCAATGATCAAAAGGCCGATGGACCAATATAATTTTTTATTCATGCAGAGATCATAAAACTGTTATTCTAAACTAATAAAGGGAGCGAAAATTAATAATGAGGTATAGAATTCTCAGAGAAATTTGGTAAATCATAAAAAGATGTGTAAGTTTAAATTCATTAAAAAATTTAAATGCAAGTATCAAAAATATTCATTCTCCTAATAGGGCTACTTTGTATTAATAGTTGTATCAGCCAAAAAACGGTTATCCCTTCTGATATAGATATTAATAAAAATCGACTAATTTATCGTAATGAACAAAGAGAAATCTGGGCCCATGATAGATTTGGAGCATATCACCATTACACACCTGATGATTCCGCTCAATATTTTACAGTAACAAATTTTTTAAGTTCTCACCTTGAAAGCATCTTTGCTGGATATTGCAATAAGCACCGATCAATTGAAATTATAAGTGTTACACCAACAATTGTTACTGTTATAACAGGTCCAAATAATAATGTTGAATCAGTATTCAACCAAAAATATGGGAGAAAAAATGAAGTTGGATCAGGTGGCACACCTCAAAGTGGCGTATGGGGAATGGGAAGAAACACGCAAGGCGAAACACATCAAACTATTCAATCAGAACAAAGATCTGGCGGTAGTAGTGGCAAGAAAAATTGAATTTTAGAAACTTTCTATTTCTAATAATCTTTTTATTAATTGGTTGTTTCTATGCACCAACATTTATTCCTGAACCAAATCCGGAAATGGCCAATAAAATTCAATTTAACATAGAATCAAAAGAAATTTGGGCCTTTGATATTGAAGGTCAAGAACATTATTTCGCGACACCATTAGATTATTATATTGATATACTCAATTCACCAAATGACTCGCTAAATAGTCTTTCTATTACTTCTTATTGTAAGTACCATCGGTCAAACGAAATTGTTGTTGTTGATGAAAAACAAGTATCCGTTTTACAAACATTTACTATTTCAAAATTAAGTGCGAGAAGAAAAAATAATTTCCGGCAATCAAATACAAGTGATGAAACGATCATACCTGGAGCCAGACTAGAAGCAACCAATAGAACTGGCAGTAGCAGTTATAACGGAACGAGCAGTGGCGGAAACTCCGGCGGATCTGGGGGTGGTTCCAATATTACTATTGATAAGAAAAAATAGTTTTTACCATTTAAAAGGTCCATCTACTAATTTCCATAGATACCAGGCTGCAACAGTACGATAAGGTTGCCATTTTTTTGTTTTACGCTCCATTTCTTTCTGTGTTGGTAAACGATTCATATTTGTAATAATCATAACTCCTTTTTGGATTCCAAGGTCTCCAAAAGGGAACACATCTGGGCGACCTAACGTAAACATGAGAAACATGTCAGCTGTCCACTGGCCAATACCTTTTACTTTGATTAACTCTGAGCTTATTTCTTCATCAGTCATGGAATCTATATCTGTTAAGTTAATTGTTTCATCTTGCCACTTTTCTGATAGGTCTCGAATATAATTAACTTTCTGATAAGATAGACCTGAAGATCGAAGTGTTTCAATTGAAACAGCCAATACATCCTTTGGCTTGGGGTAAATATCAAAAACAAATAAATCCAAAAATCTTTTATAAATAATAGATGCAGCTTTACCACTCAGCTGCTGGTAAATAATAGATCTTACCAATGATTCATAATAATTATTCATCAGATTAAAATTTGGCGGGCCAAATTTATCAATGAGCTTTCCCATTCTTTCATCGGCATTACTGAGATGCTTCAATGCCATTTTATGATTCATTAAATATTTTCCGTAGAAAAATTTAGCATCAGGAAACTATTCTCATTATACAGTTAAAAATGTCATACTAAAAGTATGACTAAGAAATTTATAATTCAGCTTTGATGGCTTCCCGTTCAGACTCAATTCGTTTTTGATCTGCACCCTTATCAGCAAGAATATCTAAAACATCTAATGCCTTATGGTATAATCCCTGTGTTTTTAAAACATTCACCAATGTAAATGTTGCTAGACGCGAACTGATATCAGTTGGTAATTGTTTTTCAGAACCTTTTTGGGCGGGGGAGTCAAGTTTTACCCCCTTTTTCTTTTTTAAATTACTTTTTTTTGCTGACAAATAATCTTTTGCAAATTTATTATCAGGTTCAACTCTTAGAGCCCTATTCCAACTAATAGTTAATGTTCTAGTAGAACGCCCTAATTGTTCCTGAATCATTGGTAATGATGTTGCCGCAGAAGTGTGATCGGGAATTTGAGTTAGTACTTTTTTCATCCATTTTTCTGCATTCTCTAAATTACCTAAACCAAGTTCTGCCTGCGATAAAATGAACTGGCCATCGATAGAACTTGGATGATGTTCTAGACCAATCTCACATACACGTTTGGCCCTTTTGTAATCGCTTTTACTCTGATAAATTTCTGCTAAAACAGGAAATAATACCGTATCAAAATGGTTGGCAAAATATAATTCTAATTCTGTTAGATTGGTCAGATTCATCTATCTGCGATTTTCGTTAACCCAACTGGTAATATAAGTAACAGTTTCTTGTACAGGAGCCCCAGGGCCAAATAGTTTACCCATTCCCATTTCTTCCAATACTTTTATATCTTTTTTAGGAATAATTCCTCCACCAACAAGTAATACATCATCCAAACCTTTATCTTTCATAAGATTTAGCACATTGGGGAAAATAGTCATGTGGGCATTATTTAAACTGGAAAGCGCTATTACGTCTACATCTTCCTGAAGTGCAGCTGAAACGATCATTTCCGGTGTCTGTCGCAGACCAAGATAAATAACTTCCATCCCTGCATCACGGTAAGCGGACGCTAATACTTTTATACCACGGTCGTGACCATCTAACCCGGGTTTTGCCATTAAAATCCTAATTTTTCTTTCCATATCCATATCTTATCATAAAAGAGAAATTACAATGAAATCGTTTTGGAATCGAGTAAACAGAGTCAACGTTGTTTACTGTCCAAAACAAAGGTTACTGGACCCTCATTGATTAAGTTTATATTCATCATTGCACCAAATTCACCTGACTTAACAGGAACACCATTGTTTTCTATCTGTGCTATGAAGTATTCATAAAGAATATTCCCTTTTTCTGGAGATGCGGCATGGATAAAACTAGGGCGACGTCCTTTGCGTGTATCACCGCATAAAGTAAATTGACTGATAACCAATGCTGAACCTTTGACATCCTGGATGGATAAATTCATTTTTTTATTTTCATCATTGAATACGCGTAGATGGGAAATTTTACCCGCAAGGTAATCAGCATCAGTTTCATCATCTTGATCGGTTACACCTAATAGAATTACAAAGCCGAGTTCAATTTGGCTAATTATTTTTTCATCAACAGAAACCGAGCCCGATTTTGCTCGTTGAATTACTGCAATCAATCAGAGATCCATATATTTTGTTCTCCATAGGTGTCCCGTAACTTTTTTAAGAATGATTTATGAGCTGATACTCTTACATTATGAGCAAAAATCCTCTGTTTGCCTCTTTGGGAATCTATATGAAACATCAATCCACAACTGCCTTTGTTATCTTTGGCCATTTCCAAAAGAACATCTATATCGGTTGGAGACATCTGACTTGGTTCAATGTGAATATTTACATTTTTAGAATAAATCTCTCTGGCTTTTGTTACAGTTACAATTTCTTCAGCAATCAATTTTAAATCAGAAAAATCGGTTTCATCAGTTGGTTTCCCACTAATAAAAACAACATTATCATTTACAATTAAATCTTTATATTTTGCAAACGTATCACTAAAAACAAGTATTTCAGCCCGTCCACCCAAACAATCCAAATTGAAAAATGCCATTTGATTATTTTTTCGATCAAAATGCATTTTCACATCGGCAATAGTACCTCCTACGCGGATTTTTTCAATATTTTCGTTTGCAATATTTTCACTGAAATCAAAATTAGAAAACTCTTCCAAATCTTCAGCAAACTTCAGCAATGGATGACCAGAGAGGTAGATTCCTAATACCTCTTTTTCATTTTCCAACAATTGACTTTCAGGCCACTCTTCAGCCATTGATAATGTTGGAACAATGGAAATATCCTGTCCATTGTTACTGGATGCCCCAAACAGATCTACCTGATTCTTGGCTTTATTTTCCTGAATGGTTTGTCCGTATTTCAGCGCTATTTCAATGGCTGCATATCTTTGGGCTCGGTTGCCCTCAAGTCCATCCATAGACCCTGACATATTTAGGCTTTCCAATACTCGCCTGTTCACTGCCTGCAAATTCACATTAGCGCAAAAATCAAAAAGAGAATCAAATTTTCCATGTTTATTTCTTGTTTCAATGATTTGTTCCAATGCTTTTGTTCCAACGTTTTTAATGGCATTTAAACCAAATGAAATAGTTTTTTTATCCACAGGGCGAAAATTGATATCAGATATATTAACATCAGGGGGATTCACATCTATTTTTTGCTTTCGGCATTCGTTGATAAGAATAACTATACGATCGATATTCGACATTTCGCTAGTAAGATTTGCGCTCATAAATTCTGCTGGATAATAAGTCTTGAGCCAGGCAGTCTGGTATGCAACATAGGCATAGGCAGTGGAATGACTTTTATTAAATCCGTATTGAGCAAATTTCTCGATCATTTCAAAGATCTCTTTGCTCTTCGTTTTTGAAATCTTATGTTTTTCCCCTGCTCCTTCAATGAACTTTATTTTTAGTTCATCCATGAGTTTTTTAATCTTTTTTCCCATAGCACGGCGCATGATGTCCGCTTCAGCCAGTGTGAATCCTGCCACTTCATGTGCAATCTGCATTACTTGTTCTTGGTAAACAATAATACCATAGGTTTCTTCCAATATCGGCTCCATAGCTGGATGGGCATATACAATCTTTTTCTTACCGTGTTTTCTCGCAATAAAATTGTCAATATTATCCATGGGCCCAGGCCGGTAAAGAGCATTCATTGCAATTAAGTCTTCAATGGCAGTAGGTTTCAGTTTTTTAAGAAATTCCCGCATACCTGATGACTCAAATTGAAATACCCCAATTGTAAGTCCTTTTGAAAAAAGCTTATATACTTTGGAATCATCAAGCGGAATTTTCTCGATTTCAATTTCTTTTTCACGTTCTTTCAAAAGCTTTAGGGTATTATCAATTACGGTTAGATTGCGCAAACCAAGAAAATCAAGTTTAAGTAGGCCTAATTCTTCTAAACCTTTCATATCATATTGAGAAGTAACATCACCCTGTGGAGAACGATATAAGGGAACAAAATCGGTTAAATCACCTGGGGCAATTACTACGCCGGCAGCATGAATGGATGCATGACGATTCATCCCTTCCAATACTTTTGAGTATTCTATTACTTCTTTATATTGTCGATCAGCTGCATCCCTAAGATTTGGATTTTGTTCTAAGGCTTCTTTTAAAGTGATATTTATAGTATTAGGAATCATTTTTGCCAATTTATCAATTTCACCAAAAGAGTATCCAAGAACACGGCCTACATCACGAATAACCTGGCGCGCTTTCATTTTACCAAATGTGATGATCTGTGTGACAGAATTTTCCCCATATTGTTTTTTAATGTAATCGATGACTTCATTTCGGCGCTCAATACAAAAATCTATATCTATATCAGGCAGACTAATGCGATCCGGATTAAGAAACCGCTCAAACAACAGTTGATGGCGCAGGGGATCAATTGTGGTAATATCTAATGAATAGGAAACAAGACTTCCGGCAGCCGATCCGCGGCCTGGACCGACAGGGATAGCATTATCCTTGGCATATTTTACAAAATCAGCAGTAATTAAAAAATAACCAGCAAATCCCATTTTTTTAATAACTTTTAATTCATGGGTTAATCTGGATTCTAATTCAGGATTTAAATCACCATATCGTTCCTTAATTCCTTTTTCACAAAGACTCTGAAGATAGTCATCTGGATTCTGGTGTACTGTATCTTTAGGTAAGGGAAAAGCTGGTAAATGGTAATTTCCTATTGGTAGCTCTATTTCAATACTGTCTGCAATACGGCGTGTATTCTCAATGGCATTGGGTACATCTTTAAACATATCATACATTTGATCTTGTGTTTTGAAATAGAACTCCGGCGTGGCGTATTTCAGGCGATTAGGATCATCTCGATTTTTTCCCGTACCAAGGCAAATATGAACATCATGAGCTTCCCAGTGTTCGTGTTTTGCGTAATGGGCATCATTGGTACATACTAGTGGTAACCCTAATTCACCGGAAAGTTTTTTCATATTCTCAATATTCTGAATTTCATCCGGAATACCATGATTTTGCACTTCTAAGTAAAAACGATTTTCAAATATTTCAGCAAATCTTAATGCTGCTTCTTTTGCGCCATCCCAGTCGTCTTTCAGCATTTTTTCAGGGATTTCACCTTTGAGACACCCTGATAGACAGATAATTCCTTCATTATGTTCTTTTAATAATTCGATATCAACCCTTGGACGGTAATAAAAACCTTCAAGGTATCCATGTGTAACCAATTTCATTAAATTTTTATAGCCTTGATAATTTTGTGCTAGTAATACCAAATGGTTATTCCCCCAACCACCATCAGAGCGAGGTTTTTTATCAAAACGACTACCAACGGCCACATAGGTTTCACAGCCTATAATTGGTTTTACGCCTGCTTTTTTTGCTGATTTGTAATAAGGTACGACACTGAACATATTACCATGTTCGGTAAGAGCAACGGAATCCATCCCAAGATCATCAATAGTATCTACCAATGTTTGGACCGTTTGGGCCCCATCTAAAAGACTGTAATCGGAATGATTATGTAAGTGTACGAATTCTGATTTCATTTAAAACTTAATTGATTTGCTGGTTTAAGTAGTCAAAAATACAGTACGTGTTGTAGAGTCGCAATAAATTGCATTTCTACAATAAATCAAATTTGAATTTTTAATACTCTTTCATCACCGTTAAAATCAGTAATTAACTCTAATTTTTTATATCCCCTTGATTGAAAAATTGCCCTAGCCTTAGCAGGGTGATCTCCCAAGCCTACTTCCATTATCACCCACCCACCCGGCTTGACCAACTCTTTCGCTACTTCAGCAACCCGCTGGTAAAAAGTCAGGCCGTCTCGATTATCGGTCAAGGCTATTTGTGGTTCATGGTTGTGAATTTCGGGCATGGTTGTACCGATTTCATCCAAAGGAATATAAGGCGGGTTGGAAACTAGTAAATCAAATTGTCCTTCAGGTAATTCATTGAGAAAATCTAATACTATAAAATCAACATTTGTTGTGCCATTCAAATCTGCATTTTTTCGGGCTTGATCAATTGCAGCTTCGGAAATATCAACTGAAAGAATGTAGGTATTGCGTTTTTCAGCGCCGATAGATACAGCCATACATCCTGACCCCGATCCCACTTCTAGTATCCTGGGTTTTGTTATATTTCCAATGGTATGGACGACCACATCCACTACTCGTTCCGTCTCGGGGCGGGGAATAAGAACATCTGGTGATACTTTAAAGTGATAACCGTAAAATTGAGTTTGACCAGTAATATACTGGAGTGGTTCCCTAGTTCTACGACGCTTTATCCATCTTTTTAATCGATTAAGTTTGGAAACGGAAATAGTGTTTTCAAAATCAATGTAAAGATCTATCCGCTTATAATTTAATAGATCACAGAGGAGCCATTCAATTTCCTGTTTGGGATTTTCAAACCCCTTTGACCTAAAATACTCTTCCCCCCAATTGATAATATCAATAATCCGCCAAATTTTTTTCTGTTTTTCAGCGGTCAGGTTCACATTAGTCTCCGACTAAGGCTATTTGATCTTGCTGATCCGCTAGTTTCAGGTTTTCTATAATTGTACCAATATCACCATCCATCACACCTTCTAAATTAAACGCCGTAAAATTAATCCGGTGATCTGTAATACGACCTTGCGGAAAATTATAGGTGCGAATTTTAGCCGAACGATCTCCAGTAGAAACCATATCTTTTCTGGCCGCAGCTCGTTCTTTTGCTAGTTTTTCTTGTTCCGCGGCTAATAATCTCGATCGTAGTACTTTCAAGGCAGCAGCTTTATTTTTATGTTGAGATGTTTCATCTTGACAGGTTACCACTAATCCAGTGGGAATATGTGTAATTCGAATAGCAGATTCTGTTTTATTCACATGTTGACCGCCGGCACCACTGGCACGATATGTATCAATTTTTAAATCACTATCAGCCATTTCAATATCTGCTTCTTCGGCTTCGGGTAATACTGCTACTGTTGCAGCGGATGTGTGTACCCGTCCGCTTGTTTCTGTTTTAGGCACACGTTGGACACGATGAACACCGCTTTCAAATTTCATTATACCATAAACACTATTTCCAGTTACAGAAAAAATGATTTCTTTATAACCTCCTATACCAATTGCACTGGATTCTAATACTTCATATTCCCACCCATTACGTTCAGCAAATCGAGAATACATGCGGTACAAATCAGCAGCAAATAATGCGGCCTCATCTCCTCCTGTACCGGCACGAACTTCAATAATAGTATTTTTATCATCGGTAGGATCATGTGGGAGGAGGAGTACTTTTAACTCTTTTTCTAATTTAGTTAAATCATCCTGCAATTCTTCAATTTCAACTTGGGCAATTTCTATTAATTCCACATCTTCACTATTTAATATTTCTAAATCGTCATCTATTTTTTCTTGTGTTTTAATAAATTCGCGTGCTTTATCTATAATTGGGCTAAGATAACGATGCTCTTTTGTCACTTCAACATAACGATTTTGATTATTGGTAAGAACAGGATCAGCCATTTCCTTTTCCAACGACTCAAAATGAATGATAATTTCTTTTAGTTTATCGATCATCCAATTGCTTCTGCCACATATTCTTTCCCGATCATTTCTTCATACTCATCACCAAAAGCTTCTTTCAATGCTGTAATGGCAACCTCAACCATATCATCTTCTGGTTGCTGAGTAGTAATATTTTGAAGCCATAATCCCGGTGCTCTTAATACTCTTAAAAAAAGACTATTACTTGTTCTTGCTGTCACTTTTATAACTTCATAAGAAACACCAGCTACAAGCGGTATTAAGGGTAGATGAACCATCAAGCGGATAGGTAAGCTAATAAAACCAGTGACAGTCATAACGATGGTATCTATAATTGAGAAAACAATAATCGCTGATAGTAAAACAATAAACATAAAACTGGTTCCACAACGAGGGTGCTGAGTCGGAAAGGATTGGGCATTATTAATATCAATACTTTTCCCGGATTCAAAATTATAAACAACCCGGTGTTCTGCTCCATGATATTGAAATAGGCGCCTTACATCTTTCATCAAAGAAATCAAAAAAAGATAAAGCACAAAAAATGTAATTCGAAACATACCTGAAATCATATTGAAAGCCACTGCATCTTTTTCCACATCCAATAGTTTCGTTGTAATCCACATGGGAGCAATCATAAAAAGTGTTATGGCAAAAAATATTGCAAATACCGATGATAAAGAATCCAGCAATTTGTTGGGCTTTTTATCTTTTTCTTCCGGTATAGCAATATCAGCAGACCACTGCAATGTTGCCATCCCCATTTTCATGGCTTCAAATAAACCGGCCATCCCTCTGAAAATAGGCCTTTTCCAAAAGGTTGATCGTTCCGTAATTGATTTGAAACTATGGCGATCTACATGCACTTTACCATCTGGATCTCTAACAGCAGTGGCATAAGCACCAGGAACCCGCATCATTACACCTTCAATGACAGCTTGTCCTCCAACCAAAATTGTAGGTTTCATTATTAATAGTATAATTTTCTTAATCATAAAAAAATGGCCGCACAATAGATATACTTATCATGAAGCCATTCCTGTTTTTTTGTTTTATTGGTCTGCTTTGCTGTATTTCTTTTTAAACTGTTCAATACGTCCGGCTGTATCAACTAGTTTTTGTTTTCCTGTATAAAATGGGTGACATTCTGAACAAATCTCTATACGTTGGTCACCTATTACACTATATACTTGAAATGAATGACCACAGGAACAAACAACCTTGCCTAATTTATATTCTGGATGTGTATTTGCTTTCATAGGTTACTCCCTACCTTATTCAATTTAATTGCTCTAAAACTTTTTTTACTCGTTTAATACCTTCACGAATCACTTCTTCTCCTAAAGTATAAGAAAATCTTATATGTCCCGGTGCGCCAAACCCATCCCCTGGAACAGTAACAACTTTTGCTAAATCCAAAATCACATCGCAAAGGTCAAAAGAATCTTTTATTTTTTTTTCTTTAAAAGTTTTACCAATATATTTCGAAAAATCAGGAAAGGCATAAAAAGCACCACCTGGCATATCACAATTAACATTTGGTAATGTATTAAGTAACGAAACCATTAAATCCCGTCTTTCTCTAAATTTTTTACGCATCAAATCAACAGTAGATTGATCACCAATAAGTGCCTCTACGGCAGCTGCTTGTCCAATCGAATTGGCACAAGATGTGGCTTGCCCTTGTATTTTTGCCATGGCCTTAATAATAGATCTTTCACCAAATGCATACCCAATTCTCCATCCCGTCATAGCGTAAGTTTTAGATAAACTCATACAAGTAATTACATTGGCATCGATTTTGTGATCAATATTTAGTTTTTGAGAACTAGTAAATTCACCATCAAAAACAAGTCTTTCATAACACTCATCTGAAATAACAACCCAACTATTATCTTTGGCAATCCCAAGTATATTGATAATAGCTTCATTGGACCAAACACTACCGGTTGGATTTGATGGTGAATTGATAATAATTCCTTTTACTCTGTCCGAAATTTTTGATTTTAAATCTTTCATATTCGGTTCAAAGTTTTGTTTGGCATCTGTTTCAACTATTACCGGCGTAGCATCAGCAAGTGTTACAAATTCTGGGAACGAAACCCAATAGGGCTTGAAAATTAATACTTCATCGCCTTTTTCAAAGAGTGACTGACAAACCAGATAAAGACTCTGTTTTTCCCCGTTGGAAATAAGTACTTGATCTGGAAAAATATCTAATTGATTCTCGCGTTTCAGTTTTGTACAAACTGCTTCCCGTAATTCAATTGTACCGGAACCTGCTGTATACTTTGTTTGACCTCCATCTAATGCTGTTTTGGCAGCATTTCGGATATTTTCCGGTGTATTGAAATCTGGCTGCCCTGCACTGAAGTTCATAACATCTATTCCTTGGGCACGTAATTCTTCCGCCCTAGATGTCATTTCAAGCGTAAAGGATGGTTTGACGCGTTGAACGCGCTCAGCAAAAACAGTCATATTTATTTTTCAATTACAAGGTATGTTGTTTTTTATGATATTCTTCTGAATTGTAATTAATATTGGAAGAATCTTTTTTAATCTTTTTATTTCGTTTTTTTCGTTTGTACGGTGTTTTCTTTTTTCTTGTAACATCAGTCTGATAAACTATTGTTTCATCTTCCTCAATTTCAAATTCTTCAGAAAGCACTTTCTTGCTTCTTTTTGTTGACCCTAAATCTTTGCCAGGAACTTTCTTTGGACGAGGTACTTTTTCTACATCAATCTCCTGTAAATCAGATTCAGCTATTGTTGTTTGTTCATCAATACTTTCTTTAGCTGCTTTTGTTTCCAACTCTTGTAAATCTCCTTCATTAAAAGAAAATAATTCGGGATTGAATAACCCAAAAACAGTGCCATAACCACGCGTAATGCCATTCCCGATTCCTAAATAATTTGGTAATACAAAATTAGTGCGGAATTCTCCATCGAAAGCACCCCAGTTATTTTCATCTACTTGTCGAGGAAACAGTGATGAAAGTGTAACTTTTGTAAAAATATTTTCTTTTAATTCCATCCCCATCTCTCTAGCCATAAATACTATATTCTGCCCAAGAAGGCGATTAAGAAAATTCACACGGTCGGCATTATTTAAATACCGGTAACGATGTCCTGTAGTTTGATTCAATGCTACCCAAGGTGTCACAAACCGATACCGAATCAATTTAGAAACTGGTTGAAATCTATTCTTATGCTCTTCAATCTCATTATCTAAAACCTGAAACGTAATGTTACCAAAATCCAAAAAATCCATCTTTTTGGCAATTGCTTTAATGGAATCAACTCCTTCATTGATTCCGACAATATAAATCTGTTCATTCAAAATCTTTACTTGAACACGAGGATAAAGAAATTTTTGACGATATGATCCATCAAGCATTGGTACAATTTCTTCATTGGGAAATTGGTTCATCATGACACCTTTTACTTGATAGGGTGTTTTTCGTACAGGTTTATCAGTGAAGATCCGGACAGAAACTGTCCCTACTTCTGGGTATTTAGAACTCATATATAATCTCCTTAGCTTCTACACCAAGATTAAAATTGACACGGTAATTTAAATTTACTGACTCATTGTTTCCATAAATTCTTCATTTGTCTTTGTTCGACGAATTCTATCCTGTATAAACTCCATGGCTTCAATTACATTCATGTCATTGAGCAATTTTCTAAGTATCCACATACGAGCTAAAACTTTTTTATCCAATAAAAGTTCTTCTTTTCTTGTGCCAGATCGAATCAAATCAAAAGAAGGATAAATTCGCCGATCGCTGAGTTTACGGTCCAATACTAACTCCATATTACCAGTACCTTTAAATTCTTCAAAAATAACTTCATCCATACGACTACCTGTATCAATCAAGGCTGTAGCAATAATAGTTAGGCTACCGCTTTCCTCCGTATTTCTGGCTGCACCAAAAAATTGTTTCGGTTTTTTTAGGGCATTTGAATCAACGCCTCCAGACAAAATTTTACCGCTGTGCGGAATAACGGCATTATGTGCGCGGCCCAATCGGGTAATGCTATCTAAAAGAATCACTACATCATTTCCGAATTCAACCATTCTACGTGCTTTTTGTATAACCATATCTGCTACAGCTACATGTCGTTCTGGTGGTTCGTCAAAAGTAGAACTGATCACTTCTGCCTCAACATTTCGCTTCATATCTGTTACTTCTTCAGGTCTTTCATCAATGAGAAGAATAATCATTTTAACCTTAGGATGATTTTTTGTTATAGCATTAGCAATTTTCTGCAATAATACCGTTTTCCCCGTTTTTGGTTGTGCTACAATGAGGCCTCGCTGTCCTTTCCCAATTGGGGAGATCATATCCATAACACGGGTGGATAAATCTTTTGGATTAACTTCCAAATTAAATTTTTCTTCAGGATAAAGGGGGGTGAGATTATCAAATAAAATTGCTCTATGAAGTTCTGCAGGATCTTGGCTATTGACCGTGTCTACTTTTAATAACGCATAAAATCTTTCCTTCGATTTTGGTGGACGAATCTGTCCGGAAACTTTATGACCTGTCCGCAACCCAAAACGTTTTATTTGTGACGGGCTTACGTAAATATCATCTGGCCCTGGGAGATAATTGAAATCAGGACTACGTAAAAATCCATATCCCTCCTTTAGTACCTCCAGAACACCTTCAGCAGTAACACCGCCTTCCTTTTCGTTTTGGCCTTCAAGAATTTTAACAATAAGCTCTTGTTTATTCATCCCTGAATAACTTTCGATATTCAATTTTCCTGCGAGCTCTGTCAGCTCTTGGATCTTCAGTCTTTGTAATTCATTAACATTCATATAGAAATAACCTTAGTAATATTTTTTTAAAAATCTTTGTGATTGATTAATAATTTTGGGGAACTGCCTTGTGCAGACGATATAAAATCACGAAATACAACGCAACAGAATGGATATTACATCAATTTAAAATAAAAAACCAAATTTATTGAAAACTAACTTTGCGATATAATGACTACCTAAAACAAGGGTCGGTCGGCCAGTTTTTTGTGTTATTTCTACGATATGATCCAAAGCATTTTGAAATCGATCCATAACAACAAAATCTTTTAATCCAAAATTTGATAATTTCTGTGATAATTCATACCCTGACATTAGTCCTAGTTCCGGAGCACCACTAATGACCAATTGATCAAATTTATTTTCTAAAGCCTTTACGACCAAATCTAGTTCTTTGTTTTTTTTCATAACAAACAATCCAAACGGTTTTTTATTGAAAATTTGACTCATGGTTTCTAAGATTGACTGCAACCCATGAAAATTGTGTGCTACATCATAATAAATGGGATATTCTTTTTTCATTCTTTGTAAACGACCAGGCCATTTTACCTTATTTAAACCATTATCAATAATTTCTTTTTTTATTTCAGGCATAAATGATTGGATTGTTTCTATTCCTACCGATGCATTTATTGCCTGGTGGGAACCGATCAAAGGAATGTTAAATGATTGATCTTTCTTTTTGAATTTAGTTTCCCATTCAGTTATTTGAACCTTTGATGGAATTCTCACATTAATTACTGAAGCACCAACTTTTTCAGCTTTTTTTAATAATTGGTTGTGAACAGCGGATAGCTGAGGAGCTAAGACCAATGGAATATTTTTCTTAATTATACCCTCTTTTTCCCCAGATATTGATAAAATATCATTACCCAAAATATCGCGATGATCTAGTGAAATTGGTGTTATTACTGTCACATTAGGCTTAAGTACATTTGTTGAATCCAAGCGGCCTCCCAATCCAGTCTCAATAATAGCTATATCTATATTTTGGTTTGAAAAATGCTCGAAAGCCAAGGCAGTTGTCGTTTCGAAAAAAGTAGATTTTATTTCATCAATATCAGATTTATACTGTTCAATAAATCGTACAATTTGAGCATTTTCAATTGGATTGTTATTTACTCTTATTCTTTCATTAAACCGAATTAAATGCGGCGAAGTATACAGACCCACCTTTAGACCGGCTGTCTTCAGTATTGATGCAATAATTGCGCAGGTTGATCCTTTCCCATTTGTTCCCGCAATATGGACTGATTTAAAATTATTCTGGGGGTCCCCGCAACGCTTTAACAACTCAATAGTATGACTTAACCCTACTTTTATCCCTAAGCGTTTTAATTTATATAAATAATCTAAATGCGATTCAAAAACGGACACAGTGTCCTAAATGTAGATTTTTAACTAACTCTCTGTGAGATATTGTTCACGAGAATATCGAAACTTAACAATCGCTTTATATATTGAATCGGCTATATTCTGACGATACTTACTATTGCGGAGATTTTTTTCTTCATTAGCATTGGTTAAAAATCCAGCTTCAATCAAAACATTCGGCATACTAGCACCAATTAAAACATGAAAACCGGCTTGTTTAACACCACGGTTTCTAGATTTGACCTTTTTTCCCATTTCTTCCTGGATGATTGCTGCCAGTTCTTCGCTCTCCTTCATAAAAACGCTTTGTGCCATGGTAGCCATAATCAAGTTTTCCCCTGATAGATCCTGATATTTATTTTTGGATCGATCCTCCAATTTAATAACCTCATTCTCACGGGAAGCTACTTCTATGGCATCCTCCGTCATTCCTGGTCTTAATAAATAGGTTTCAAATCCATATGCTGTTTTGTTGGGATTCGAATTCAAATGAACACTGACAAAAACTTTTCCATTAGATTCATTCGCTATTTTTGGACGTTTCCATATAGGAATAAAGATATCTTCTTCGCGGGTATATACTACTTTTAATTTTGTATTTTTTTCCAATAGCAAACCCAACCGTTTGATGATATCCAAAGCAATGTCTTTTTCTTTTGTTCCCTTTCTTCCTATTGTCCCCGGATCTTTTCCACCGTGTCCTGCATCCAATACAACTGTATCCAATTTCCATCGATCTTTTACTTGTTTAATGCGTGCCATACTTCCATCCATAGGCATACGCAAAGAAACCACAATTTCACGTGGGTCACTACTTTGATAGAGTTCATGACTTTGTACCTTAGTGCGCATTTGAAAAGCTAGCTGCGCTGTCTGACCAAGCTGGTCAGCTGCGATGCTTTGAACAACTCCTCGAGTATCACTCCGCCGAATTTCAGTTGTATCTACAAGGCCACCTACCACTGTTAAATAAAACCACCCATTTTCATGAAAAAAAGAACTGATATTACCCTCAGGAAATGTGTTCCGTGTACGAATACGCAATATTGTACCATTTGCTTTTTGAGATATTGTAAGACCCATAATTGTAAAATCTTTCATGTCAATATCTAAAACCATTCGGCGTGGGTCATAGTTAATGCCTGGTAAGACTGTCCGCTTTATAATATCAAAGAATGATTCAGCCGGCAGAAAAATATCATTCTGTTTCCCAATTGCGTACATAGGCATTTGATAAATCTGCTCATCAATCAAGATAAAACTGCTGTTGCCAGAAACTTTGATTCGATGATTATCAATATAAAGCACCATTTTCCCTCTATCTTTATTGATAAAAGGATCTCGTTTTGCTAGAATTCGAGAAATATCCTTAGTGGAGACATATGTTCCGCGGAGACGATCCAGGGTTGTGATATCATCCATGGAATTATTAACACGGTTTACAACGCGAATTGAGCCAGAAATTCCAATGGAGAAAATGAAACTTAAAAACAAGAAAACATTAATAAAGGTGCGTTTCATGATATAGAAATTATCCTAGCCTAAGAATGGAATCAATAAGCGGTCATAAATTTAGTTAGGAGCAAAAATATTAAAATTTGTATCGAAAAAAGATGAGAATTTATGTAAGAGAGCAGATGATAAATGATTATTAAACCACAAAATAATCAAAATATATTTCAAAAATATAAAAACACTTTAAAACAAAAGCGCCCCGACAAATGCCGAGGCGCTTATTTAACTTACTTTTTGGTGCTTATTTATTGTACCAAAAAACGATGAGCATCAAAGCAAGTAGGCCTGCAAACCCGGCATCACCGAATTTGCTCATTAAGTCGCCAAGTCCAGCAATGACGCCAAAGTAGTCGTCAAAGAGAATACCAACTACTATGCCGAGTACCACTAGTCCTTTTAATAGGCTAGTGACATCAGTCACGAACGAAGTTACACTTTCAAAGGCCTTATTCATTTGTTAACTCCTAGGATTATTATAGCAGACGGGGCCCTAAAATAGGACCCCGTAATTCTACTGATTAACCTGCGAAAGAAACAAAGATTAATAAGGCTAATAGACCGGAAAACCCGCCATCTAAGAACGAGTCCACCAGATCAACAATACCGCCTATGGGATCAAACCCCGTTGAATATAGGATGTTTACAAATACAAACATCACAATGAGAGCTTTGACCAAGCCAACAACGGCATTGGCAACACCTTGTACGGTTGAAGTAAAATCAGCCATTTAGGTTCCTCCTTGGTTAGGTTTAATTGAACAGTAAAAAAGGGACAAGTATCCCCTGTCCCCTCTTGGTTCAATTCTTTCGCGTTTCATGTATGTGGTTTTCTGTTCCACTATCATTTGTTTCGCCGAGAATTTAACTCCAAATTAGATTTATTCAATATTTTTTGAACAAACCTAAATTTCACACCTTTTCTCTTCTTGAAACACCTTAGGAGGAATTAAAATCCATAATTAATTTCTTAATTAAAATTCCAAAGAATTCATGCCAGAGAAAATAATTTCGCATATTTTAGGTCTCGAAGTACTCGATTCACGAGGGAATCCAACTATTGAAGTAGATGTTCAATTAAAAGATGGTTCTTTTGGAAGAGCCATTGTTCCATCTGGCGCATCTACGGGTAAATATGAAGCAGTTGAACTTCGAGATGGAGATAACAAGCGTTATATTGGCAGAGGGGTTTTAAATGCGCTAAACAATGTGAATAAAATCATTGCTAAACAACTTATCGGTATGAATGCTTTAAACCAGGCCAAAATTGATCAGACAATGATTGCCCTAGATGGCACTTCTAATAAAAGCCGTTTGGGCGCCAATGCTATTTTAGGGGTATCAATGGCTGTGGCCCATTCAGCAGCACAGGCTTGTAATCAACCACTATATGCTTATCTTGGTGGAGATAAAGCGACTACATTACCAATCCCCATGATGAATATTTTAAACGGTGGTTGTCACGCGGACAATAATGTTGATATTCAAGAATTCATGGTATTACCTATTGGTGCAGAATCTTTTTCTGAAGCCTTGAGAATGGGTACAGAAACATTCCATCACCTAAAATCTGTGTTAAAGCAAAAAGGACTTAATACAGCAGTAGGTGATGAGGGGGGGGTTTCACCCAATCTACGCTCTAACGCAGAGGCTATTGAAGTGATTTTGGAAGCTATCGAAAAAACACCTTATACTTTAAGCAAAGATATATGTTTGGCTCTAGATGTGGCTGCAAGTGAAATTTATCGAGATGGCTTATATCATCTTCCCTCGGAGAAAAAACAATATTCATCAGCAGAAA
Organism: uncultured bacterium; assembly: GCA_964468295.1. Taxonomy (GTDB): domain Bacteria; phylum Fidelibacterota; class Marinisomatia; order Marinisomatales; family TCS55; genus TCS55. Next base: position 3,649 of record CAYXUK010000013.1, on the reverse strand, counting down.
TGGTGGATTATCTCAAATCATTAGTAGATCAATATCCCATCGTATCTATTGAGGATGGACTAGATGAAAATGACTGGCAGGGTTGGCAATTACTTAACAATGAACTTGGTAGTCGCATTCAAATTGTTGGGGATGATCTTACCGTTACAAATATCACCCGTTTTCAGCGAGCCATAAACGAAAACGCCATGAATGCTATCTTGATTAAGCTTAACCAGATTGGTTCGGTTACTGAAACAATTCAGGCAATTGAATTAGCTAAATCCAATAATTACGGCGTTATTATCTCTCACCGTTCTGGCGAAACTGAAGATGTTACGATCGCCGATTTTTCGGTAGCCATGGGCATGGGGCAGATTAAAACTGGTTCTGCTTCACGAACTGACCGGATTGCCAAATACAATCAACTCCTTCGAATAGAAGAATCCCTAGGAACCAATGCAAAATATCCGGGGATAGAGGTGCTTTCCCGTTCATGAGAAAAAGTAGAAAATCCAGTCATATTAAAAGAAAAAGATCATTAGGTGTGTCTAGCATTGATGTTCAAAAACGAGTGATTCACGCTATATTGGTGATGGGTGCTTTGGCCCTACTAATTATTTTCTTTTTTGGTAACCACGGACTTTATCAGTTATATGGACTTAAAAAAGAACGGGCTAAAATCCAAAATAGGATTAATGAACTCAGAGAAGAAAAACAACAATTAGAGGGTGAAAAGATGAAGTTGCAAACAGACTATAAATATATTGAAGAATTAGCCCGTGAAAAATATCGTATGGCTAAAAAAGGTGAAAAAGTGTTTAAAGTTATTGAGCAGGATAAAAAAGACTAATCTTTTTCAAGGTCTTTTCCCAAATGCCGGCTATGGAAATACAAATCTTCTTTTTCTTCTTCCGTTAAATTATCGTAACCAACTTTATTTATTTTATCCAACAGATGGTTTACTTTATGCTGCATATTCATTTTCCGTGTTTCTTTTTTTTCTTTTTTTCTTTGTTTAACATCAATCACTTTCGAATTGATCCATAACCGCATCTTTGGCCATGTCCAAGGTGATTTAATATAAATGAACCCAATCACCATCCCTGATAGATGTGTGAGGTGGCTAATATTGGATCCCGAAGTTCCCATTGAAGAGATAAACGCCATTACACCCAAAAAAACAACAAAATATTTTACTTTGACAGGAAATAAGAAATAAATCAGAATTTTGCGATTAGGGAACATAAGTCCGTAAGCCAATAGTAAACCGTATATGGCACCGCTGGCACCAATCAAAACCGTAAAAGGTTTGTTAATACTAAATAAAAGCCAAACCAAACCTGATCCTATACCAGTAATAAAATAATATTTTATGAATCCCTCACGACCCCATAGTGATTCCATCTCAGAGCCAAACATCCATAATACAAACATATTCATAAAAATATGGAAGAAATCACCATGAATGAACATATAGGTTACTGGTTGCCAGACCATGGGCCATACAGTCTCTGAAGAAAGGCCAAAAATCTGTGCCAAATCCACCTGGCTTTTAGCAATGACACGAAATAAGAAAACTATTGTATTTACAATAATTAGAACTTTGATCACTTCAGTGAAATATCGTGGTCGGAAAGCAATATTCCCCTGTTCTGATTGGAATTGATATCGCATATCTATTGATAAAATTTCAGCAATTTATACAAATTTAAAGTTAAATCCGTTATCATTTTATTGATGAAGAATTTCAGAAGCACGAAACATTCGATCACTCGCTTGGAGAATTTTTAATTTTAACCTAGGAGAATAATCTGGGTATTCCTGTAAAAAGTGGTTTACAATTTCTACTGATGATAATGAATGATGCCCAGCTAAAGTGGCATTAATAAACCGGGCCGGAAAGAAAATATCCCCCGTTTGTTGGATTTCCTCCAGTATTTCCAAACTTGGCCGGATATATTTTTGAGCAGATCTGGCTCGCAGGGGGTGGTGAAGATAACCCACCGCCTGTTGAACCCACGGTTCTCTAGCTCTATTTTCCTCTTTTTTTAGACTTTCAAAAAATGAATCCCTAACTGATTCATCATTGGAGAGAGCTGGCATGACAAACATGAACCGTAATTTACGATCAGGATTTTTTATTCTTTTTAGTTGTGTATTTAGTATATCTGCTGTTTCGGATTTTTCCCGAATAGCTAATTCAGCAGCCATATATATATAATCACGTTCTGAAAACTTGATTCCAGAAATAGAATCATTTTTCATCCAAACATTTTGTAGCCAGGAAATACCGCCATTTGTTAGCGTAATAGAACGTAGGGTACGAAAAAAAGAAGATTTTAAAGATACTGTTTGGGCATTATACAAATGAGTTTTTAATGCTGTTTCTAATTTCAAAGCAATTGCTTGTCTTTGGTAATCCAATAAATAATGCCAAAATATATCAGTCAACATTCCTAGTATACGTTGAATGTTCAAAATATCTGTTTCTGTTTCTAATGCCCTTATGGCTAGATGGATCAAATCATTAGGGGATGAAAAACCATAGAGCATATCCTCCCAAAGGTTGAGCCATGCGATTCCTCTTTTCATGGGATCGTTCAATTCCGGAAGATGCGCTAACAGGTATTCCCGGGTAGTTTTATCCATTCGAAAATATCCATAGCCAATACCTTCTCCATTTGGCAAAATATAATTTGGCTTCTGAAGACCTTTCGTTTTGGGTACAATAACTGATTTATTTTTTAAATATACCGGGATCACGATATCTGAGTTAGTATATCCAAGGTGTACATTTAACTTTTGTTTCCAAATCCGATTTTTTTTCTTTGGGTCAAATTGTTTTAGCTTTAATCTTCTAACAGTACCATTTGGTGTAAAATCAATAGCAACATCAATAATAGGTCGATCCGGCTCTTCAACCCACATTTTACTCCAAGATTTCAGGTCTTCATTTGATAATTCATCTAATATTTGAATCAGATCTAACCAGGTTGCATTCCGATAACTAAATTGTTTTAAATATTTCTGCATTCCATTGCGAAATATTTCTTTCCCAACCAGTAATTCCAGATGTTTCATCACTACAGGTGCTTTGGAATAAATAATAGCACCATAAAGTGTGCCCGCCATATTAAGGTTCTCCAGTGGTTGGCGAATTTGATTTGCTCCCAAGCTTCTGTCCACACCATAAGCAGAAGAATAATGATTTAAAAACCGCAAATCATGATTAATCTCAGGGAAAGAGGGGTTCACAATTTTTCCGCCCATAAAATTGGCAAATACTTCTTTAGTCCATACATCATCAAACCAGTTCATGGTAACTAAATCACCAAACCACATATGGGCTGTCTCATGTGAAATCAGACCCGCTCGACCAAGGTGTTGAGATTTGGTGGCTGATTCATCTAAAAATAAACTTACATCTTTATAAAAAATTGCGCCCGGGTGTTCCATGCCTCCATATTGAAAAGCTGGAATCAAAACAAAATCAAATTTATGGAATGGATAATCAATACCAGTATATTCCTCCAACCAGGATATTGCACTGCCGTGCAGATTAAAAATAGCCTCTGAATTGCGTGAGACTTTTTCTTCATCTGTTTCACGGTGATACATAACCATTTTTCTTCCGTTGCGTTCGGCCGTTAACTTTTGAAATTTTCCC
>CAYXUK010000012.1:11392-27860 GCA_964468295.1 uncultured bacterium | reverse complement strand
GGACTCAGGATTTTCATTCCTGCAACAGGGGTTCGATTCCCCTACGGGCTACAAAAAATCCCCGCTGAAAAGCAGGGGGTTTTATTTTAATTTCAACAGATGAATTTTCCACTTCATCCTGCTTTAGTTCACTTCCCCATTGCCTTTTTATATGGAGCTCTCATTCTTCATGCAATACAACTTTGGCGACCAAACTGGATGTGCCGCGTCATTGGCATTTGGCTTTTGGGATTTTCAGCTACCCTTTCCATTTTTTCAGCCCTCACTGGTGAAAAGGAAGCCGCTCGTGCTGGTCAAGTAGGATATTCCACTGAAATTCTAGAAATAATGAATCGCCATGAACTGATGGGGAATATAGTTACATGGGGATCAATCACTCTTTTTCTGGTCTGGATATATTTATTTTTTAAAAATATGGAAGACCGTAGGATAGATATTTTGGCGCTGGCCTTCCTTACTCTTTTGGTTGGTATGGTATCTTTTACTGCTTACCTAGGAGGACAATTGGTATGGGTCCACGGGGTAGGCACCCCATAAAATAGTCTATTTTATCAAACCAACCATTGGATCAACTACAGCACCAACTGGCTGGTTACTGATAAAATCATATCCGAGTAGATAGCCTAATGTTGGGGCCAATTGACTGATAGCGATCGTATCGGTGTTGGTCATTTCACCGATTGCAGGTGTATCTGGACCAATAATAGCTGTCCATAAAAATTCAGCTCCCGGCACACCATCACCATGTGATCCCCATGCACCATCTTCATGACCTCCACGACCATGGTCAGTTGTTATCATCATGGTTGTTTTACCTCGATACATTTCATTGGATTGTGTCCAATCCCAAATCGCTTTTATATAACCATCAGACCGGTTGGCTGTATTTAAATATTTGTCATATTCTCTTTGATGCGCAAACTCATCCGTTTCATCAAAAGAAATATATAAGAAGCGAGGTTTATTCAGTTTTAAATATTCAAAAGCATATTCAAACGTAAACGCGTCCCAACGTACAGCACTGCCATACCATGGAGAGGGAGCATCCTCAATAAATGTGTTGAGCCACTGCTGTTTTGGTGTAAGCTTTTCATCATAAAATGGGTAACCGCCGGAATTAATAGTAAAATCATTTCTTTCTGTATTGATAATCCAGTCAAACACATCCCAAGAAGCAAATGCGGCCACACGATCCTCAAAACCTTCCTGCTGATCCAAGAATTCAAGCAAATTGATATTTGGATTCCATTCTTTTTCATTACTATTCACACTATCATCATTAAAGCCAACTAATAATTCGTTATATCCTGGGTAGGAAAACCAATATGGGTTGTTTGATCGCATTACGCTTCCCTGTTCTTTATTTCCATAGATTTGACCCTGCTGCCCAACCGTATTCCAAATAAATGGAAAAACTAATTTTCGTCTTTCAAGATAGTCTTCAGACCAGTATTGAGCGTGGGTTGATTCAACATCTTTTACAAACAAGGTATCAAGAACAATTTTTTCATTGGCACCATAAAATAAATCTTCCCAACGGATACCATCTAAAGTAATCAGAATTATATTTTCCGTTTTTAATCCTTTGGGGTTTTTATATAATTCATGACCACATCCGGAAAAAATCAGTGTACAGCAGAGAAAATATTTTTTCATTTTTATTCTGGCTTTAAATAGACAAAAAAGAAGTTTGCATAAGTCGAAGAGAATAGACCATAACCTCCATCAACATTTGACTTTGGCATGGTATAGATATTCTGCCCCAGCGGGTCTCCCTTAAGATATTCGAAGTAATTGTTATCTGTTGCTTGAACGGTAATTAACTGCAATCCATAATAATTAAAAAACAGCCAGCTCATATTAACCGGCGCAGTTTCAACTGTCCACACAAACGGATTTTGGCGGTATGGATTATTATTTTCATCACGAAAATAAGCACCTTTCCACAACTGGTATACTCGGGTTGTATCATAGATTAAATTGATAAATGTACTATCTCTATAACCATTACTGTTATAATCTTTACCTTCGGGCTCAAGATCTTTTTCAGCTGCTTCCAATGCGAGGGTTAATATTCGTACTGTATTATAATCAGCAACATTAAAATCAATTTTAAAAAGTGGATATGAAGCAAAACTGGCAGTATAACACTCCCCCGATCGATAAGTAACCGTGTCGATAGTGCCTGTTGTAATAAGTCCCGCTGCTGTCATTTTTGCATTATTCGTATTAATATATGATACTGGAATACTTTCTTCTTTACATTGATAATCGGAATTTTTTATGGAGCCAATTTCCATTTTTTCTGGTGTAGTTGTTTCAGCAGTTAACGTTTTACCATCAACCTCCACAGTTAAATTGTATTTTGTTCCGGGCCGGTAAATATAATCTTTCCTGGTGAGATAACGGCCCGGCATACCTGTAACGGGTTGAGCAATTTCAGTTCCGTCTTCGCTTGAGATCTTCACATTTGCATTGGTAATCCATAATTCATCTGCATCGACTTCTTCATCCACGGAAGCTGTTCGAGATACAAAAAGTGTATCTACCATCGGTAGATTCGCCTGGATATTACCAAAAACAACGATTTTTTTTTCATAGGGTTCATCCACATCTTGAATATTGCATCCCAAAAAGATCACCATACAAATAACAGATAAATATTTAATAATTTTCATAATTCAAATGAAATACCTATTGAGGGAATAATTGGAAAAATGTTCAGTGGAGATCTCTGTATTCTACCTTCATCAGGCTCGTCAACATTGGTTTCGCCAAAATCAGGTCGTCCGTTTTTATTACTATCATGCTTTTTTATATCCCAGTCACCATCATCATCTACGCCATTGTACACATTCCCAAGCTGATAGATGTATCTGAAAACATTTTTTCGATTGTATGTATTGATAATTTGAATAAATAAATCAAATTTGGTATTTCGAATTTTAAATTGGCGTACAGCTCCTAAATCTAATCGATGATAAACCGGATAACGTCCGCCATTTCTAGCGCCAGGTATTGTACGGTAACTTAGTTCTGGGTCACTCGGAAGATTTTCCAAAAAATAACCATTAATTGGTGTATAGGCCTGCCCAGATTGAAAGGTCCATTTCCAATTTAATTCCCACTTTTTAGTAGTTTGGTACGACCCGACCACATTCAATACATGGCTTCGATCCCAATTGGTAAAGTATTCCATCTGATTCATTTGTTTACGGCTGACAGACCACGTATAAGCGACCCATCCAGATAACCTTCCTGCTGTTTTTTGCCCAAAAATTTCCAATCCATAAGCATATCCATCTGCTAGTGTAAGAATATCAGAAAGTTTTTCATCGGAAACTCTCCCATCAGTGGATGCACGTGTTTCTTCAAAGGTTAACATATTACTGATATCTTTATAATAACCCTCAATTTGCAGTTTATAGTCACGGCCAATGAACTGTTCATAGCCCAGTACAAACTGAGTGGCTTTTGCCGGGTCAACGGAATTATCAACGCCAATCCAATTATCCAAAATATTAGGGTTATAATCATCCTGGAACGTTTCAATAAATTGATGGTAATTCCCAATGGCCAGGTTAATAAATCTAGAATCATCAATAATATATTTCATTCCCAAACGAAAATCAGGATAGATAGTCTGGCTATGTCCGGTATATGTGTTTAACCTCAGCCCAGGCTCCAAAATAAATTTTAAATTCGGTTTCCATTTAATTTTTGTATATAGTGATGCTTCGTTTGGATTATTACTTAAATCGAAGGTGGTGCTATCACCAAAAGTGCTAATGTAACTGATATCTAATTTTTTTAATTGCCCACCAAAAAAGAAATTTATATCCTGGTTTAAGAAAAAGGACAGGTCGGCAGAAAAACTGGCATCTTGTATTTTATTATCATTATTTAATCCAGCAGTTTCACCTAAACTAAAATTTGTAAAAAACTGACTATTCGCAAAAAGAAAGTTGCCAATCAGTTTCTCGTTAAATACTCTTCGGTAGGCCAAACTTCCTGTCCGGTTTCCCCAATAGGCAGTGAGGTCAAAATCTTTAAATAAAAAGTCATCAATACCATTATAAAAACTAAATGAAATACGATCTTTCTCATTTAAATCCGTAAATACGTGACCTTGGAGGTCGTAGAAATAATAAGGCGGGATTAATTCAGCTGTTTCTGCTGGCAATACCTTTGGTAGGAGTAGATCGAAATAAGTTCTTCTACCTGAAAACAACCAAGCACCATTTAAGAATGGGCCTTCAAGCGTTGTGTGCGCCGATAGTAAAGACACGCTTGTTTTACCTTTAAATTCATTGCGATTCCCTTCCCGGCTCCGTATATCCAATACAGCAGATAATCGCCCTCCATATTCAGCATTGTAACCACCTTTAATTAATTCTGCCTCTTTTACAGCATCCACAATGAAATTGGAAAATACTCCCCCTAAATGTGAAGGATTATATACTGTAATTCCATCCAGAAGGATCAGGTTCTGATCCGTGTTTCCTCCTCGGATAACTAATCCAGTACTGAATTCAGAAGTGGTAAGTACACCTGGTAAGGACTGGATGGTGCGAAATAAATCTGGTTCCGCCAATGCAGGCTGCGCCTTAAGCATTCTTGGTGAAAGACTAATCCGGCTGGGTTCGATTTTATTCAGCCGTTCAATTTCTTCAGCAGTAACATCGACTTCAAAAAATTCAACCGCTTCAATCTCTAATGCTATATCGAGATTTATGGAATTAATATCAAAATCAATAACCTGTTCAAAGCGTTTATATCCCACATAGGATACTACCAGAGTCGCTTCATTCAATTCAATTTCTGAAAGGACATAATATCCATTAACATCTGTTGCCATACCCTGGCCAGTTTCTTTAATAAATACATTAGCGCCAATCAGCACTTCACCAGAATTGCTGTCAACAATAAAACCATATATTTGATGGGAACTCTGGCCAAATAAAAGACCGGACCAAAGCATAAAAATAAGTTTATTTTTTTGACAAAAGGTCATCTAAAATTTTTTCCGCATGAGTATTTACATTCACCTTTTCATAAATTTTTTCAATTTTTCCCTTAGGATCAATAATAAAGGTTTTTCGTTTTGGCCAACCCGTACCTGCAGCACCATAAGCTTTCGACACTTCTTTAGTTTTATCAGAAAGAAAATTAAATGGCAGCACATATTTTTCTTTAAATGCCTTTAACGCTTTTGGAGAATCATAACTGATACCAAAAACAATGATTTTTGCTTTTTTATATTCGCCGTATACGTCGCGGAACCCGCAAGCCTCTTTCGTTCATCCAGGTGTGTCCGCTTTGGGGAAATAATAAACAATAACTCGCTGTCCACGATAATCAGATAGTTTATGTACTTTTCCATCCTGATCTTTTAATACAAAGTCCGGTGCCTTATCGCCCACTTTAATGGCTTCAAGCGTGTTGCTACCCAAAAGCAACGTTGTACTAATAATGATTGAAAGAATGGAAATTGAAAGAAGTAAGGTCATTTTCATATTGTTTAGCTTCATTTAGTCACGCAAATAACTCAATGTATCAGTATTAAATGGTGTCGGTTGGATTTCAAATAATTTATAGGCTTCTGTTGCATCACACACGTTACCTTCCATGAGCATAGTAATTTGATCTGCAGTAATGGGAAACCAACTGAAGCGTCCAAGAAAAGTAGCGATCGCTTTCACACCTACAGCTGGTGCAGGTATCATCCACTTCTTTTTCCCGCATCCTTCTGCGATGATTTTTATTAACTCTTTCCAAGTAAAAGCAATTTCTCCACCCAGTTTAAATATTTTTTTATGGGTCGATTCCATATCAATTGATTGTATAAAAAATCGTGCGACATCTTTTACATGAATTGGTGACATAGCAAACTTTCCAGCATTCAGAGGGTTCAGACCGGGATGAAAAAGAGGTGCTGGTATAGGTAAACTCAACATATCTTTTTTCAGTTGGGAACAAAATTCAGGCCTTCCCTCGCCTCTCGGGTCTCCAAAAATCAATGAGGGTCTGAAAATTGTCCAATTCAATTCTGTATTTTTTAAATATTCATCTGCAAGAAATTTTGTTTTCTGATATCCTGTCCCATCCATTTTTACACCATTGGCACTCATTAAAATAAATCGTTTTATCCCAAGTTTCGCTGCTAGATCCATGCAATGCTTTGCACCTTCAAAATGTAAAGCTTCAAAAGTAATCCCTTTTTTAGGAAATTGCCTGATAATGCCAACAGTATAAATAACTGCATCTGCACCCTCCAAAGTGGATTCAATTGCAGAAGAATCTGATAGCGTTCCACTAACAATATTACATTGTTTTGGATTTAATAATTTATCATCGGAACCAGGCCGTATTAATATCTGCGGTTTGTGGTCTTTTTTAATAAGCTCATCGATTAAATAAGACCCAACAAATCCGGTGCCTCCAAACAAGGCGACTTTCATGCTGTAGCTCCTTTGTATTCATCGATTGATAATATTCTGGAATCGCTTTGGTTGAACAACTTATCAATGACTGCTTTTCTATATTCAAAAATCTTTTCAAGATCTTTTTTAATCCATATTTTATGAATGAATTGACCTAAATAACCCATAGGAATACTATATCTAACCTTATCTTTGATTTCAGAACCACCATTCACTGCTTTGAAGGTATGCGTATGATGCCAAAAAAGATAGGGACCTTTAATTTGTTCATCAACAAATTCATATGGCGGATTATACTTTGTGATGAGCGTTCTCCAATGCACAGGAAATCTCATTAAACGAATGGTATAATCAATTAAAGTCCCTTTATTAATCGTAATAGGTGTTGGTGTCAAAATCTTAAATGCTAGTTTCGAAGGTGTTATCAATGCAAGGTTCTCTGGTTTTGAGAAAAAATTAAAAACAACATCGATTGGTTGATTAATAAACTGGGTTTTATTTAATTCATAAATTTTCATGATAAAATTTGCATTGGATTATATTTGCGCGACGTCGCTCATAGAATGAAGTAATTGAACGTTTTTCAGATGTTGTCCAATGATATAATCAATACCTGCTCCACCCATATAAATTTTCGCGTGATTTTTTGAAGTGATCTTAACCAAATCATCTAATTGCTGATTCGCTAAATTTTTATCTTCACAATATGTCAATGACACAATTATTTTATCCGGTTGAAACTTGTTTAATAACCGCTTTATTGATTTTGCTGGAGTGTTACCACCGCAATTAATGACCGGTATTCCATTTATTTCTAAAATCTGTTTTGTCATTATCAAGGGCAGGTCATGTTCATCTCCACTTAGTGCAAGGCTAAGCGTATAACTGTGGTCTTTGTAATTTTTACGGTGAAGGGTTTCACCCAAAGCATAAACAGCATTTCTTATCGTGTTAGTCGCCACGTGTTCTTCTGCAATAGATATATCATTATTGGCCCACATATCACCTATAGATTTCAGGACCGGCATTACAAGCGCATCATATATTTCATGTAGGAGATATTGTTTCATGTATAAGCCGGCAAGGGTTGTTTTCAACCTATTTCCATCTGCATTTAAAGCGTGTTTTGTAAATACAGGTACCAGTTTTATATATTCACCGTGATCAATATTCTGAATAAGTTTTCGATCTTTGATACCCTTTAACTCTAAAACATTTACTTTGTTTGACTTTTTCTTATTCTTTGCCAAAAACTCATTAATATGGCTTAAAATAAATTTTCTGTGTCCACCTGGGGTCTGGTAACAAGGCAAATTGCCTGCATCGGTCCAGCGTTTAACTGTTGATACATGAACACCCATTATCATTGCTACTTCTTTAGAATTAAGATATTTCATTTTTTAGTTTAATAAATTATTTTAAGGCGTTTCAATAAAGTAGTTGCTATAAAACCCAAGTCTAATTCAAACCAGCGATATGCAAAATTGGATTTATTTGGATATTTATGATGATTGTTCTGGTAAAGTTCTCCAATCATTAATAAATCTACTGGGAGGGAATTTCTTGATTGGTCATTTATTTCTTTATGATTACGATATCCGATTTTATGCCCAAACCAGTTAACAATAAATCCATGTATTGGTCCCATAAAAACATGAATTGGAAGAAGAATAAATAGCCAAAAGGATGTTGCAAATTTTAGGTAAATGATTAAATATAAAATAACAAAACAAACCCTGCCTAACATTGGTTCCGCTAATTTTTCTAGTGCTAACCAGCGAGGTAAATCTTGTGTATCAAATTTTTCATCAAGCACCTTTATCACTAATCTCCTGTATTGAGTTAATGTTTTTAAATTAAATGCGAATACATTATTAGTATGTATCGGTGAATGAGGATCCTTTTGAGTATCACTATGAGCATGGTGCTTACGATGCATGATACCATAAGCAGCTGGGTTCAAAAATGATGAGCCTTGAGCAAAAAATGTGAAAAGAAAAAATGTTTTTTCCCAAAATGGATTCATTTTAAACATTCCATGTGAGACGTATCGATGTAAAAATACTGATTGAGCAAATAGAGACAAATACCAGTGTAGTAAAAAGAAAATTAGTATAGTCATAATTAAATTGTTAATTGTGTATTTTTTTAAACCTATAATGGGATACACCCCATTCTGTACCACCATTAAAACCGAATAAAATTTCACAAGAGATAAAAAAAATGCGCCATCTTTGAAACCATAATTTTGCATTTTCTTTACCATAAGTTTTAGAAAATATTTTCAATATATCTGCTTTATTTTTTTTCATCATTCTAAGCCATGCTCTTGAAGTTTTTTCATAATGCATTCCATTGATTCTCCATGTGGATTCAATTTTCATATGATCTGAAAAATGTAATAATAAGTTATGTGATGGCATTTGCCCTCCGCTAAAAAATTCCCTAGCCATCCAATCTGCGTCCCCTTTATCTTCAAATGGATAAGCTAAATCTTTATGAGAGAAGATATGCACAAATAATTTACCATCTTTTTTCAACCAACCATGAATTCGTTTTAACAATTCTCCATAATTACGCATGTGTTCAAACATCTCCACCGATACCAAACGATCAAACCGCTCATCTGTAGAAAAATCATTCATATCAGCCTTAATCACTTTAACATTATTAAAACCTAAATCTTTACATTTTTTATCAATAAAATTCCTTTGGTCATTTGAATTACTCACTGCAACTATTTTGCTTTCAGGAAATTTTTTTGCCATAAAACAGGTTAATGACCCCCATCCACATCCTAATTCAAGTATTGAATGCCCATTTTTCAAATTGGCTCTTTCACATGTAAGCATCAACATTGCTTCTTCAGATTTGTCCAGCGTATTTATAGTTTTGCCCCAATAACCAGAACTGTATTTCAAATATTTTCCTAAGACTAATTCAAAAAACTCTGGTGGAACTTCATAATGTTGTTCATTCGCTTTTTCAGGTACTAAAGCAACCGGACTGCCTTTTAATATCTCGAGCCACTCTTGTTGTTCCATCTCTAATACTTCACGTTCCATTTCTTTTGCACGATTGAGTCTGATTCTATTAAGATTTTTAATCCCCAATCGAATCATTGAATCAGGCAATATTCCTTTTTCTGCTAATTGTATTAATTGTTTTACCATGTTTTAATTTGAAATTTGCACATCTCTTGCTTCAGGTTTTGCAAACACTAACTGAACATCGCCTATATTTCGTTCAAGAAATCCAGCTTCACAAAAAATAAAATAAAATTCCCACATTTTAATAAAAGCTTCAGAAAAACCAAGTTGACGTACTTGCGGTAACACGCTCATGAATTTTTTTCGCCATCGATTTAAAGTAGTCGCATAATGTTGGGTAATATCTTCTAAATCAATTAGAGTTAAATCTGTTTTGAACTTTATAGCATCTGTTATTTGTGAAATTGAAATGAGACACGATCCTGGAAAAATGTACTTCTTAGTAAAGTCAACGGAATCTTTGTAAACATCAAAGTTTTGATCATTATAAGTGATACCTTGAAGCCCCATTAAACCATCAGGCTTTAATAATGAAGAAGACTTATTAAAGAAATTAGAAATGTAATTTGTTCCAACTGCCTCAATCATTTCAATTGAAACTAATTTGTCATATTGTCCTTTTAAATCTCTATAATCCTGATTTAACAATTTTATTTTTGAACCTAAACCTTCTTTTTCAATTAAATTGCTTACATAATTGAATTGAGCATCAGAAATGGTAGTCGTTGTCACTTTACAACCATAATGCTTGGCCGCATGTATTGCAAAACTCCCCCAACCTGTTCCTATTTCTAATATTTGATCGCCTTCAGTTAATTTTAGTTTTCTACAAAATCGATCTAGTTTTTCAACTGAAGCTTCTTTCATTGTAGAATTTTTATCCAAAAATATACCGCAGGAATAAGTCATTGTTTCATCAAGCCATAATTGATAAAATTCATTGCTCAAATCATAATGTGCTAAAATATTTTTTTTGCTCCCCAAAAGGGTGTTCTGCCTTTTTCTATGAATAAAATAATTGATAGGTGTTGCCAATTTTGCCAACCCAGAATTAAGACTTTCTAATACAGATTTATTTTTGAATATAATTTGAATTGCATTAACGAGGTTATCAGACTGCCAGTACCCAGCAATATAAGCTTCAGCTGCACCCATCTCACCGCCACTGCCTATAAATACGTAAAATTCCGGTGAAAGAATTTTTACTTTTGCAATCATATTTGAATTGGTATCTCCAAATATGTAGGTTTCATCTCTATCCTCTAATATTAACTGGCCTAACTTCAATCGCTTGAATTTTTTTAATAATGCATTTTTAAATAATTTAGCCAGGAAAGTGGGGCTTTTTTTTGTCTGAATATTATTCGCTAAATGATTTACGGAAAATTTATTGTCCATTGTTGATCTATTATTTTTGAATTAGAATTTTTTTAGGATGAATAAAGAATGGTGCTCTTTTTAGGAATAGTTTCAATGCCTGCCAATGAATTCGAAAAACAACTACAACCGTAATAATCGGAAATCGTGCCAAAGCCTTAAATAACATTATTTTTGTAAATGGTTTTCGTTTCATAAGAAGTGTAGCATCAAAAACTTTTTCTTTATTTTTATAATTTTTCATTCGAACAAATAAATGATTTTCAGGTTCAGTAAATAACCATTCATAATCATGATCCATACCCCAAAAGGGGCTCACATGCAGCTTCTTTTTGAAATCAGCTATAAGGGTGGTTTTATTATTTTTTATTGATCGTTTATCTATAACATAAGCATATCTTTCATTCCATGGAGTATTGGTGACTTCAGCTAAAATTGCTTCCACATGCATATCCTGTTCATCAAAACAATAATAAAAACTCACCGGATTAAAACAATAACCAAAATAACGAAGGTGGGTTAGTATTCTAATAGGGCCATTAAACTGTTTACCTGTTTTTTCTTTTAATGTATTGCGTACAGCCTTATCCAAAGGAATAGAAGGACTACCATGATAATCTTCCCTTTTGAATGATATCAAAGCTGGCCTATCGACATTCCATAGAAAAGATGGATTCAACGCACTATTAACATTTTCAATATCAAGATATGCCATAAAAAGAGGATAAGAAAAAAAATGTTTAAATGGAGTGTAACGGCGATGGCGGATTACCCCCCAATAAATATGGTGATTTTTAGATAAACTCATAGTTTTTCGCCGAAATGTTCACAGACATCTAACGCACTAACAACACCATCTTCATGAAAACCATTATGCCAATATGCTCCGCAATAATATGTATTTTTCTGACCACTAATCTCATGTTTTCGACTTTGAGCCTTTATAGCATCTACAGTATATAAAGGGTGATGGTAGATGATTTTTTTGATGACCTTACTTGGATCAATAGCATCGTGGTTATTGAGCGTAACACAAAAGGTATGATCGGAATTAAGTGATTGAAGGATGTTCATGTTATAGGTCAGTGCCACTGGTTCTTCTGGATTCTGATCTAGGAGATAATTCCAACTTGCCCACGCCAATTTTCTTTTTGGTAAGATTGATTCATCTAAGTGAAGTAATGCTTCATTTTTCTGATATTGTAATGCTTCTAAAATTTTAACTTCTTGCACGGATGGTTTTTCTAACAAGCTCAACGCTTGGTCACTATGGGTGGCAAATATCACCGCATCAAATGTTTCTGATTCCTGGGCAGTTTTACCATAAATAACCTCAATGCTTCTTTCATTACGTTTAACTTTTTTTACAGGTGTAGCAATCCTGATTTTATCATTGAAACTAATAGTCATTTTTTCCACATAGCATTTGGAACCACCCTTAATCACCCACCAGTTAGGACGATTTTTAACTGCCAAGAGCCCGTGGTTCCTGAAAAATTGAATGAAAAATATTGCTGGCATTTTCATCATGTTAACTGGTTTTGTAGACCAAATAGCTGCACCCATTGGTATGATAAAGTCATTTATAAATTCTTCGGGATAATTATATAGTGATAGATAATCTCCTAGAGTTACAAACTCTTCTAGATTATCTAGATGATGTTCAGCTTCTGAATTAAATCTTAAAATGCTGCGTAGCATTCGTATAAATGAAGGTCTTAATATGTTGGAACGCTGTGCAAAAAGTCCATTTATAGAATTTCCTGCATACTCAAGATCTTTTTGAGAAGATTTCACGCTAAATCCCATACTAGTAAGCTGCCGTTCAACTTTTAACTGATCTAATAGCTTGATAAAATTGGGATAAGTTCTTTCGTTATATACGATAAAACCTGTATCTACTGCCCATTTTTTCCCGTTAAGAACAATTTCGTGGGTATGGGTGTGACCGCCAACATAATCATTAGATTCATAAACAGTGATGTCATGGTTACGGTTCAGTAAATAAGCGGCTGTCAAGCCGGAAATACCCGATCCAATAATAGCAAACTTCATATTCTAAAAAATGTTTTACGTAAATCTTAATCCCAAATTTGGGAACCAACTATATTTGGTTCCAGGAATGTTAAAAAAAAAAATGATATTATACAACAAATAACGAGCGTTTTGAGCGATTTATATATAATTATAAATAATTTACATTTATAAATTTTCCTTTATGATGCTTTCGAATAAAAAATAATCCAAAACAATTTTTTGATCAGCCATAATAATAATTATTTTCTATAATCCAGTGGCGGTTTTCTATCTCCAAGCATGGAGTAATAATTAAATTTTGGCCCCCGGCGTTCAATCAATTCCTGTTTGGCAGAAATAATCGCTTCCGGATCATTGTATAAATCCACCGCCGCACCAGCAATAGTCTTTGCCGCAATCATCATACCTTTCATGCCGATACTCATTCCACCTGCAGCCACAGCCTGCCAAGAATGGGCCGAAGTCCCCGGCACCCAGGTTGCAGTCCGAAGGCCTGCCGTTGGCACCATCCAGCTTACATCACCTACATCAGTTGATCCTTTGCCGCGCTTGAAAGCATATGGCTGAATTTCATTTGCTGAAGAGATTTCCAAATCAGGGTTTGTCAGGGTTGAATAAATTGATTGAGCAAATTCCTGCTCTTTTCGGGAATAAATAAATCCACCTGTAGATGCAAGATTATCATACATAATTCTTTGCACAACATCGTTGGCCAGAACCGGGCGGTTGCCATGGATAATTTCGAATTCCATACGGGTGCTGGTCCCTAAGGCTGCTCCCTCTGCTGCCTTAACTACACGATCCCACATCCCTTCCAAAATTTCAACATTAAAATTCCGAACATAATAATATACTTCTGCAAAGTCTGGTACTACATTAGGTGCATTTCCACCACGTGTAATGATATAATGGATGCGGCCATCTTCAGGGATGTGTTCCCGCATTAAATTGACCATATGATTCATGGCTTCTACTCCATCCAGGGCAGAACGACCTTTTTCCGGTGCACCGGCAGCATGGGCAGAATATCCATAAAATCTGAATTTAGCCGAACGGTTAGCCATGGTGGTTGAAGGATTGGCCGCATTCCTGTCACTGGCATGCCAGTGCAGTACCACATCGACATCATCAAATAATCCTGCACGAACCATGTAGATCTTTCCAGAGCCACCTTCCTCCGCTGGTGTTCCGTAAAGACGTACAGTTCCTTTTTGTTTTGATTTTTTAAGATAATCCTTAACTGCTATAGCTGCGGCTGTAGAAGCAGTACCAAATAAATGATGACCACAAGCATGACCTGCGCCCCCTTCAATAATCGGCTTACGCTTTGTTGCTACATCCTGAGATATTCCTGGTAGCGCATCAAATTCTGCCAAAATTCCAATAATAGGTCTTCCGGATCCATATTCGGCAATAAAAGCAGTAGGGATTTCTGCAACGCCAGCTTCAATACTGAATCCTTCATCTGATAATGTTTCTTTAAGCAGGCCAGAACTTTTTTCCTCCTGGTACCCGACTTCCGCCCATGACCAGATAGATTTGGCAATGTTTTCATATTTTTTGGCCCGTTTATCAATGGCCTTTTGGACATCTTTTTTATTTGATTGTGCATTAAGACCAACAGAAATAATCAATCCGTAAATAATGGCAATAAAGTATTTCTTTTTCATCTTCACCTCAATAATTAAGATTCTATAGAATTTTCAAGTCGATGATTCATCCAGTGATTCAGCATATAAAAAGCTGTCAGGGCAATCGCCCACTGTACTACACAAGTTGCCACACTGTATAAAGATGTGGGATCATACCAGTCATCAGGAGCATAAACTGTCGCAGATTGATACATCCACCAAAAAAGCAAAATACCTCCTAGTGCTGGCACAACATAATTGACTACTGAACTCCACCAACTGGGGAATGCCCAGTCATCTTGGCTCTCAGAACTTACCTCCTGAATTATTCTGGCTAATCCATATTTAACCGCCGCTAAAGCAACAAACACTCCCGAAAGCATCAGGGCTACACCCCAGACAAAATCCTGGTTTCCCATAATATCTAGATTTCGAGCTGATGGTATACCCATAACAAAGCAAACAGTAACAATCCAGCCAATAGCCGTTGTACGTTTTAGTCCTAGATTAATAAGATTACGGACCGGCAACTCCAACATAGAAATGAGAGATGAAAAACCAGCAAATGTCAATCCAAGAAAGAATAGGGCCGCCAATGGTTTACCTAAGGGCATTTTGGCAAATAGCTGAGGCATCCAGATAAAAGTCAGGCCCGTTGCCGCGGGACCGCTGGTTTTCATTACTTCCAGAATTTCTGGTTTGTTCATAGACATTTCATTACCTAAAATGGAAAATACAGTACTAAATACCATGATGGCTGCCAGCAGGGATACCATATTATTCCCGATGGCTGTTGTGAATGCATTTTTTATTACACCATAGCGACGTCGAATATAAATTGCGTAGGTTAGAAAAAGTCCCCAACCAGCCCCAGTATCCCATGCATTTTGAGTCAAAGCTTCCAACCAAATGCGAGGATCTTTAAGTTGGGCCCAATCAACAGTGAATAAATAAGAAATGCCAGCTCCAGCTCCGGGCAGGGTTACCGCTCGTACTACACATAATAGCACAATGCCCAACAACGTTGGAATAAGGAAGCGATTCACTTTTTCAATGGAAGACACTCCTTTCCAAATAGCAAAGCCACCTACACCCATAGCCACCGCATGGAATAGAATTGGAAAAAAACTGTTCTGAAAATTATTCCACAATGCCCATGAAGCATCCGTCGTATTTGGGAGATTATTGAATGTCATACTGCCGAAATAATAGATATTCCACCCAACCACAACAGAATAATAAAATACAATTGCCGTGGAAACGAAACCGACAAATCCGCCCATCCAGGCAAAGGGTTTTCCCATAAAGTGAACAAAGGCCCCTATTGTACCTTTTCGGGACTTTCGGCCCATCACATATTCCGCAATAATGAGAGGGATACTCCACAAGAATAAAAACATTAGCCACGCGATGAGAAAACTACCGGCGCCGTTTTCACCGCCATTGGAAGCAGCAATCCGTGGAAAACGCCAGATATTTCCCGTACCTATAGCAATACCCAATGCACTAAGTAAGAAGGTTAAACGTGAAGAAAATCGCGGTGTTGATTCTGACATAATTTTTCCTTATTAATTCTTTTGAGATCCCACCCAATCTTTTATCAATTCTTCTAAAACATCCAGAGGTACAGCACCATTCCATAAAACTGCATCATGGAATTCACGTACATCAAAATCTTTTCCTAATTCTTTTTCAGCATAGCGACGTAATTCCTTGATCTTCAATTCACCAATCTTATAAGAAAGTGCCTGACCTGGCCAGGAAATATATCGGTCTGTCTCAGTTGTGCATTCATGTAGCGCAAGAGCTGTATTAGATGCAAGATAATCAATGACCTTTTGACGTTCCCATCCCATAGCGTGAATACCCGTGTCGACCACTAATCGGCATGCACGCCACATTTCGTAGGTCAAACGACCAAAATTACTGT
>CAYXUK010000012.1:1814-11382 GCA_964468295.1 uncultured bacterium | reverse complement strand
TACCCAACCATTCGCTGTATAATCCCCAGCCTTCCCCAAAAGCAGATAAATATACATCCCTACGAAAATCAGGTACATTTTCTAGTTCGGCTGCAATGGAATTTTGAAGGTGATGCCCCGGTACAGCCTCGTGGAAACTGAGTGCTTCAAGATTGTATAAAGGTCGAACATCCAGTTTATAAGTATTTACCCAATAATAGCCTGGTTCGTTGCTTCCTTCTGCTGGTCCAGCATATCGACCCCCGGTGTATTTTGGTGCCAAATCATCCGGTACGGGGGCAACCCCGTAGGTCAGTCTCGGAAGAGTTTTAAATAGAGATGGTAGTTTCGCATCCATACGTTTGGTAATGAAAGAGGCTTCTTTTAACAATTCTTCAGGTGTATCTGCATAGAATTGTGGATCACTGCGCAGGAATTCCAGAAAATCGGCAAAGCTACCTTCAAAGCCTACTTCATCGATAACAGCTTCCATTTCGCTTCTTATCCGTTTCACTTCTTTTAATCCAATTTGATGCACTTCTTCTGGTGTTAAATCTAATGTAGTGAATTGCCGGACTTTATTTTCGTAATAGGATTTTCCATCCGGAAGTTCGGACGCTCCAAGTGTAGTTCGTGAATTAGGTCGATAATCATTTACAAAAAAATCTAAAAATGAACGGTATGCTTTGACTACACCACTTACAATAGCTTTCCGACCTAATTCTTTCAGCCGTTCCTGATCCATTTCAGAAATGGAAGAAGGTATCTGATTAAAAGGTTGGTAAAAGGCACTTAACTCAGGATCATTAACAACATGCGTGGCAATAGTTACTTCATAACCTTCCAAAACAACTTGTGGCACTGTAATACCTGTCTTTATGCCCTCCTTCATCAATGTAATGTGTTCTAAAAAATAGCGAGGGAATTCATTCAAGCGTGAAATGTAATCTTCATAATCTTTCACCGTTTTAAAAGGCATCGCAAGGTATAGCCGTGAAAGACCAGTATGGAACCCTGAATCCGCATTCAAAGGCATCAGGTAATCTTTATATTTTACTCGAGTAACGCGGTCTGAAATAATTCGGTGAAAAACACGGTAGTTAATTTTATCCTCTTTGGAAAGGGCTTCATAATTAATCGCCTCCAAACGACTAAGGATTGACTGCCAAAAATTGTCACGCCTAATGATATCTTCCAATGCAACCGACGGCATACGCGCATTGCTGGTATGGAGTCCGGAATAGGTTGCAAAGAGGGGATTTTCTTTAAGCTGAAATTGACGCGCTTCAGAAAAAACCTGATATAATTCTACTGTCGGATCTTTTTGAACACACCCTGTGAAGAGAATGATAAAAGTAAAGATCCATGACATATGCACCACTTTATATTTAAACAAATTTTACTCCTTTAGACATCTTAAGTGTAACCCTGCTAATATCAGTTTGCCAAAATAAATCAAGCCAACGCACGGCGCATAATTGCTATATCTGATTCAAATGTTGTTTGGAGAAGCGGACCAAAAGAAAATCTGAAAAATTGTTTTAAGGGAGATTCTTTTCCCAGTCGCTCCATGTCGCAATCCTTACCTTGCAAAATAGCCGCTCCATCCTTGTAAAGTCGATCATTCAATTCAGATGCAGTTAAATCCCTTGGTAGCTTACACCAGTGATAGAAACCACCATTGCCTGAAAATAATTCTATCCCCAAATCAGTAAAGGCCTGCCCATAGCGATCTCGTTGACTTGCATAAAATTCTGGTATTGCCTTACGTGCAAGATTTATTCGCTTTTTATTTAAAAGGGCTAAAGTATATAGTTGTGATGGTCGAGAAACCCCGCCCATCCCGAATGAAGAAAAATTGCCTAATATTTCAATATGGCGCTTAGCAGCAACAACCCAGCCAATACGGATACCCGGCGCTTGTAATCCTTTTGTAGCCGCACCAGTAATAAAAAAATTAGAGTCATCTATATTTTTAATATATTTTAACGCACTTACAGGTGGGGTATGAAACATTTCATAGGCCTCATCCACTAGTAAACCAAAGGAGCCAAAGGATGCAGCTTCAACAAGTGCTCTTAGTGTATCGCCAGATTTTGTGATTCCGGTTGGATTGCATGGATTGCTTAACATAACCAAATTGCGATGAGAGCTATCGTTTCTAATATAATCTTCTACAGTCGGACAAAACCCATTATTCACACTGCTGTCTATCAACGAATATTTTCGGCCAAGCAATCGTAACATATCATAATAAGGCGTGTACTCAGTTGAGGCAATACGTACATTAATATCCGAATGTAAAAACAAAAGCAATGTGACCAAACCCGGCCGACCACCTGCAAATACCATAACATTTTCTAAATCAATTCCAGCCTGATAATGATGATTATAGTATTCAGCAATTTCATTGCGTAATGCTGGTAAACCCCAGGCTTTCGGATACAAAAGATCAGCTGAATCTACATCTACACTTTCAGGCAAAGCTGGCCCACCGGGTATTTGTGTAGTCAGTGGATAACCCTGGCTCCAAGGATGAGTACCTGATTCCCCCATAGGTGCACCAAACGCCTTCTGAAAAGCATAAAGTGTTTCATAGATTCCCATAGGGGGGACATGATTAAGAAAACTATCCATACATTTTCACCAATTCAGTGTAACCACCGATAGCTTCTCCATTAATAACAATTTGAGGAACGGTCATTGCCTTGCCTACCTCAAGGAGCTTTTCACGAGGCCAACCTATTTGTTCAATATTAATTTCTTCATATTTCCAGCCTTTTTCTTTAAAAAATCGTTTTGCGGCTACGCAATACGGACACCAATTCGTAGTAAATATTTTAATGTCTTTCATTGAACTGAGCCCGCTTAGATTATTTTTTATTGAACAATTCTAAATTATTTAAATAAAAAAGGGGAGGCATATGCCTCCCCTCGAATAGAATTTTTTCGATTTTAATTATCGTGTTTTTCAGCCACTTGGATTATTTTATGTACAAAATAAAACCCGCCTAGTGATACTACAATGCCAATTACAAAATGAACGAGATCCATAATTCTGAGAACCTTTCGATTGTGATTATTTCTAGGGAGAATTTAAAGTTTTCACCCGATTGACCAAATAATTCTTCTTCTCTTTCACAATTTGAATAATTGACAATTTATCAAATAAACGGATGATAGGATAAATGGGATCAAATTCCCATTTACGCACACCAAAATTTAACCGATTTGGAAAACGGTGGTGGTTGTTCTGAAAAAGTTCACCCAGTGTTATAAAATCAAAGGGTAATGTATTTTTAGATTTATCTTTTGTATTTTTGAAATTTTGGTATCCATATTTATGGCCACACCAGTTAACGATAGCACCATGAATGGGTCCCATTAAAAAATGGATCGGCAAAAGCAACAAAAGCCACCAGGAAGGTGCAAATAAGATATAAAAAAGAACATAAAAAGTTCCCCATGCTATTCTTGTTATCCAGTTATCAGCAATGCTTTCCAGTCTATGCCAGTTAGGAATATTAATCAGCAGGTTCTTCTTTACTTTCATTTTGTTGTTAGTCAAATCACTATAGATTTTTTTTGTTCGCCACATCATTCCAAAAACTGACTTAAAGTGGCTTGGCGAATGTGGATCATCACGGGTATCACTATGTAAATGATGAAGGCGGTGAAGAATGGCGTACCCTCGGGCATTTAAGTAAGATGATCCTTGGGAAATAAATGTAAAAATATGAAAGAAACGTTCCCAGAATTTGTTCATTTTAAACATTTGGTGGGCACTGTAACGATGAAGAAAAAAGGTCTGAGAGAATAAAGATGAAAACCAGTGCCCTGTAAAGAAAATTACGATAGCCATTTTTTATCCGATTTTATTGACTAAAAACTGGATTGAAATTAAATATAATTTTATCCTTTGACCAGCCTTTGAATATTCTCTTCTTTTTAGGTAAACTTCGCTGAGTTAAGCCATGACAAAATATATTCGTTATGCTGCAACACCTACTCTAGTTCTATTTGGTATTTTTTTTGCAATGAAAGGCCAATACTGGATGTGGGTATATCAAGCCATTTTTACATTGATCGTAATATTCGGAGACCTCTTCTTAGGTGATGATCGATCCCAACCTGAATATGCTGCACCCAAATTACTTAATTTTTTTCTCTATATTAACTTACCTCTATTATTCACTATTCTCGCTATCTCCATCTGGATGGCAGGAAGTCTACCCCTCCCCGCATGGGGCGCATCATTAATGGATGCCAGAGAGGAAACTACTTTCATACATTTGGTTGGCTATGTCATTGTTTTGGGGCTAATGGTCGCTACTGCAGGAACCAATGTAGGACATGAGCTAACTCACCGAAAGCGAAATCGGTTTGACATGTTCATGGGCAATTGGCTATTGGCGCTCACCTGGGATTGTTCTTTTGCCATTGAGCATGTATACGGACACCATAAATATGTGGCAACATCCATAGATCCAGCCACTGCCAAGCGAGGCCAAAACCCCTACAACTTTATTTTACGTGCAATATTTCTCAATCAACGAAATGCGTGGATTATTGAAAATAGCCGTTTAATAAAAAAAGGACTTAGACCCCTTTCTATTCAAAACAGGATGTTGATTGGATACGCCCGTTCAGGGATACTCACTGGTGCCGCTTATTTGTTGGCAGGTTGGACTGGTGTTATTTTATTCCTTTTAATCAGTATAGGCGGTAAGGTCGTACTGGAGGGGGTTAATTATATGGAACATTATGGATTGATTCGTGAAGAAGGAACACCTATTCTTCCGAAACACTCTTGGAATACAAATCGGCGGGTCAGTAGTTTTTTTCTATTTAATTTAACACGCCATTCATCCCATCATGAGAATGCCCAATTGGAATATTGGGAATTAAAGGCTTATCCCGATGCACCGGAGATGCCCCTGGGTTACCTATCTTGCGTATATCTGGTCCTATTTATGCCATGGTTGTATCATCGAATCATGGCACCAAAACTCAAAGATTGGGATTTAAATTTTGCCAGTGATGGGGAGCACAGATTAGCGCAGGAACAAAACCGATCCAGCGGTTTACCTTACCTAATGGCCTGATTCCCTTTTATTTAGCCTTGGCTAATACCAAGGAAGTGGTATCACTATTAAATGCAGTGAACATGCCCAAGCCGCCATTTATATTGGAATAAGGTTCATTCAAATCCCTCGAATCTTGACCGCTTGATTGATATAACAGCACATAGTCCGTCTGGACATGAAATAAAACAATATCGTGTCTCCCAAAGTGGGTGATGGCACTGGCCAACATGGTGTAGGTTGAATCTGCAAAAGGCTGAGAAATAAACCGTCGCCATCGCGGCGGCAAATTTCCTTCCAATCGTTCCGGATCCGTTTCCACATTATCCATCAATAAATAATGGTACTGGTCTTCCGGATTATCCCAATTTAGACGAACAATATTTGAGTCAGCAAAGATCCAACGAACATATTCAATATTCCGGTTAAAGTTTGGGACCCAAAGTGTATCTACAGTGGATGAAAAACTATCTGGCTTTGCCGGGACCACTGATTCGGCGGTGAGCTGTTGTTCCATGTAATTCACTTGCAATTTAAAGGTGTCTCCTTTTGCAACGATAAGATCATCTCCAGGGTAATAATAAGTGATCCCAAAAGTTGTGTCCGTTTCCGTGGTGTCATATGCGTAATCTGGAACAAGCGTGAATTGCTCTAATCCTCTGGATAAAATCACCTCAGCTGAATCAATTGGAACCGCTATTTCACTTTCATCATCCAGTGCCAAGGTGGACATTAAAATCACATCTTTCACTGGCTGGCCAGCATAAATATAGGCTCGCACAACAATCATATCTGCATCAGGTACAGGTGCAAGATCATCTTCACAACTAATTGTTAATAATACACTAGTTAAAAGCCCAAAAAAGAAAAATTTGTTTTTCATCTGATGCACCTACTTCAATGTCACTTTAAAAAATAAGGTAATCGTTATGGGTAATAGCATTACATCTGAAACTACTACTGGGATAACATCCAGGTCATATTCACGGTAATTGACATTTTTTCGATTATAAAGATTAAAAGCTGATATACCCACATCCCATTTAAAGTCAGGTGTATGCAATTGCCGAAAAATACTGAGATCCATGCGATGGTAATCTGGAAGTCGAAAGCCGTTCTTATCGCTTACATGGATATAGTTGAATTCATCTCCATCCAAAAGCGGTAAATAATATCTGCTTTGGGGGGTCGTATAAGGGGTACCAGTCGCATACACAAATGTGGAAGCAAAATTCCAGGGACCCCATTTATAGATTCCAACAATTTTAGCTTCATGTGTCTTATCGTGGCTAGCAGGATATGGTTCCGGTGCCAAGGCGCCAAAATCATATTCTACACTGCTATACGTGTAACTGATCCACCCATTAAAAGCACCAGATTTTTTCTGAGCTAATAATTCCAAACCTTCCGAATATCCGTCACCAAAGAAAAAATAGTTTCCATAATCAGCCAATTCCTGAAACCTCCGTGTATACTCCACAAGTCCATCTAAGTATTTCCGATATCCTTCAATTTCAAACAAGTATTTCCGGGTTTCATATTTCATCCCCAGAATCTGGTGCTCCGCCGAACCAGCAGGTATATTATCATCAGAAACCAGCCAGAAATTGGAATTACCTTGAAGTACATCCTCCAAAACAATATTATTAATGAATTGAAAATAATTCCCCCAAGCCCCACTAATACTAAACTGATCTGTAACATTCCATGTTAAAAACAAACGCGGTGAAATAAAAATTGAATCGGTTGCCATATCCAGGATAAATAAACTATCTAATCCCATTTGGGAACTTGCTCGCAGACCCAAACCAAGCATTAAGTTCGGTACCACATTCCAGCGATCCTCCAGGTAAAGACTCGCAAGAACAGTATTGGATTCCAAATCCAGGATAGGAATTGTATCAAAAACGGTGACATCATAATGGGTACCTAGATTGGTAAACTCTAGACCAAATTCAAGGATGTGTTTAGCACTAGCATGATAAACATTGTCCAATCGGAAAGATTGGTCCATGGCGCCATTTCCTTCACCGATTTTGAATGTTCTTCCACCACCTCCCAGAGCATATAAATGCCGGTCATAATTACTTTTAAATTGAGATGAACTCATAAGCGCCTGAGTTGAAAACCGGTCGGTCCAGCGGTGATTCCACCGTATGCTTACACCCAAATTACCCCAATCTGTATTGTTGTCATCCATACGAGTGATCGTTTGTTGCTGATTACCGCCTCCGCCACCAGGGCGATTAGGGCGGTTACGCGCTCCTTCTGTCTGGCGGGACTCATTCAAGAAATCTTTACCGCCATACATACTAATACTGATCACATCTTTATTACCGGGAGTAAAGGTGACTTTATTATGCAAATCATAAAAATAAAAGGTTGGAAAAATCTGTTGTTGAAAGGCATCCTGCTGATTCGGATTATTCGGGTTAATTTGGCGACGATTATTGGTAGGCACTTCATCATCACCTGTAACAAATTCATACATTTTGTCAAAAAATGGGCTAGACATGAAATCAGAATAGGATCTACGAAATGAGAATAACCAGCTGCCACCCAAAATGATTGGGGTTTCATATAATATCTGGGAGGACATTAGGTTTGCTCCAAGACCAAATTGTCGCCGTGTCAAATCTCCATTTTTTCCCGTCATATCAATTACACTCGAAAGCCTGCCACCATATTTTGAAGGAAAACCTCCCTTATAAACCTGTACATCCTTAATTGCATCAGCATTAAATGCACTGAACATGCCGAAAAAATGATCAACATGGTAAATATTCATACCATCCAATAGAATCATGTTCTGGTTCGATGCGCCACCACGGACATTAATTCCCGATGAACCATCACCCGTGCTGCTAATACCAGGCAATAATTGCAAGGAACGAAAAATATCTACTTCGCCCATGTTTGGGAGTAAAGCCAATTGTCGTGGAGATAGGGTTACTTTACTGACTTCATCAGTGCTTTTCATAATTTGGTATTCATCTGCAATAACATCGACGGCCTGGAAATCCAATGCTTCCATTTTTAAGCGAATGTCCAATTGTTTTTGAGGACCCGAATTATCATAACCAATCGTCACGCTACGATAGCCAATATAGGATATCATTAAAGAGCATGATACAGCAGGTATATCAACTAATACAAATTGTCCATCAGAATTTGTTGTGATACCACGATTCATTTCGAGAACAACAATATTGGCATAAGGCAAAGGCTCCAGGTTATCCATATCCAATACAACACCAGAAATATCCTGGGTACGATTTTGAGAAAAGATGATGGATAGGAACAATAACCCTATAAAAAACTTTTTCATCAATTAATTCCCTTGCTTGCGCTGCCCCTGTCTGCGTCTTTGCTCTCCTCCACCTCTTTCTTCCATACGTCTACGTCTTTCTTTCTGCTGAGCTTTTAATTCTTTATCATATTTCTTATACTGTTGTTTGTTAAGGATTTTCTTGATCTTTTTATCTCGCTCTTTCTGAATATCCTGCATGGCATACATCATTCCCATGCGATCACCACTGGGATTATCCATCATGCTCATCATTTCAGACCTAAAATATTCTTGGATTTCGGCCATTTGCTTAGCCTGTTCATCAGTTAGATCTAGTTTTTTTACCCAGTCAATAGGTTCCGCTCCCTGTCGCATCATTCTTTGAGCAGAAGTAATGGATACAGAAAATAAAAGCAAAATCAATGAGAAATTGCGCAATTTCATATGGACACCTCCCCTGTTATTAATTTAGACATAACGGTTATAGAAAAAGTTAAAAAATAGGCCGCAAAAAAATTAACCTGGTATATTTTCGCTTCGGCTATTATTATTTTATAGCTTTAAAATCCAGAGCTAGAGAATTTACACAGTATCGTAGTCCGGTTGGTCTTGGGCCATCTTCAAACACGTGCCCAAGATGAGAATCACACTTGGCACAGGTAATTTCTGTTCGGATCATACCATAACTTAAATCTTTTTTTGTATTGACTTTGGTCTCATCTATCGCATCAAAAAAGGCTGGCCATCCCGAACCAGAATCATATTTTGTATCTGAACTGAAAAGTTCATTCTCACACCCGGCACAGATATAGGTCCCTTTATCTTTATGTTTGTAGTATTTCCCGGTGAAAGCCATTTCTGTTCCTTTTTCCCTGAGAATCTGGTACTGTTCAGGTGTAAGGCAGGTTTGCCATTCGCTGTCGGATTTAACCACTTTATCCATTACAAATCCTTTCGGCACATCATTTGTCTGGCCTGTAATAAAAAAGGCAGACAAAAACAATGCTGTTATGAATCCAATTTTTTTCATGAGGTAAATCTCTTTTTTCCCAAGATGAACAAATTTACACTATTTTGAGTTTCATTCCATTTAAATCCGTTTAACGCACTTCAAGATAATGGGCTTTCATTTATCTAATATACCATTTTGATAATCTTCAAATGCCTTTAACACCTCACCTTTTGAATTCATTACAAAAGGGCCCCCACGGGCTAC
>CAYXUK010000012.1:0-1714 GCA_964468295.1 uncultured bacterium | reverse complement strand
TAGGAATTCTTTCGGCAGGTATGTCATTGTAAGCTGGATCAATCATTTTCTTATCTTTAGGAAGATTAAGCCAGAGCTGAAAACCGCGTACCAACCCTTCCGTCTGTTCCGGCATTTCACTATGAATTACACCACGGCCAGCAGTCATCCACTGCACTGAACCGTCCGTAAGATAACCTTCATTACCAGCTGAATCCTTATGACGAAATTTTCCATTCAGCATATAGGTAATGGTTTCGAAACCTCGGTGAGGATGTGGCGGAAAACCAGCAAGATAATCTTTGGGGTTATCACTTCCAAACTCATCCAACAGTAAAAAAGGATCTAGCATATTCAACTCCATACCCCCAATGATACGGGTGAGATTGACACCTGCACCATCTGTTGTCTGAACACCTTGTATAACTTTTTGGATTGACCGCGTTGTGGCCACTTCAAATCAAATATATTTTAGCAAAAGCCGTATAAGGCGCTTCACACGACCCGTATAGGGAGGATACAATAATTTCATGGGACTAAGACGAGACTGTTTCATCACGGATCGTTGATTGGAAAAGGCCTTAAATCCTGCCTCTCCATGGGTACGACCAAAACCACTATTATTAATACCACCAAAGGGCAGATTCAGTTGCATATAGTGTAAAATAGTATCATTAATTGACGTACCACCTGCAGAAGTATTATTAAGTATAAAATCGATATTTTTTCTTTTTTTGCTAAAAATATAAAGGCCTAAGGGTTTAGGTTGCTCATTGACAAAATCTGCAGCCTCCGAAATTGTATTATAGCTAATCACCGGAAGGATTGGGCCAAATATTTCTTCCGACATAACAGGAGATTCGGCTGTAACATCTGTTAAAACAGTTGGTGCAATAAAATCTGATTCAGCATCAGTTTCACCACCCATATAGACTTTATCTCCTGCGGTAGTAGTTTTCTCCAGTAATGTACTTAACCGTTCATAATGGCGTTCATTTACAATCCGAGAATAGTCTTCAGATGATTGTAGTGATCCATTATTACCACCGAATTGTATAGCAGAAATCTCTCTAACCTGCTCAAGCAATTTTTCTTTCACCGATTCTTGAACAAGGACATAATCCGGAGCCAGGCAAATCTGCCCACAATTCAAAAACTTACCCCACGATATTTTTTGAGCAGCATCCTTTAAGTTCGCCGTTTCATCTACGATTGTTGGTGATTTCCCTCCCAATTCCAAAGTAATGGTGGAAAGATGTTTTGCCGCTTTTTCCATTACGATGCTGCCAATTTTAGGGCTGCCGGTAAAAAAGATATGGTGAAAAGGTTTCTCTAGTAATGCTTCTGCTACGGTGGCATCACCTTCAAAAAGTGCTACCTCATTATCTTCAAAAAGGTCACTTACCATCTGAGCCATAAGCGCCGCTGAATGGGATGTTAATTCAGATGGTTTAAGCACTACACAGTTACCCGCAGCTATGGCGCAGACCAAAGGGCTAATTGTTAAGCTAAATGGAAAATTCCAAGGTGTAATAATTAGCACTACTCCCTTTGGTTCATATTGAGACCACGCCTCGGCAGTGGCCAAAGCTAATGTCGGTGCCACTTTTTTTGATCTCATCCAACTTTTAAGATTCCGGCGAACATGTCGAATTTCATTGACCGCAGCCCAAATTTCAGTTAAGTCCACTTCTGAGGCTGGTTTGCTGTAATCAGAATCCATGGCTTTCTGGAT
>CAYXUK010000011.1:0-28334 GCA_964468295.1 uncultured bacterium | reverse complement strand
CAATATGACATTGCAGTAAAACAGCAGCGTACACCAAACGGAGATGTTATTTTTGGGAATATGATTTCTTTCGATATTGGTTCAATTAAAACGCGCGACCGTTTTATCGAAAAATTGGAAATATTTACCTTAGCAGAAAGTTTAGGGGGCGTGGAAAGTTTGGTGTGTGCTCCTTATAATATGACACATGCTGCTGTGCCGGAAAAAACAAAACTGGAAATGGGAATTACCGAGACACTAGTTCGATTATCCATTGGAATTGAGGATGTTGACGATTTGAAAACTGATCTTAAAAATGCGTTAGCAAATTAGTGTGCATTATTTATTTCGTGAACTGAATTGAGATTGTAATTTCACCAGCTTTTTATAAAGGTAAGAATGAATTTGCCGCGGTGGTGGAATTGGTAGACACGCTGGTCTTAGGAACCAGTGCACTAAGTGCGTGAAGGTTCGAGTCCTTTCCGCGGCACAAAAACCT
The DNA here is from genome assembly GCA_964468295.1 of uncultured bacterium. Taxonomy (GTDB): domain Bacteria; phylum Fidelibacterota; class Marinisomatia; order Marinisomatales; family TCS55; genus TCS55. Next base: position 27,856 of record CAYXUK010000011.1, on the reverse strand, counting down.
CGAATTAATTTTGGAAAATCTTCAAAACCAAAGTCAACAACCTGAAAAAAAATCTGCCCTTCGGGTAGTAATTCATAGTTTTTTTGTTGTTCCTCTGATCATCGCAGTTTTTGCGGTCTTGATTTATTTAGTTGTGCGGATAATGACATCCGAACCCAATACCGCTCAAGATTATTTGGAAGATGTTAAAATTGGTGGGACTACAAAACGGTGGCAGGGTGCTTTTGAATTATCCAAAATTTTATCTAATCCAAAGCAGGTTCCATCAGATGACCGCTTTGTTGCAGAATTGATTTCAACTTTTAAATACGCTACCAATGATCGGGATATTCGTGTAAAACAGTACTTAGCTCTTGCAATGGGCGCAACAAAAGATATGCGTTATACGCAACCTCTTATTGAGGCATTAGATAGACCTGAACCTGAATTAATCATGGCGATAGCTCATGCCCTGGGCAACATAGCTCATAAATCAGCTCTTGCACCTTTAACTGAACTACTAAATCATGGTGAAGCAAAAGTTCGTCTACAGGCCGTGATTAGTTTAGGAAAAATTGGTGATGTATCGACTATTCCTGCATTAAAAGAAATGATGGCAGATCCGGAAGCAAACGTACGATGGGATGCTGCCATTGCCTTGGCGAAGCAAAAAGATGCTAGTGGTCAGCGAATTTTATTAGACCTCATGGATAGAAATTATTTAGATTCATTTCCTAATATCGATGAAATCGAGCAGGTTCAGGCCATGATGGTGGCCATTCAAGTTGCACCTTTCATCCAGGATTTAGAATTGAAAAGGTCATTGGAAAAATTACGGGATAGTGATTCAAATTTAAAAATTCGTGAAGCTGCCCGTATCGCATTAACACAATTCAAATAAGGTTTAGGTATTATGCCTGATTCAGACGAGAAAAAGACGGCCACCATTAAACCGGTCAGTCCGCCTCCAGCAGCTTTAAGTCAAGCTGATGATATTTCTCAAGTTACCCGGAGATCTTTTTTTTCCTGGCTGTCTTTAGGTTGGTTGGCTTTTGTTGCTGCCACAGGCGGATTCTTTACAATGATGCTGCGTTTCTTTTTCCCCAATGTATTATTTGAGCCTGTCCAGACTTTCCGCGCAGGGTATCCTGAAGACTATGAGACTGGTCAAGTTGACTTGCGATGGAAAGCAAAGTATGCTACCTGGATCGTAAGAAATGATGAAGGTATTTATGCTCTTTCAACGACATGCACACATTTAGGATGTACACCAAACTGGCTGGCTGCCGAACAAAAATTCAAGTGTCCCTGTCACGGAAGTGGTTTTCGTAAAACAGGCATTAATTTTGAAGGTCCAGCTCCTCGTCCCCTGGAAAGGTTTAGGATTGTTTTAGCAGATGATGGACAAATTGTTATAGATAAAACGAAAAAATACCAACAAGAAAAAGGCCAGTGGAGTGATCCCGAAGCCTTGTTAAAAGTATAAGAGAGATTTATGGCTGAGAAAAAAGGATTAATGAAACGATTAGCTGAAGGTCAGATTTGGACTTCTATATTCAGGGGTGGTGGCGTTCCCCAATCCCGGCGTCAACGTATGATGGTTGTATTGAATTCTGTCTTTTTGCATCTACATCCGGTAAGATTACCAAAACATGCTGTAAAATTAAAATTCACTTGGTGTATGGGTGGGTTATCATTTTTTCTTTTTCTAATTGAAACAATCTCGGGAATTCTATTGATGTTTTATTATCGACCTACAATAGAATACGCTTATCCGGATATCATTGACTTAGCGGAACAAGTTCCTTTTGGAATTATGCGTGAAGTCCACCGTTGGGGGGCTCATGCAATGGTAATTACAGTCTGGCTGCATATGTTTCGTGTTTTTATGACAGGTTCATATAAACCGCCAAGGGAATTCAACTGGTCTATCGGTGTTATCCTTCTTTTGTTAACCTTGCTATTAAGCTTTACAGGATATCTTTTGCCTTGGGATCAATTGGCGATCTGGGCGATTATGGTTGGATCAAATATGGCGCGCGCTACACCTTTCCTAGGGCATGAGGGCCCTGGTGCTTCGCTGCTTGCAATTGGTGATATCAATTTTGTAACCGTTGCAAGTGATGTTCGTTTTGCTTTGATTGGCGGTCGATTCTTGGGAGAAGCTACACTACTGCGGTTTTATGTATTGCACTGTATTGGTCTCCCCTTTATTATAATGATTTTCATGGCTGTCCATTTTTGGCGGATTCGTAAAGATGGAGGCATATCCACGCCAGTTTAGTTATGGAGGGATTTAAACATTTAATTGATAGTCTCACAAAACCGACAATTCTGGTTACATTTACCTTTGTCATCTTTTTCTTTATTTTTCCACCATCGGATTGGTTTGATAAGTGGCATCGCCGTCTAAGATTTAATGCGTTGTGGGGTAAAAAAGCTTTATTAATTATTAATGTTCTTCTCGTTGCATTTTTTATTTTTGGGTTAGGAGACTCTGATTTTAGGTCCATAGTTTTAAAACCAGATAATGTGCCGATTTCTGGGTTGATCTTTCTGGTTTTCTTTTTCACTTGGCTGTCCATGAATCAGGCTTACAAAAATGATGCGTTGGTTGAAGCAGGTGAACCTGTAGATGAGCACTATGATGCACCCAATGATAAAGTTCTAGTCTGGCCTGATCTCGTATATGTAGAATTTATTTCCTTAATTCTTTTTTCAGCATTTATGATGGTCTGGTCCATTGGACTTGCTGCGCCGTTAGAAGAACCGGCTAATCCTTCTGAATCACCCAACCCCTCTAAAGCACCATGGTATTTTTTGGGTCTTCAGGAAATGCTGGTTTACTTTGACCCTTGGATGGCGGGTGTAGTACTCCCCAGTTTGATTATTGTTGGATTGATGGCGATTCCTTATTTGGATAATAATCCGGAAGGATCTGGGTACTATAGCTATAAAGACAGAAAGCTTTCGATTGCGATGTTTATGTTTGGATGGTTGGTATTGTGGGTACTACTTATTGTAATTGGCACTTTTTTACGGGGTCCAAACTGGAACTTTTTTGGTCCTTTCGAATATTGGGATAGTCATAAGCTTGAAGCATTGACGAATGTTAACCTTTCGGAATTCATTTATGTAAAATTATTAAGCACTGGATTGCCAGGTAATATACTATTGAGGGAAATATGGGGTCTTTTAATTACCCTTGGTTATTTTATGATCTTGCCACCTTTGTTGGCAAAGACTTGGTTAAAGGACATGTATTTGAAAATGGGTGTTGCACGATATTCGGTGTTTATCGTTTTGATCATTACGGCCTTAACGCTGCCGATCAAAATGTATTTGAGATGGATGTTTAACCTAAAATACATTATTGCAATTCCAGAGTATTTTTTCAATTTTTAAATGGGTAGTCAGAACTGACTTATGATTAACCAACAAGAACGATATTATAATATACTGAAACTCAATAAATGGTTTGCTATTTCAAGTATATTATTCACCTTGATCTGGGTTCTTACTTTTGCTAATGATTTTAATCGTCCATGGAAAAAATACCAGATTCAGTTTCGTCAAATGGAAATTGAAAAAACTCGCGCTGATATTGCATTGGCAGATCAAGATTTAGAAAGTAATACATCATTTGTTACTCTAAAGATTCAACTGGAAACAGCTCAAAATGAGGTTGAATCGCGCCAGGATGAAATTAAAACTATCCAAAAAAACATTCAAAAATTAGAAGCACAGCTGTTTGCAAAAAATCAAATATATCAATTTGCGAAAGCAGATATGGATGTGGCAAAATATAATTATGAAGAAGCCCAGCATGGAAACGGAAATATAAATAGTGCCAAAAAAATATTAGATGATTTATCATTGAAATCTTCTTCTGGAAAAATTGAAGTTGAGACAATCGAAAGAAAGATTGAAACTGCTAATAATGAATTAAAAGCCATACGTTTATCTTTAAAAGAAGCTAATGATGCAATTAGCGATATTTCTCGCGAAAAAGATCTACTGGCAAGAAAATTGACAAAGATTGACCCTGAGGCTATGTCATTTTCGAATAAATTAGCCAATATCATTCGTGATGTCCCTGTTTTAGATTTTGTTGATCCATATTATGAAGTCAAACAGGTGGTTATAAAAGATATTGAGGATGATATGATATATATGAATGTACCTAAAGTTGATCGCTGTATGACGTGTCATATGGGAATTGATCAAAAAGGTTTTGAAGATGCCCCTCAACCATATACAACTCACTCAAATCTGGAATTATACCTTGGAGCTAATTCTCCACATCCCATGAACGAATATGGATGTACCGGCTGCCATGCTGGAAGAGGCCGGGGCACAGATTTTATTTCATCTGCCCATAGCCCGGATAATGAAGAAATGGCAGAAAGATGGGAAGAGGAATTAAACTGGCATCCATTGCATCATTGGGACACGCCCATGTTGCCAATGAAATATGTTGAAGCTTCGTGTTTAAAGTGTCATGCCGGATCAATACCTGTTCAAGCTTCACCCAAGTTGGCCTTAGGAATGACGATTGTTGAAAAAGGAGGTTGTTTTGGTTGTCATCAGATTGATGGATTTGAAAATACCCCAAAACCAGGCCCGGGACTAAGAAAGATTGCAACTAAGACAACAAAAGAATTTGCCTTCAAATGGATTGATGAACCTCGTTCTTTCCGAGAAAATACATGGATGCCACATTTCTTTAATCAATTAAATAGCCAAGATTCTCAATCTTTAATTCGAAAAGACCAGGAAATCCATGCGATTGTGAATTATCTATTTAATCGCAGTACAGAATTTAAAATGGAGCGTCTGCCAAATAAGGGCAATGCTGATAATGGACGAATGCTGGTGAATTCGCTGGGTTGTTTGGGTTGCCATTCTAGTGAAGGAGAAGAACCAGTTGAAATAAAATCTGTTAATTCCATACGGCGTGAACATGGACCAAACCTGATCAAACTTGGTTCTAAGACCACCCAGCGCTGGATTTATAATTGGGTTCAAGATCCCCAGCGTTACCATCCTGCATCCAAAATGCCGAATTTGCGTCTTACCAAACAAGAAGCTGCCGATATTTCATCTTATTTGATTTCTCAGAAGGATTCAAATTTTGAGGATCAGACTGTTCCTGATGTTGATGAAGTTGAATTAGATAAAATTGTTACTGAATTTTTGGGTTCAACCCTGCGTAAACAAGAAGTGGAGGCTCGCTTAGCCGAAATGAATCTGGATCAGAAATTAAATTATTCCGGTGGGAAACTGATTAGGCAGTACGGTTGTTATAGTTGTCATGATATTGGCGGGTTTGAAGATGCAAAACCTATTGGCACACCGCTAACTACGGAAGCGAGTAAACTGATATCCAAACTGGACTTCGGTTATTTCCATGATAAAATTCCACATACAAAATGGGATTGGTTTAGGCTGAAGGTGGATAGCCCTCGCATTTTTGATATGATTCCCCAAGAAGATCACACCTATAAAATGAAAGTAAAAAATCCATTGGAAAAATTGCGGATGCCTCATTTCGGATTGAATGAGCAGGAATTAGATGCAATTGTTACTGTCATCATGGGTTGGGTTAAAGATGAAATTCCTTCTACAAAACTGCCCGTAAGTGATGAACGGAATTTGGCCATTGCAGCTGGTGAAAAACTTATTACTCAGTATAATTGTCAGGGATGCCATTCCATTGATGGCAACGGTGCTGCAATTCTACCAACTGTAGCTTCGTGGTTGGGAGAAATTGCTGATGAAACGACAGCAGAGGATAATAGTTTAGTGCTTTCCTTTGCTCCTCCAATGTTGGATACAGAAGGGAAAAAAGTGCAACCGGACTGGTTATTTAATTTCTTCAAAAACCCAACAATGGTCCGACCGAACCTACAGGTACGGATGCCCAGTTTTACCATGATATCGGATAATGAATGGAATACAATTATTAAATATTTCCAGTTGAAGGATGGACAGACAAATCCTTATGAGAATCCTCATTCAATTGCAAAAAATTCCACAGCTTATAAAGCTGGGGAGGTTATTCAGGATATGGGTGCTTGTAATAATTGTCACTTCTATGGTGATCAAAAACCAAAACAGGCTGCGTTATCCTGGGGTCCAAATTTGGCGTTGACAAAGGAGCGACTCCGGCCAGAATGGTTGGTAGATTGGTTTAGAGATCCGCAGATGATAATGCCTGGTACGAAAATGCCCGCACCATATATACCAACCGAAGAACCTTTAGCTTCCGTGAGGGAAACCTGGGGCAATGATGTAGCTAAACTGCATTCTGATCCAGAGAAATTACTTGAAGCGTTGCGGGATTATAATTGGGGAATTTCAGGACCGATTGATGTTTCCGAAATTGTAAAAGCCCATCTTGAATCAGAAGGATATGGATTTGTTATTGAAGACGATGACGATTGGGGTGATGATGACTGGTAAAATCTAAATAAAATTGAATTAAACCCCGTTCTGCTCTTAGTGGAATGGGGTTTTTTATTTATATTCATATCTATTATGAAGACTCGAGCTGCTATTCTGTACGATTTAAATACTCCTTTTAAGATATCTGAAATAGATCTTCAAATTCCAAAAGAAAACGAAGTTTTGGTTAAAATGAGCGCTGTTGGGGTTTGTCATAGTGATTGGCATTTATTTACTGGAGATACTACACATTCTTTGCCGGTGGTTCCGGGGCATGAAGGCTGTGGCAAGGTGGAGGAAATTGGGAAAAATGTAACACGAGTAAAAAAGGGAGATAAGATTGCTTTGAATTGGGCACCTAATTGCGGAAAATGCTTTTATTGTATCCATAGCCGTCCCAGTCTCTGTGAAGCGTATACAGATCTTATTTGGGATGGATTTTTGATGGATGGTACCACCAGGATGTCCATCGATGGCAAATTACTGTATCATTATTGTGCACTTTCTTGTCTCTCAGAATATGCCGTTGTACCTGAAGCTTCTTGTGTAAAAATGCCAAATGAGATTCCAGATGATGTTGCTGCTTTAATCGGGTGCGCGGTGACAACGGGTGTCGGTTCAGCTTTGAATACGGTTCAAATTAGTAAAGATGATACTGTGGCTGTTTTAGGCGCTGGCGGTGTAGGACTCAGTACAATCATGGGTGCTGCATATGCTGGTGCTAGCCAAATTATTTCGATTGATATTGCGCCAGAAAAAGAAATAGTGGCAAGAAATGTAGGCGCCACTGATTTTTTGCTTTCTGATCAGGATACCATTAAGCAAATTAAATCTATAACAAATAATCGCGGGGTTGATTATGCCTTTGAAGCGGTAGGTATACCCGAGCTTCAAGAATTAGCTTTTGAAATTGTCCGGCCAGGTGGAACGTTAGTCTTATCTGGAATTACACCAATGGGATCTGAAACAAATTTTTCCGGAGCTGTTCTAACTCGGCAGGAAAAAACGGTGAAAGGATCTTACTATGGTACCTCAGATACAAGCCGTGATTTTCGTAAATATGCTGATTTATTTCTAGCTGGAGAACTTCCAATTGATAAAATGATTTCTCGGTCTTATCATTTAGATCAGGTCAATGAGGCCTACGCAGATATGTTAAATGGTAAAGGCGGTAGAGGAATTATTCGATTTTAAAATATTTTTAATTCAGCATAAATAAAAAAGCCCCAATTATTTGGGGCTTTTTTACAATTTGGGTAAAGTTGGATTTATTTCTTTTGCGGACGTTCGAAATTAAAATTTACCGTTGCTTTACCACTGCTAACAGTTACTTTTTGGCTTAACGTACGTTTGCTGCCAAATTTTTCCTGCCATGCAACAACTTCGTAAGTACCATCTGGGACATCTGAAATGCTAAAAGTTCCATCATTGCCAGTTACCGCGAAATATGGATGATCAAATACCTGTGTATAATTTTTCATCCATGGATGTACATCACATTTAATAACAAAAACATCTTCAGCCTTATCAAAAATGTTTGTTATTTCTTTCAAAGATTTTGGCATTCCTTTGTTGAACTCTCTATTCACTTTAGGGAGTGCATGGATGTTGTGCATGGTTGCATCGCTATTAAGGATTTTAATTGGTTGTCCAGCCATTACACCTAATACGTGTGGTGTATACACGCAGCCTTTCTGATCTATTGTGGTAGGAGTAGTTAGTGGCTTTCCGTTATAACTTACGCCTTTTAAATAAACTATAACATTTGCCAGGTTACCATCTCCATCTACAATGAATGATTCAGTTTTGGCAGCTTCCTTATGGGAGGCAGCACAAACAGGGTCAGCATCCATACGGAGTTTTTTGGCTTTTGGTGGTTTTCCAATATACTTTACACGGCCGGTGACCTCACCAGCGAAAATAACACTTGCCGCTAAACTAGTAATTACGGCTATACCCATCATTCTACGCATTTTAATTCTCCTGATTAATACAATTTTATTTTCTAAAATAGCGAGCAAATATAGATTAATATAAGATTTCAAAACAAGAAGCTAAGAAATGAAAAATTATTTAAAATTCTGACTAAAACATTTTTTCATTTACATCTTAGAAGACTAAATTTCGCGACTGTTTTTGAATTGATTATACAAAATACCAATCATTATAGATTAATCAGGAAGCTAGGAAGTATTAATGAGTAGTGGCCACTATAAAGAAAGTTTTTTTACGAAGTACATCTGGTCTACAGACCATAAGATCATCGGTCTGCAATATGGATTCACCGCGCTATTGTGGCTTCTTTTTGGATTTATCCTAATGATGATTATGCGCTATCAATTAGCCTACCCGGAGACTCCAATACCTATTGTTGGTGCATTGTTAGGCGAAGGTGGAATAATGCCGCCTGAGATGTATAATTCTTTGGGAGCAATGCATGGCACAATCATGATATTTTTAGGCGTGGTCCCATTGGCTTTTGGTGCTTTTGGCAACTATTTCGTACCACTTCAAATTGGTGCCATTGATATGGCCTTTCCCAAATTAAATGCTGCTTCTTATTGGATGTATTTTGTGGGATCAGTTATAATGGTAACTGGTTTTTTCGTTCCGGGCGGTGCAGCAAATTCAGGATGGACCTCCTATCCGCCTTTATCTAATATTGCCACGACTGGACAAACAGTCTGGCTGATTGGAATGGTATTTTTGATTACATCTTCATTGCTCGGATCCATCAACATCTTGGTTACTGTGATTCAATTACGTGCTGAAGGTATGAACTGGATGCGGTTGCCAATTTTTGTTTGGGTTCAGTTTATTACTGCTTTCCTTTTGCTTTTGGCATTTCCTCCCTTAGAAGCAGCCAGTGTTTTGCAATTAATGGACCGCTTGGCGGGCACCAGTTTTTTTATGCCTAGCGGACTTGTCGTCTCAGGTGTTGTTCTTCCTAATACTGGCGGTGGGAGTCCTTTGCTCTGGCAACATTTATTCTGGTTTTTAGCTCATCCCGAGGTCTATGTATTGATTCTTCCCGCGTTTGGCATTGTGGTAGAAGTCATCGCCAACAATACTCGTAGACCAATCTGGGGATATAAATCCATTGTTTATGCTGGAATCTTTTTAGGATTCATGTCTTTTATTGTCTGGGCACATCACATGTTTATTACGGGAATGGGAACCACAATGAGCTCCTTTTTTCAAACGACCACAATGATTATTTCCATCCCATCAGTGGTGATTCTGACGGCTTTATTCATGTCTCTTTGGGGAGGATCGATCCGTTATAATACCCCGATGTTATTTGCTCTAGGGTTTCTGCCCATGTTTGGCATTGGTGGACTTACCGGTTTACCTTTAGGCTTGGCTGCAGCCGATATTTATTTGCATGATACCTATTATGTAATTGGTCATTTTCACTATGTTGTTGCCCCAGGAACAATTTTTGCTCTTTTTGCAGGCATTTATTACTGGTTTCCCAAAATGACAGGAAAACGAATGAATGAAACGCTAGGGAAATTACACTTTTTCTTTTCTTTAATTTTTATGAATGGCGTGTTTTTACCTATGATGGCTCAGGGTCTGGCTGGGGTTTCTCGTCGGCTTTGGGATGGAGGAGAAATGTATGCCCATGCAGCTGGAGTACTTTATTTAAACGAAGTGATGTCGGTTTCTGCATGGCTTTTAGGAATGACGCAGATATTTTTTATTGTTAATATGATTATCAGCCTCCTAAGTAAAAAGACAGGCGAAGATAACCCATGGCAGGCTACGACATTGGATTGGTCAGCTACTACCTCACCACCACTTGGACATGGCAATTTTGAAGTGGTTCCAACTGTCTATCGAGGTCCTTATGAATATAGTGTGCCAGGTGCAGACAAAGATTTTACACCACAAAATGAGAAAGCCTAAGTTTTATGGATATTCCTTTTACCGTTAAAGATCGACCTGACACAGGATTATATAATGGGAAATTAGGCGTTTGGCTATTTTTGGCTTCTGAAGTGATGCTTTTTGGCGGACTATTTTCAGCTTATGTTTTTCTAAGGACAGGCGCTGAATCCTGGCCGGTTGGGTCAGATATTTTGAATGTGCCAATGGCGACCTTGAATACTATGTTTTTAATCACTTCAAGTGTGACAATGGTAATGAGTTGGGCATCACTTAAGCTGAATGATTTCGGCAAATTTAAGATGTACCTAGGATTGACGATCCTACTCGCCTTTTGTTTTTTAGTGGTCAAATATTTTGAATACTCTGCCAAGTTCGAACATCACCTTTATCCGAGTACAAATAATTTTCTAGGTATTTACTTTACTATGACTGGACTCCATGTTTTGCACGTTGTCGGTGGTATTATTGTACTCTTTTATTATTTGGTGCCAGGAATTAAAATGTGGCAGAGTGACCCTGATCGTTTTGCAAACCGTATTGAAATTGTTGGGCTATACTGGCACTTTGTGGATTTGGTATGGATCTTCCTATTCCCTGTGTTTTACCTATTGTAAGGAATCATTATGAGTGAATACACTTCTGAAGAAATAAAGCATCACGTAAAAACATATGTCATGGTTTTTATTGCTTTGGCTGCGCTCACAGTTGTTACTGTAGCTATTTCCTATCTTGATTTGACCGTTGGTCCTGCGGTGTTGCTGGCTCTAATTGTCGCAAGCATTAAAGGTTCATTGGTGGCCTGTTACTTTATGCATTTGATTAGCGAAAAAGTAACCATTTATTGGACCTTGCTGGTAACACTAGCATTTTTTCTGGTTCTCATGTTTGTCCCTTTAAGTACCATGCTGGCACAGGCAAAAATATAGCATGTCGCTGAAATCATTTCACATATTGTTCATTACCCTGTCCACCATAACAGTTATATGGTTTGGGATTTGGGAGTTAAACCAGTCTGTATTTATCGCTATGGTTTCATTTTTGACTGGTGTGGGCTTGATTTATTATGGGTTTCGAGTATTAAAAAAGTTTCGGACTATTTCCTGATGAAAAAAATCGTTTTTGTTACTATAGGTATTTGCATTTTTCTATTGCCCGAAGTTTCCTATGCTTGTGCTACCTGTTTTGGAGATCCAAATTCTACTGCAACACAGGGAATGAACAAGGCAATTCTAACATTGTTAGGAGTCACCGGTGGCGTGTTAGGTGGAGTTGTAACTTCAATATTTACACTAAAAAACCGTGCGAGGAAATATGCAGAGTATCTACAAAATAAGAAAAAAATAACGGAAAGGTAGACTGCGGTGCTAGAACTGCTTAGATATTTCGGATTACCAACATTTTCAGCTTCAACGCAAGGACCTGCTATAGATGATATCAACGTCTTGGCGCATTGGTTAATGGCAATCCTATTTGTAGGGTGGGGCGCATTCTTTATTTATACTTTATTTCGGTTTAGGGCATCAAAAAACCCCAAAGCTGATTATCAAGGAATCCAAAGTCATTTTTCAAGTTATTTAGAGGGGGCCGTTGGGGTAATTGAAGTTGTATTACTGCTCGGTTTTGCAATCCCAATCTGGGCCAGTCGTGTGAATGATGTTCCTAAAGGACCTGATGCGGTCCATATTCGTGTTGTAGGCCAGCAATTTGCATGGAATATCCATTACCCAGGACCTGATGGTGTTTTTGGGCAAACATTGGTTGATCTCGTAGATGAAGTTGAAAATCCAATCGGTTTGGATCGCTCAGAGGAATTTGCCAAAGATGACGTTTTCACTGTGAACCAGCTTCATATACCTGTGAATACACCAATAAATATTTCTCTTTCCACTAAAGATGTTATTCATAGTTTTACCCTGACAGAATTGCGCGTAAAACAAGATGCGATTCCAGGGATGGAAATACCAGTATGGTTTGAAGCTACCATGACTACTGATGAATTACTGGAAGAAATCAAAGGCACGGCTAGGGAAGGTAGAGGTTTTGAAATTGCATGTGCTCAGCTATGCGGTTTGGGCCATTACAGAATGAAGGGGTTCATGACCATTCATGAAATGGATGGCTACGAAGCTTGGTTGGCTGAGCAGCAGGAATACTTATCAGAAGAAGAGGAAGATGATTGGGGAGATGACTGGTAAAGCCTATCTCAATTGAATTCAAAACCCCGCTTAAGCGGGGTTTTTTATTGCCAATATTCAGCAAAATATTTTAAAGGAACCTGTAAATTTAAACTCTGTACTCTGGAAATAATTCAAAAATGAATTCTACATCAAGCAACTGGCTACGGACGTTATCTAAATTAACCGTTTTATCTACTTTGTTTCTTATTTTTGCAGGGGCGTTGGTCAAAAGCCATGAAGTTGGATTATCCGTACCAGATTGGCCGACTACTTATGGAAAGCAAATGTTTGCCTTTCCTGTATCGGATATGGTAGGAGGAATTTTCTATGAACATAGCCATCGGATAGTAGCGACCATTGTTGGATTTTTTATGATGGTTCAAGCGATATGGCTGGGATTTTCTTATGAAGAAAAATGGTTAAAGAAATTAGGATATTTTGCTCTAGGAACTGTAATAATACAAGGCATGTTTGGCGGGATAACAGTCTTATTTTTTCTTCCGCCTCCCGTTTCAATCATTCACGGTATTCTGGCACAGACATTTTTTATTATGACTATTGTACTCGCTTACGGATTATCCGTTGAAAGAAAGAATCGGATTGAAAAAGAATGGCCCAAAGGTCTTCAGAAAGGAGCCATTATCATTGGCGGTGCTATTTATATTCAACTTATACTTGGGGCACTCATGCGGCATACAGGCTCGGGTATGGCCATTCCGGATTTTCCGACAATGGGAGGCGTGTGGATTCCAACTTTTTCCGATGATATGATTCATAACATTAATGCAATGTTGTTTGACCTAAATCTTGATATGGTTTCTCGAAACCAGGTCATGATACATTTTATTCATCGGTTTGGTGCTGCAGTGGTAACTGGAGCAATCGGATATTATGTTTTCCGATATCATTTATTTTTGCAGCAGCATCATTTGCCTAATAAAACTTTGTGGCTGATGGTAATTATTGTTATTGTGCAAGTTACCCTGGGTGCCGCGACGGTGATAATGGAAAGATCTCCTTATATTGCCAGTTTTCATGTTGTAAATGGTGCTCTTTTATTAGGATTGTGTACATTATTTATTCTTAGGACAAATCCAGTAAAATGGATGGATTGGAAAATCCGATGAAGTTCGAAAAACAAAAAGCTAAGTCAATGTTGAATGTATATCTTGAATTGAGCAAACTTAATATTTTATCCCTCGTCTTGGTGGCAACATTTTTAGGATACTATCTGGGAAATATGGGAATTGGTTCATGGGAAAAACTATTGTTTACACTACTAGGAACATCATTAACGGCAGCAGGTTCTGGCGCGTTAAATCATTACCAGGAGCGAGAACCAGATAGTTTGATGAAGCGAACAAAAAACCGACCTCTACCAGCAGGACTAATTTCACCTATCCACGTATTAGTCTATGGTGTATTTATGGTAATCTCAGGGAGTATTTTGTTGGTATGGAAGGTAAATCTCCTAACTGGATTTTTATCTCTTTTAACCGCATTTTTATATATCATTGTTTATACACCATTAAAAAAGATTACCTGGTTAAATACATCTATCGGATCAATACCAGGAGCATTACCAATCATTGGTGGCTGGACGGCTGCAACAGGGGAGATCGGCACAATGGCCTGGATCTTATTTGGAATTATGTATTTATGGCAGCATCCTCATTTTTATGCAATTGCATGGATGTGTAAAGATGATTATAGCCAAGCAAATTTCAAAATGCTGCCTGTAGTTGAACCAGATGGAAAAAGAACAATCCGTCAGATTTTCTGGCATTTATTATTGATGATTCCAATTGCATTTCTTCCTGTAGTCGAGGGATCGCTTGGAATCATTTATTTAATCGGTGTAACCATTATTTCTTTCGCATTTTTTTTATCTGCAATTCCATTGGCTAAGGATAAATCCAATAAAAGTGCTTTATTATTATTAAAAACTTCTGTTTTCTATCTACCGGCCCTATTAGTTATCATTATTATCGATTTGGGAGTTTCATAATGTCTCGAAAAACAAGATTTATCATATATGGGATTGTTGCAGTTTTATTAGTAATTACTTATTTAACAAAAGAATCTAATTCCAATAGTGAGCTGCCTGTACTTGGTACAATACCCGAGTTTTATTTTACTGATAGCCGAGATAAAAAAATTAGCCGGGCTGACTTAAATGGGAAAGTATGGGTAGCAGATTTCATTTTTACTACATGTACCATGGCCTGCCCTGTTTTAACTGGCAATATGAACCTCGTTCATAAAGAATTCCGGAATAATGATAATGTTAGGATTGTATCTATATCCGTCTATCCTGAATATGATACCCCGGAAGTATTAAAAGAATATGCTTCCCAATATGATGCAAATACAAATCGTTGGCATTTTCTCACTGGCCCAGAAGAAAACGTTCAGAATGTGATTAAAAATGGATTCAAAATGGGTGATTATGAAGATATTATTTTTCATAGTGAAAAATTTGCTTTGGTTGATCAGAAAGGAAGATTACGTGGATACTATAGTGGCATGGAGACAGAAGATGTGATACGTTTAAAAAAAGACATTAACAAATTGTTGAATGAAATCTAATGGTAAATCAAGATAGTTTCTGGCTCCGAATTATTTATATTGTTTCAATAATTATTTCTGCGACTGTTGCATTTTTGATTTTGGGACCAAGGCCAGTGGGCATTGAGGGTGCGCTTGATGTATCCAAATTACCTTTACTTAATGCGTCCCTCAATGGTATGACGACTATTTTATTGGTTATTGGTTACATATTGATCCGCAAGAAGAAACGTCAACAACACAAAAATATTATGCTTACGGCCTTCGGTACTTCTGCAGCTTTTTTAGTGAGCTACGTTATTTATCACTGGTTTAAATCTGGTCCAAAACAGTATACTGGGGCATTTCCAGAAATTTATTTTTTTATTCTGATTACTCACATCATTTTAGCAGCAATCATTATCCCATTAGCTTTAATTACACTTTATCGTGGCTGGTCGGATCAATTAAAAAAACATCGAAAAATTGCAAAAATTACACTTCCACTTTGGTTGTATGTATCGGTTACCGGTGTTGTGATTTATTGGATGTTGTACTGAAAAATAAAAGTCGAATTATAATTTTTTAACCAATCCTCCAAACTTTTGATCGATCTCAAAACCTAAGCGGTAGAATAGCCCTGACTGGAAAAATCCTACAGTAAGGAATTTAAATTTCTTTAACCGCAGTCGATTAAATAGTTCTTCAATCAATCGAATACTAAGATGATTTTTTTGGTATGGAGGTGCGATAACAATTTTTTCTAAATGTGAAATGCCTGAACCAGTTTTCTTCCAAAATACACCGCCAATCAACTGATCTTTATTACCAGTGACTAATAGAAACTCATGGCGTGACTCAAATTGAACATCAAGACTTGCTTCTAAAAGTAATCTGTGTAAACGAGCCACTTCTTTTGGATGAAAAGGAGGACGGATATTAAAGGATTGGCCATTTTTATCCTTAACGAGTACTACCAGATCCAAGCGACCTTTTTTACCCATATCCCTTGAAATGAGTTCAGCATAATCGGCAGCATCAACATGTTCAAATACGAGGCGTGTTAAGAAATATTTTTCTTCCACATTTAAGTCTATTTCATCATTGATAATATGAATATGTGTTTCAAGGCTTTCTTCTGATATAGTTCCGGATCGCATTTGGATCATAAGATCATTTAATTTTTTGACTAGCTGATGATTGGCATCCTGAAATGCGGTCATTAAGAAAAATCGGATCCTTGTTTCAGGATATTTATCCATTAAGACCTGGAGCTTATAATCTTTGTATAAATCTTGAAGGATGACTCCACGTGCTTTATATGTGGCACCCGGATTCAAGTCCAACCATCTCCGATAGCGCAGGGAAGCAAAGACAACTTGTTTTCTTAAAAGTCCGGATTTGTTGATTTCATCGAGATATTCCTTTACACGTGCAGGTGAAAGCTTTAAATCTTTGTTTGTTTTTTTGATAGTACGCAACATTTTGGAACCAACTTTTAATCCAAACACTTCTAATGTAACTGTAAATAAAATTTCCCATTCTGCCATTTTTTTAAGACCCGGAAATTTTCTTTCAGTATCTAAAATAAATTTTTCATAGAGAGATAAAAAAACATCTAGAATTAATTTTGTTTTTTCCCGTCCAGAAATTGAAATAAGTCGTGTGCCCGTATAATAATCAAACTCTGGTATAATAATATTTCTAGGTGATGGATCGGTAATCATACGTGTGCAGCCCGTTCTCTTCCAAAATTCAAGATATGCGGTTACACCATTCCAAATAAAGTGAAGCCAGCGCATTTGCCAACGATCTATGTATGTACCGGAAGAAATTTCTTTTTGATTTCTATTCAAATATTGCATAACTGTTTCACCAGATATGTATTCTTCGGTGAAAATCTGATGATCTTCCCAATATGATCCGAAATCCTCGACTAATTTCTGATCCTGGATAGATGAAGCAATCGAAATGAGCCAATTTGTTTCTTGGGTAAATTGTTGATGAGGTAGGTCATCATTAATATTGAGCACAAAATTATGAGCACTGCCATTTTTGAACTGAGCCAATACTCTGATTACATATTTGCCATGTCCTTTCCCAATCAGAGTGAACCAAAGACCTCCTGAAGCTAAATCACTCAATTGGATATTTTGATTATCTGATAAAATGAAAATTGATTCTCGGATTAATGTTGATTGGTGGATAGCTGTTTCAATTTTTTCTTTAAGAAAAACAGGTATATTCTGGTCAAATTGTATAATCAAGGACCAATCAAATTGATATTCAAGTTGGTCAGTCCGTATCGAGGTTCTGAAAGCCTCTAATAAAATGTCTCGGTTTGAATGGGCCAATTCCGCGAGGATATGATTCTTGGAAGAGAGCATCCAAAGGGTAAGTTCACCGCGGACTTTTGTAAAATATTTTGGTTCCTTCATTCCCAGATCTGTAATCAGATTAATTAATGCCTGCCCTACATTTACATCTTTTTTTGCAATTTTGGGTTGTTGTCTATAATCAGCCAATAATTCTAAAATAGATTGAAAATGATGTTTTTGGATAAATTGCGAATGAAATGATGACATACTTTCATATTGGCTTGAATAAATTGATTTTTTATATAAACTGATAAACATTTCTCCACTGATGTGGGGCATCAATATTTCCAAGGCGCGTGCCCAATATGCTGAGTCAGGATGAAATTGCAACCTTAATAATTGGTCTTGAATGATAGTTTGATATGTTGCAGACTTTATTGCCTGATGGAAATGATCTAGAGCTGATTTGACGTGTTGAACATTATTTTGAAATAAATTAGTAGCTGCTAGATGAAGTGTGATCAGCGTTGGTGTTCCTTCCGGAAAGGATGTTGCTTTAATCAAAGATTCATCTTTTTTATTAAAAGGGAGTTTGGCATGGTTCAAAGATAAAATATGGTAGGGTTCAAAAGATATTACTCTGAAACTAACTTCGTTGATAAAATCAACTAAGGAGTTGTTGCCAAGCCAGAGAATTGGATCGCGGATGAGATTTTCAAAACTGATCCTTTTTTCATTCGTATAATAAATATAATCTCCTATTCTTAATCCTGATTTAGTCCATTTTAAAGGGAGGCCATCATCGAGGTCATATTCCCGGATAGACTTTCCATCCCAGCGTATATCGCCTCGTGTTAAGCGTTTTTCCCGAAGTAACCAGTTTGGAATTTGAATTTCATAATCTCCATGGATGAGACTGATGTAATTCTTTTCATACATGGGCGTAATAATATCAGTAAAATTTTTCAGCACATTTTTACGTTTATAGGTATTTTTTGGTGTGAGCTCATCGTGCTCATGATCAAAGTCACGTTGAATTACGGCATAATTGATTATACGCTCATGGGGTGGAAGAAATGTATTTACTGAGAAGACCAATGAGCTGAAATATATACGTATTTCCTCTGGAGACATTGAATTAAGGTCCACAGCGTCATTATTCGGTTCAGGATACAGGAGTATCGTATTGAACTCCTGTCCGTCACCAACCAAGAATACAGAACGTATTGATTCAAAATCTTGAAATAAATTTTCAATTTTTTGCGGTGAAATGGTTTCACCACGGCTGTTTTTATAAATTTCTTTTTTTCTGTCAACAATAAAATAATGTCCTTTTTTATATCTGAAAATATCCCCTGAATAAAACCAGCCATTTATATGGGAACCAGCAATCTCATCTTTATAATATCCAGGTGAAACATAAGGTCCACGCATTAGTAGTTCGTCATCTTCTCCTAATTTGAGTTCTATTCCTGGCAAAACCTTGCCAACAGAGTTAGCTATATAATCTTTAGGCGGTGTCATTGTAATGCCACCGGTAGCTTCCGTCATACCATAGCCGCTCATTAGGTTGATATCATTTTGGTGGAAGAATTTGAAAATATCCGTATCAAGAAACCCTGCTGCTGAAAGTCCCCATTTTAAATTTTCTCCCGTAATGGATTGAGTCGCTTCCTTAATTGCTTTTTCTTCCGACATTTCAATGGGAATGGTTGCGGCAACCTGTTCGTAGATTTGAATCCACCGTTTCGGAATAGAAATAAATACAGTTGGTTTGGCAATTTTAAAGTCCCTCAATAAGGTTTTAAATGAGGTGTTTTCAGTGAAAGTGTATGTGGATCCCCAAAATATAGTTCCCATCATCTCAAGCCATCGGCCGAACGTATGATAAAGGGGAAGGTAACTTAGGAAGGAATCATTCGATCCAATTTCAGGTAAGGCTAAGGCACGTGCAAAACGCTTTGTAATAATATTGGTTTGATTAAAGATAATACCCTTGGGATTATCTGTTGTCCCGGAGGTATACATTATGGTTGCTAAATCATCCATTTCCTTTTTATTTGGTATTGTTAGAGTTGATTGATAACAAATTTTCAAGAAATCTTCCCATTCATTTTCAATATCAAGACAGACCATATTAAGTGTGTTTGTGTCTATTTTTGCATTATTCAACAGATCCCGTGCATCTTCACTTCCAGTAAAAAGGTGTGTAATATCGGCATGATCCAAAACGTAATCGAGGTGATCTGCAGATAAATTTATAGGAATAGGTACCACGCGTATATGATAACAAATGCAGGCTAAATCGATAAGTGCACCGTTCAGGCGGTTTGGTGTCAAAATGCCTATTGTATCATTTTTACTTAGGTTAGTAGCAAAGTAGGATCCGATGAATTGGAGAGTTTTCCAGACATCACGATAAGAAATGGGGACAACTTTATTTTCGATAATATCTTGAAATAATGGTTTATTTTCGTAATACTCTGCGCGTTGTTTGATTAGTTCATATACATCAAATTTTGATTTCATAATCAATTGATGTAGTAAATCAAACCATTCATTAATTTTATTTTTTTGATAAATAGTTCTATTGATATAAGAAATATGCCCGACAGTCAAAAATTTGTGTATCGATTTCTGGTCGCTTGAATCCAATAAGGTAAGTGCTGTATCAAATAAGTTATTTAGGTTGATATCTCCCCTAAATGCATTATCGATCAATTTTTGCGTATCAGACATTTTTAAAATTATAAAATACATTCATTACATCCTCATCTATATATAGTTGTGCCATGTAATTGTCCTATGTAAGTTTTGATGTGAAACCAATAAATAATGTACTATGGCTAAAAAACCACAATACGCTAATACTCAGGTAGCAAAATACCTTTCGGAAGCTCCTGCTGCTGTAAAAACCTATATCAAGGATTTAGAACAGCAAATCCTCAATTTGGCCAATATCGGTTTAGCATTATCAAAAGAAAAAGATATGAACAGACTTCTGGAGATGATTCTATTAGAGGCTAAGCGGATTGCAAATTCAGATGGAGGAACCCTCTATATGATGACCGATGACGGACGCCTTCGTTTTGAAATTATGATGACAGATTCACTTGATTTCCATATGGGTGGTACCTCTGGAAAGGATATCCCTTTTTATCCTGTGAAATTATATACCGATGAAGGTGAACCTAATAAATCCATGATTGCTGCTTATGTTGGTCTGACAGGTGAAACGGTAAATATCATCGATGCATATAAGGCTAAAGGCTTCGATTTTTCCGGGACAAAGATGTTTGATGAAAAAACAAACTATCGTTCAAAGTCATTTCTTACAGTTCCTCTGAAAAACCATGAAGATGAAATTATAGGTGTTCTTCAACTGTTAAATGCGCAGGCTCAAAAGTCAAAAAAAATCATTTCTTTTACATCAGAAATTCAAAAAATGGTAGAGGCATTAGCCAGTCAAGCTGCCGTGGCGATTACCAATAAAAATCTGATTAAAGATTTAGAAAATTTATTTGAATCCTTTATTAAACTGATTGCATCTGCTATTGATGCAAAATCACCCTATACTGGTGGCCATTGTGCCAGGGTACCTGAGATCACCATGATGCTGGCGGAAGCGGTTCAAAAGACAAAGGATGGTCCTTTTGCAGATGTGGTTTTTTCTGAAAAGGAAATGTATGAACTAAAAATAGCCGCTTGGCTTCATGATTGCGGTAAAGTGGCTACACCGGAATTTGTGGTAGATAAATCCACCAAGCTGGAGACGATCTATGACCGCGTTCATGAATTAGAAACACGGTTTGGTATCCTAAGACGAGATGAAGAAATTAAACGCTTGAAAAAAGAATTAAAATTAGAACGTGATAATTCCTTGTCCTCAGAAGAAAAAGAAGAAAAGGTCAAGGATCTGCAAAGTGGTTATCGCAAAATATTAAGACAATTAAAGAATGATCTGGAATTTGTGAAGGTATCCAATGTTGGTGGTGAATTTATGTCCGGCGATAAAAAGGAACGTGTGCATCAAATCGCAAATTACCGTTGGAAGCCCAATGGGAAAATGGAGAATTTTCTATCAGAAAATGAAGTTTATAACTTGACCATTCCTCGAGGAACGCTCACTCCAGAAGAACGAAAAGTGATTAATGACCATATTGTTGTTACCATTAACATGCTGGAAGAACTTCCGTATCCAAAACATCTGAGTAATGTACCTGAATTTGCTGGTGGGCACCATGAGAAACTAGATGGTACTGGGTATCCAATAGGACTAACGAAAGATGAAATGACGGTACAAGCGCGAATTATGGCCATTGCTGATATTTTCGAGGCTCTCACCGCTAAGGATCGACCATATAAGAAAGGAAAAACCCTTAGCCAGGCAATGCGCATTTTAGGTTTTATGAAGAATGATGCCCATATTGATGTGGACTTATTCGATATTTTTGTCAAAGAAAAAATATACCTACAATATGCCGAAGGATTTCTGGATCCTGATCAGATTGACGAAGTTCAGATTTAAATAATTTTTCAAAGCACTTTTACTTCATTGAGTAGCATAAAATGACATTTGAAATTGCATTCGTAATTATCGTGGTTTTAGTTGCCTTTGTACTTTTTGTAACAGAGGCATTCAGTCTTGATGTCACGGCATTATTGGTATTAAGTATCCTTTTTATAGGAGGATTTTTAACTCCCGAGGAAGCAATATCCGGTTTTTCCAACCCGGCAGTGATTACCATCGCCCTTTTGTTCGTTCTAAGTCATGCATTACAGAAAACGCGTGTATTAGAATACCTCATAGTTCGAATCAATAAATTAATATCAAAATCTAGAATATTGGGTTTGGGTGTTTACTTACTGACTATTGGATTTGCCAGTGCACTGATCAATAATACCGCTATTGTAGCAATAATGATGCCTGTCACAATTCGTATGGCTCATAAATATCATTTGAGTCCTTCTAAATTGTTAATCCCATTGAGCTATGCCGCCATTTTGGGTGGTACATTAACTTTGGTTGGTACTTCTACAAATTTGCTCGTTAATTCAATTTACTTGCAGCAAGGGGCTAATGAACCATTGGGTATGTTTGAATTCACCAAATTTGGTATGATCAAACTTATTATTGGTCTTTTTTATATATTATTGGTTGCGCCGAAGCTTTTGCCATCGAGAACGGTAACAACTAGTTTAACGCAAAGCTACCACTTGGGAGGCTATTTGACAGAAATGAAAATTTCTGAAGATTCCCCTCTTATTGGCAAAACATGCATTGCACGCGGTATAAACCAAAATTATGATATTCTTGTGCTGGATATCCAAAGACAAGGTCGATTGATTTCTACAAATGTACGTAATACGGTCCTTGAAAATGATGATATTCTTTTTGTTAAAGGGTCTGTGGAAAGTTTTTTACAAATGAAAGAAGTTGAAAAGGTAACCTTACTTACTGATGAAAAACTGACTCAGAAAGAATTGGAACAGGAAGATAATATTTTGATTGAATGTATGATAACCGATAAATCTGATTTGGTTGGAAAATCCCTCATGAAGTCAAATTTCCGCCAACGCTTTGGTGCTTTTATATTGGCAATACGACGGGATGGAGATATCTTAAGAAAAAAAATTGCTCATGTTATTTTGCAAAATTACGATACGCTTTTGATTTATGGAGCTCAAAATAAATTGGGCAAACTTACAAAACGGGGAGAATTCATTTTATTAGGAGAAGTTAAGGCAAGCCTAAAAAAGGTGCGTTTCTGGTGGTTAGCTATTTTTGTGATTTTATTGGCTGTTTTTTTGGCGACAATTGGCGTATTTCCTATATTAAAAGGAGTGCTTATCGGTGCTGTAATTTTATTGGTTTTTAAAGTAATTACACCAAATGAAGCATATCAATCTATTCATTGGCAGGTTATAGTATTGATCGCAGCTTTGATACCTTTGGGGACTGTTATTCAATCAACTGGAACTGCCGCATGGATTGGAACCTCCATTACCAATATCGTTTCTTTAATTAGTGTGGAATGGCAGCCCTATCTGCTTTTAGCATTGGTTTATTTCATTACTATGATTCTGACCGAAGTATCATCCAATGCCGCCACAGCCATCATAATGACCCCAATTGTTGTGGCAGTTACAGCGCAAATGAATTTTGATCCACGCCCATTTATTTTTTCAGTATGTTATGCCGCTTCGGCATCTTTTATTACACCTGTAGGATATCAAACTAATTTAATGGTCTACGGTCCCGGTGGATATAAATTTTATGACTATATAAAAGTCGGGTTACCTTTAGCACTAATTTTAGGAGTAATGGCTGTAATTTTCATACCTATAATATGGCCGTTTCAATAGGAGATTATGTATGGAATATGGATATAAAAGAGTAATTAATGATTCGTTTGAAAGCGTTGAAGCAAAAGCTAGAGAAATGCTTGCTGAGCAAGGATTTGGTGTATTAACCGAGGTCAATGTAAAAAATACGCTTAAAGAAAAACTAGATATTGATTTTGGCAAATATCAAATTCTTGGCGCCTGTAATCCGCCCTTGGCATTTGAAGCGCTTTCTAGTGAGTTGGGTGTTGGTTTATTTATGCCCTGTAATGTAGTTGTGTGGGAGAATGAAGATAAATCAACAACAGTTGCTTCTATTGATGCTAAAACGATGTCAGATTTGATTCAAAATGATCAGATTGATGCACTTGCTGAACGTGTAAATTCCTTGCTAAAAATAGCATTAGATGCTATCTAAAGGAAAACAAGATGCCAATGTATGATTATCAATGTCGCCATTGCGAACATTGTTTTGAAGAATTGGTATTTTCCAGTTCGGTTGCAGATAAAGAAATAAAATGTCCTTATTGTGGGCATCTAGATGCCCAAAGACAATTGTCTGCACCTGCCGTTGCTGTAGGACATTCATTTGAACCTGCCTGCCAAAAGCCGGGTTGTGCTACTCCAGTAGGTTCAGCCAATACTTGTACAAATTAATTCCTGTAGTCACAGGAATTATACATTAATCCCACAGGACATTTAGTCTAAATTCAGCGCTTATGGCTGGAAAAGAACTAGACGGTTCCCGTCTTATCTCATTTATTGAAAATCCGTCCAAAGGTCTGTGGAGTTTGGCGGTACCCATCATTGCTGGTATGGGTATTCAAACGCTTTATACCATTGTAGATATGATTTTTATTGGTCGATTGGGCGGACTAGCCATCGCTGCAGTTGCTTTTAATATGCCCATTTTCTTCCTTGTTCTTGGGCTTTCTTTTGGATTGGGGAGTGGAGTAACGGCTTCCATTGCCAGATTTATTGGTTCTAAAAATAAGGTCAGCGCTGATAATGCAGCTGAACATGCCATTGCCATAGCATTTATTATCAGTCTAACTCTAACAATTTTGGGATTAAAATATGGCCAATCTCTACTACTCGGAGTCGGTTGTACCGAAGAGGTTTTACCTTTGGCATGGTCTTATTTAAAGATAAGTTGTTATGGCCTTTCATTTATGGTTTTTTCCATGTTTTTCCGATCGATCCTAGCCGGTGAAGGAGATATGAAACTGCCAATGATAATCGCAGGGCTCGGTACAGTCCTCAATATTATACTTGATCCTATTTTTATATTTTCACTAGGATTTGGAGTATCTGGTGCGGCAATGGCATCTGTGATCAGTCAGATCATTGTTTTCATTATTTTTGTTTATATGTTATTTATAAAAGAGCATGCATATATCCGTTTTCGGATGCGTGATTTTTCTCCATCAAAATTTATACTCTTTGATATCATAAAAGTGGGTATTCCTTCATCCATGTCCATGATAATTATGGCGTTTGGCCAATTAGTTTTTAATCGGATTTTAGTCTATTTTTCAACTGATAGCGTGGCTGCTTATCAGGTTGGAGGACGGGTAGAAATGTTGATATTTTTACCAATTATGGGGATTGCTTCGGCCTTAACAACAATGGTGGGTATGTTCTATGGTGCCAAAGAGATTGAAAAAATAAAGTTTATCATAAAATATGGTATCTCCTGGTCGGTTTCTATTACGGCCATTTGTGCTGCCATACTATTTGTATATGCACCACAAGTAACACGTGCTTTTACCAATGATGTGGTAATTCAAAATTTGGCCGTATCATATTTGCGCTATATGTGTTTTATTTTTCCACTCATTTCGATTGGTCTAACAATTGGCCGTATTCTACAAGGGATGGGCCTTGGTATGCCTTCATTGATTATCACAGCAATTCGAGTATTGATTGTTTCTTCTCCTTTGGCACTTTATTTCACTATGATTTTAGACAAACCAATTGAATGGATTTGGATTGCCATGGTGATTTCTTCTGTGGTGGCTACAATCATTTCAATTACATGGATGAAGGTTGCTTTTCGAAAGCTGCTGTTTGCGATAAAATGAGTTTACTCCAATCCCATTATAGAACCTGTAATCTTTGCGAGGCCATGTGTGGTTTGGTAATAACTACCACAAATGGGAATATTGAAAAAATTGAAGGAGATAAGAAAGATCCCCTTAGCCATGGCTACATTTGTCCCAAAGCTTTGGCCTATAAAGATCTCCATGAAGATTCAGATCGATTAAAGTTTCCAATTAAAAAAGTTAAGGGAAGTTGGAAAAAAATTTCTTGGGATGAAGCATTTAATTTGGTCGCCGACAGACTGGTTGGTATTCAAGAAAAATATGGAAATAATGCGGTAGGCGTGTATCAAGGGAATCCATCGGTACACAATTACGGAACTATATTATACGCGCCGGCTTTTGTTAATGGACTAGGTACAAGGAATAGATTTTCAGCTTCAACAGTAGATCAAATCCCTCATCAATTTGCTGCTTATCAAATGTTTGGCCATCAATTGTTAGTCCCTATTCCTGATATTGATCGTACGCAATACATGATCGTCATGGGTGGTAATCCGGTTGTTTCAAATGGGAGTCTTATGTCTGCTCCGGATGTGAAAAATCGCCTCAAAGCAATTCAAGAACGGAACGGAAAATTCATTGTGGTAGATCCGCGAAAAACGGAAACGGCAATGATTGCTGATCATCATTATTTCATCAAACCTGGAACCGATGTTTATTTTCTTATCGGCTTAATTCAGGAAGTAATTAATAATGAATGGATGAAGCTTGGGCATTTAGAATCAGTTACCAAAAACTTGGACCATTTTCTTAATGTCATCCCTCAAATTGAATTGGATACCATTTCAAACATAACAGGTATCTCTTCGTTAGCGATTCAACAAATAGCAAAGGATTTTTGTAAAGCAGAATCCGCTGTTTGTTATGGACGAATGGGAACATGTACACAAAGATTTGGGGGCACAGTCCATTGGCTGATCAATATATTGAATATCATCACTGGAAACATGGATTCTCCTGGAGGCGCCATGTTTACTACACCTGCTTTTGATACATTGGCTAATCCACGCACAAGGGGACACTATAATAAAGGTCAAAGTCGTGTTCGAAATATTCCTGAATTTGCTGGTGAATATCCAGCTGTAACTATGTCGGATGAAATGTTGGTTGAAGGCGATGGACAGATTCGTGCCATGGTGACTTCTGCTGGTAATCCGGTGCTCTCAGTTCCCGGTGGGGAAAAACTAAACCAAGCATTTGCTGGTTTGGAATTTATGGTTTCGATTGATTATTATATTAATGAGACTACGCGTTACGCGGATCTTATTCTTCCTCCAGCTTTCAATCTCCATGGGGGTCATTTCGATATTATTTTTAACGTATTGTCTGTGCGCAATACAGTTAAATATTCTAAAGCTGTATTTCCAAAAGAGTCTGGAACCAAGTACGATTGGGAAATTTTTATCGAACTAACAGAACGCATAGCTCAAAAGAAAGGGAAAAAATATCCAAAGCTTAATCATTTTTTATCCAAGCGATTTGGCCCCGAATGGCTCCTTGATTTTGGAATTCGATTAGGTAAGTATGGGAGCTTGAAATCATTTTCTAAATGGAATGGCCTTTCTCTAAATAAAATTAAAAAACAGATCCATGGAGTAGATCTTGGACCATTAAAGCTTTGTTTACCACAACGGTTATTTACTTCTGATAAAAAAATTGATTTATCGCCATCCATTATTATTGATGACTTAACCAGAGTAAAATCTTATTTAGGTCAATCCGAACAAAATGGCGACCTTACATTAATCGGTAGGCGTCAACTTCGCAGTAATAATTCATGGATGCATAATTGCCGCTCATTAATGCGGGGTAAAAATCGATTTTTATTGCTGATCAACCCTTTGGATGCCGAATCAAGATCAATTCGAGAAGGAAGTAGGGTAAGGGTTAAATCACCCAAGTTTCAGTTTGATCTAGATGCAAAATTAACAGATGAAATGATGCCAGGTGTCATCAGTATTCCACATGGATGGGGGCACGAAAGTGAAAAAACTTTACAAAAAATAGCAGTCGAAAATAGCGGCGGAAACCTGAATGCATTAGG
>CAYXUK010000010.1:0-29681 GCA_964468295.1 uncultured bacterium | reverse complement strand
GAAACTTTCGTGGCATCATTCATTAACCTGTGAAAATCATAGGTAACAGTTTTTGACTTTATGGCACCCTGAATGCCTTTGTTAATCAAATCTGCTGCTGATTGCCAGCCCATATATTCAAGCATCATCACGCCTGAGAGAATTAATGAAGATGGATTAACCATATCCTTACCTGCGTATTTTGGTGCAGTACCATGAGTAGCTTCAAATAAAGCATGTCCTGTTTTATAGTTGATGTTTGCACCGGGAGCAATGCCAATACCACCCACAATAGCAGCCAGCGCATCAGAAATATAGTCCCCATTCAAATTTAGTGTAACAATTACATCATATTCGGCGGGCCGCAATAAAATCTGTTGCAAAAACGCATCTGCTATCACATCCTTTATTATGATCTGCATACCGTTATTATCAACAACTTGCCAAGGCCCACCATCATAATCTTGTGAACCATATTCACGCTTGACCAACTCATAACCCCAATCTTTAAACTTACCTTCAGTAAATTTCATAATATTTCCTTTATGAACGATCGTAAGACTTTTTCGTTCATTGGCAATAGCATAGTCCATAGAAGCACGAATGATGCGTTCAGTACCTTCAATTGAAACAGGTTTTATTCCTATAGATGATGTACCAGGGAAACGGATTCCTTTAACAAGCATTTCCTCTTTTAAAAATGTTATTACTTTTTCTACTTCCTTAGTACCCTGCATCCATTCAATTCCTGCATATATATCTTCTGTATTCTCACGAAAAATGATCATATTTACCAGATCAGGTTTTTTTACTGGCGATGGTACACCTTCAAACCATTTTACTGGGCGTACACATGCATACAGATCAAGTATTTGTCTCAAGGATACATTCAGAGACCGCATTCCTCCTCCAACTGGTGTAGTCAAAGGCCCCTTAATTGCAATTAAATATTCCCGAATGCTATCCAACGTTTCATCTGGGAGCCAAAAACCAACTTTTTTATTGGCTTTTCTTCCAGCTAACACTTCTTTCCATACAATAATCTTTTCACCATCATAAGCTTTTGCTACAGCTTTATTAAATACCTTTTGAGATGCATACCAAATATCAGCGCCAATACCATCACCTTCAATGAATGGTATAATTGGGTTATTAGGAATATTCAATTGACCTTTAATAAATGATATTTTTTCACCGTTTTCTATTTTACTCAAGATTTAGCACTTTCTTTTTTCTGTTCTTTTTTTTGATTTTTCTTACTTTTTTTATTAGCTGTCGATTTTTCCTTCTTTTCTGATGAATCTTTTTTTACATAGTCAGTGAGATAAAATCCACTTCCTTTAAAAATAAGCCCCGATCCTCCACTGACTAATCGACGTACTTTGCTTTTACATTCGGGACAATTTTCAAGCGGAGTATCAGACATGGCTTGAAAATATTCGAATGTATGATCACATTTTTTACAGATATAGTCATATGTTGGCATAAGCTTTGATAATTCTTAGAAAACAGCTTTGGAATTTAAAAAATATATAAAATTATTACCTTCGGTAAAGTTACCGAATTAAAAGAAAATTAATTTTGATGAAATTTTTCGTTTAATTTTTCTAATACATTTAAAGGAACAAAAGATGAAATATCGCCTTTATGTTTTACAATATCTTTAACCATACTTGAATTTAAATGTATAAAATTTTCCTTAGTAACCATCAATAAAGTAGACACTTCCGAATTAAGATGATAATTCATGGTTGCCATCTGAAATTCAAATTCAAAATCGGATACATGTCTTAATCCACGTATTAGTGCTACAGCTTTATGTTCCCTTGCAAAATCAGCTACCAATCCATCAGTTGAATATACCTCAGTATTGCTAATATGTTTTGTTGCATCCAAAATCAAATCAATCCTCTGATCAGGAGTAAATAATGTATTTTTATCTGCATTATCTGCAACTACAAAAATAAGTTTATCGAATAATTTTGATGCTCGTTCCGCTATATCAATGTGGCCACAGTGTATCGGGTCAAATGTACCGGGATATATTACGATTTTCATATTTCTTTTTTCCAGAATGTCAGTTGTGTGTCGCCGTATTGCTTCACACGTGTCGGCGAAATTGAGAATTCCCTAGGTGAAGATTCAAGGATTAATAATCCATTATTATTAATTTGATTTATAGCTTTTTTTGCTACTAATTCTGTATCGGAAAATTGGTAAGGTGGATCAGCAAGTATTAAATCATAACTATTGGATTTATTTAAAAATTTTATCGCGTCTCTTCTGAAATAATGAAACTCAGTATTCTTAAAGATTGATCCGTTCATTTTCAACAAGGATATAACACGCATACTCAATTCAACAAAAGTAACCGATTCGGCACCTCTACTAGCCGCTTCAAATCCAAGTATTCCTGAACCTGCAAATAGATCTAAAACATGTTTCCCTGATAAATCACCAAGGATTTCAAAGAGACTTTTCCTAACAACAGATGTTGATGGACGGTATGGCGCATTTGCAACTGTCTTAATTCGACGGCCTTTATATTGACCAGCCTGAATTTGCATATCCTATCCTGGTTGAGTATTGGGAAAATAAAGGGATATATAAAAAACGGATGTTGGGTTCGAGTTATCCAAATTATTAGTATACACAAATTTTTCTAAAGCCACATTATTAGCAACATTATATAATATAGATAACATCTGATTTATTTTATCTACACCACTAATTTTGACAATAATTGGATTTTGGATATTATTACCCCGTTCAATCGGATCGAGCACTTTAAAGAATGAAACTGCCATTTCTGTAATTAAAGACTGGAATTTCTTAACACTTAACACAGATTGATTATTTATAATATCGACTGTTCGATAATTGACAAGATAACCATGTTTAAATTGCTTATCCTCATTTACTTGCCGTAGTGAGTAATTCAATACATCTCCCAAAGTATCAATAGATGTATCCATGGTTTTATTACCAACAATTTCCAAATCCATCTGACCATCGCTTATAGATAATAAAAGGATTTGTTGATCATGTAATAAATCCAATGTATGGATTACAGTCGAAATCAAACTTTGAGATTCAATTAAATAATTGGGACCTTCAACAGGTGGCTTCTCAATTTCAACTTGAGACACAATGTCATCCTTTATCTCTTGGTCAATAATTTGGAACTTTTCCAAATTAGACGTTGATAGAAAATCAAATAATTCCGGCTTTTGATCATAGGTTAGCATGATACCAATTGTCATAAAGAAAAACATATATAACGTTGGTTTTAGAATATTTATTTTTTTCTTTTTTCGCCTGACTTTTGGTTTCACTTTTTTTGGTTTCTTTTTTTCTTTTTTTGCTGATACAGCTTTTGGTTTTTCAGAAGATACAGGTTTTTCATATCGATATTGTTGAAGCCCAGGACTGTCAAAAAAATTGAGTGTAACACCTTCTGTTGTACCAATAGCAATAGCTGTTGTGGTATAAAGATCCTCTTCTTTTACTTTTTTCGGAATAATGTTACCCTCGACTGAAATACCTTCCAAAGCTATCATTTGTTTAATTCTATGTCCTTTGAAATTAGCTTTTCTTTTATTGGACAATTTTCCCGCAACAATTAAACGTCCTTTGAAAACTTCTTTATTAGAAGTAGAACCAACAATGGGATTGAGCTTCCATTTCCCATTAATGTATCGCGCTTTTCCATTTTGAAAACTTTCTTCAGAAAAGTGAAAATATCTATATCCATTTTTTTCGAGGTGAAATACTGTACATCCTTTATCAGGGTTTAAAGCAAAAAATGCGCTGGATTCAGTACCCATCCATAACGGCTCGCCGCCTAATTCCTGAATAGCTAGTTTTAAAATTTCAGTATAAACAGTCGAAACGCGAGTTGCAAAAACAGATTTTGTTTTACCTTCAAATGATCTGCCAAAATATTCACATGGCTTTTCAAAATACCAGCGCTGTTTTATACTCCATAGGGATAACTCCCACCCATCATTCTCTGTCATATCTGCTTCAATAGGAACAATGACGGACTTACAGTATTCATTCGGAATGGTTACATATACCTTTTCACCCTCAAAAGGGATATCTTCACGAATTAAATGCAATCCAGCATTTAAAACTGAAATGATTTCAGATTCAGAGTTTTGTAATAATTGTAATGATCTTGGAAGTGATTTATAAGAAAAAGAAGTCAGTAACGGCCGACCACCTTTTTGTGTCCATTGAGCACATAATAGATGGCTATCCGATATGGAGAGATGAATCACTTATAAGTAATTACCTGTCCCAACTTTTTGTACCATCATCAACGAAACCATGGTTGTCGGCTTTAAACGCGAATATAGCATATCGCTTTCGCACAACTGTTTCTTCGATAGGGCTATCTACCCTTACCGCATTCCCCTCATCTTTGATTGAAATTAAATATGCTTTCTGTGTAACCGGACAAAAATACATAGAAGAATCCGGCATATAAGAATCGTAATAGTTCACAACTTCAACACGCTCAGAAGTTACTTCTTCTAGCACAGCAACAAAGTTCGAATCGGTTGTAAATTTTTCCAGGCGTTTTTTCTGAACATAAGATGTGTCATTACGTGATAAATCCTCTGAATACATGACAATGGTTGCTGTTGTATCCACAATAGTATCCCGACGCATCATCGGAAAACCAAACGTTGTATCAAAATCAACATCATATCCCTTGGGAACATTAACAACAAAGTCTTGACCATTTAATCCAATTGATTGTTCACCTAAGTATGTTGAATCACCAGTGAGTGAATCGCGTACTGAATTCACAAGTTGCATCACCCAAAGTCCATCTGGATTATATTCACCTGTAAGGGATTTGTAAAAATTTTGAATATCATACATGTTTTCCATATAAAAATGACTTCGTTTCTCAAAATATTCCTCTTCATCCCAAATAGCTCTAGGAACGTAAATACTGATTATTAGAAACAAAAAGGCAAACACTATACCTAGCTCTAGTAAATCAGAATACATTTTTCTTTTTCTATCCATTTCTAAAGGTATTTTTTTCTTTTTTTGTTTGGCTTTTAATTTTACTCTTTTTGTATCCTTTTTTGCCGGGACAGATTTAGATTTTTTTGAACTCTTATTATCAGACATTACCTTTAGTCCTCTATTTTAAAATAAACATTTATTTTTCAACGGAATTGAATAATCAATAGCTTTTTATGAAGTGGAGATATTAATACTTTTTTGGAATTGATTCTCGCTGTTTTCATCAAAATTAAACCAAACGAAAATCTTCAAGCAATTTTCTTGCAGACTTAAAATATTCAATCCAGTTCTACCCGTTGAAATTTTGGTTCCGATTGTCCATTCAATGATAATAATTCTTCAAGTAATTTTTTCTGTTTTCGAGAAAGTGATTGGGGAGTTTGCACATGAACTCTCACCAATTGATTACCACGAGAAGATCCTCTCACTTTAGGAAATCCTTTTCCTCTCATTCGCAAAACTTGTCCAGCTTGAATACCAGCAGGAATTTTTAGTTTTGCTTTTCCTTCCAAGGTAGGCATTTCAATCGTTAGCCCTAAAGCAGCCTGGTAAAATTGGATTTGAACTTCCGTTATTAAATCGTCGCCATTTCTAGTAAAAATGGGATGATCTTTTTCCTCGAAAAATATAATTAAATCACCAGCTTCATATCCCTTAGGACCTTTATTCCCTTGTCTATTGAGGGTCATATAATTTCCCTCTGCGACACCAGCCGGAACCTTGACCTTTATTTCAACAGTTTTCCGCTGTATGCCATTTCCACCACAAGTTTTGCAAGGATTTTCGATCACATCACCAGACCCATTACAAACCGGACATTCTTTTACGACTACCGACTGGCCAAAAAAGGATTGTGATATTTGACGAAGCTGACCTGTTCCATCACAATGTCTACAGGAAGTTGGCATTGTACCTGACTGAGCACCACTTCCTGAACATGTATCGCATGTTTCATGTCGTTTAATTTTGATCGTTTTATCAGTACCTTTAACTATATCCACATAATTCAATTTCAAAGTGACTTTAAGGTCACGAGCTTTTTTAACACGACTTCTTCTACTTCTACCACCAAAAATTCCACCAAATGGATCAAAATCACCGCCGAAAATATCCCCAAAACTGCTAAAAATATCTTCCATAGACATATTTCCATGAAATCCAGTGCCACCTGGTGCATCGCCAAGACCAACACCAGCATGTCCAAACTGATCATATTGCCTTCTTTTCTGTGCATCAGATAGAACAGAATAAGCTTCTGCTGATTCTTTAAACTTACGTTCTGCTTCTGTATCATCTGGATTTTTATCCGGATGATATTTCATAGCAATCTTTCGATACGCTTTTTTTATCTCATTATCAGTTGCGCCTTTATCTACGCCTATGATTTCGTACAAATCTCTCATGAAGGTGTTTGGTTAACGACAACTTTAGCATGCCGGATTACCTTATCTTTATAACGATATCCCTTTTCAAAAACTTCTAGAATCTCATTCTCATCTTTTCCATCTTCGGTACGCATCATAAGTGCATCATGTAATTCAGGATTAACAATGTCACCTGGTTTTGTAAAGGATACCACTTCGAGTTCCTCAAATCGCTTATTAATTTTATTTAAAATGAGATTAATACCTTCTTTGATTTTTTCAATATTATTAATTCCATTTTCTTCGGAAGCTATTGCCAATCGATCCAAATCATCCAAAACAGATAAAAATTGTTTAATCACTGATTCTCCGTCATATTTTAACAAATCAATAACTTCTTTTTGTTTTCTCCTTCTGTAATTATCAAATTCAGCTTTCAATCTTAAATATCTATCTTTTTGATCTTCAAGATCGTTCTTTTGAGACTTTATCTCTTGTTTAAGTTTGTTCGCTTTAGATTGTTTTTTCACTTTTTTTAAAGGTTCGGCGTTATTTTTTTTATTTTTAGAGGGCATGTTGTATAATCTCCGCAAATTTTTCTATAATCGATTGTACAGTCAAATATGGTATTCGTTTTGGTCCTAATACACCGATTCTTCCCTTAATTATTTCACTGTTAAACTCGGTTGTAATAATTGAACAATCATTCAATAGTTCATCTTCATTTTCTGTTCCAATTAATGTATGACTTGAATGTGCATTGAAATTTTCTTGAAAATGTTGATTTAAATATGCTTTATCCAGTGCAGGTAAAAGGCGCTGGAAACTAGTTAAATTTTGGAATTCAGGCTGTTCAAGCAATATATCGTATGATGATGTATATATAGATTCATTTTTATTAAGATCAAAATATTTTTCACAATCATTCACCAAAACTTGTACCAGTTCATGTGAATACATCTCTAAATCGTTCAACCTAACTCTAATTGTGGACTGGATTTCCTTTAAAGAATAACCAATCAATCTATCCTTTAAAACTTGGGTAATTTTCGTAACTAAATTCGGCTGAATAACTAAATCTAAATTGAGAACAATTGATTTTACTAATCCAGTATCCAGTGCTAACACAAGCATCACACGATTTCCCTCTAGTAAAACCAATTCTATATCAGTAAGGATACTTCTTTGATAACCAGATACCGATATAACTCCAAACATCCGGCTAACTTTAGAAAGCATCAATACAGTTGCATTTAGTAATTCATCGACATCATTTACAATAGTCAACAACTCGTTTTTTATATTATCTGAAAAAGGATCATAGGATGCAATAATCTCATGAGTATCATTAACATAAAATCGATATCCAACATCTGTCGGAACACGACCACCGGATGTATGAAAATGGGTTAATAATCCCTTTTGCTCAAGAGAAGCCATAACGGCGCGAATAGTCGCTGGTGATAAATTCAATCCACAATATTTTTTAATATATCCGGAAGATACAGGGGTACCAGAATCAATGTACTCTTCTATAATAGATGTGAGAATAGTGGCTTCCCTATCATTCAAAGTTGGCAATTTAATCGTTGACATAGACTAGAAAATTAGATGGTTTGTTTTTCACTAGTCAAGTAGGGAATCAAAGGAGAAATTACTTTATAAATTTTGAAATTGCCCTGCTACTTCCCATGTAGCTTATCACAATACTAATGGAAGCAAGAATCCCAATTAGTATAAAGGGGTTATATTGAATTTTTATATTGGTTACTGAAAAAATAATTTCAGACCCAAACTCTAATCCAACAATTAGTAATATTGATGCAAAAAGTGCCCCAATTAGTCCATGGAAAATACCTTCAATTATGAAAGGCATTTTTATAAATAATCGTGTCGCTCCGATTAAGTAGAGTGATTTAATTAAATCTTTTTTGGCATATATAGTTAAACGAACTGTATTAGAAATAATAAATACCGAAATTCCCAATACGAAAATTAAAACAGCGGTCATAATTTTTACGAATTTTTGATAATATGATTCAATTTGGTAGATCAATCTACCTTGATAATTAACTTCATCAACTTCCGGATAATTTTTGATTCGATTAATAATCGGATTTACATTCAATTTTGAAGTTTGATGTCTGACTAGATTCACAACACAGCTAGCCGGCAATGGATTATAGCCTACAAGATCTAATATATTTTCACCAAATTGAGACTTAAATATTTTTTCTGCATCCAATTTCGAGATCAGAGTTGTTGACCGTACACCATTAATTTTTTTGAATTCTTCCACTACTTCAGTGATTCGGTCATCTTTTGCATTATCATTAAAAAATACTTCAATTTTATATTTACCTCGAAAATACTCTATCACTCTAGTTGTATTTTGACTCACAATAATCAGAGATCCTGTAACTAATAGTGTTAAAAATGTTGAAAAAATTGCAGTGAAGGCAGTTAGCTTATGACGCCAAAGATTTTTCATTCCCTCGGATAAAAGAAACATCATTTTATCCATTAAGATTGCCTCACACTTCCATTTTGAATTTCTATGATGCGATGCCCTCGACCCTTGATCAAATTATAGTTATGAGAAGCCATCAAAATAGTCTTTCCTTCTTGGTTAACTTCTTCAAGTAATTTAATAAGCTCGAATGAAGTTACGGGATCGAGATTGCCGGTCGGTTCATCCGCTAAAACAATATCTGGATCTTTAACAAGTGCTCGAGCAACACACGCTCGCTGTTGCTCTCCTCCGGACAATTCTTGAGGATAACGGTCGGCTTTTCCTTCTAATCCAACTTCTTCAATAGACTCAGTTACACGTTCAACAATTTCATCTTTTGAGTATCCAATGACATGTAGAGCTAATGCAATATTTTCAAAAAGATTACGATCATTCAACAAATGATAATCTTGAAAAACCATACCAATTTTTCTTCTTAAATATGGAATTTTTCGAGGTTTAATATTTTTTGAATTATATTTATCAACTACAACTTTTCCTACTTGAGGAAATAATTCCATATAAATTAGACGTAAGAGTGTAGTTTTTCCTGAACCTGTTGGTCCAATGAGAAATGCATATTCACTATCATTGAGGTTCAAATTTACATTTGAAACACCGCCACCTTTATCGTATGAATACGAAACGTTATCAAGTTGAATCATAGGAATAATCTAATCTGTTTTAATCGCGGTTAAAACAATAGATAAATAAAATATACGCTGATAATTATCACGCAAGATTTCTATTAGGAAAAACTATAAATCCATCGCAACAAACCAATCATTACTAATATAATTCCTTCCTTACGAGAAACAACCCAACCCGTACGCATAAATATTATAACAACAGCAATCATGAAAGTTAATATAATCAAATTTATTTGAGCATCGATGCCAACTGAAAGATTTCTCATAATCCCTGCTATCCCCAAAACACCAAAAAGATTGAAAATATCACTTCCAATCAGATTGCCTACTGACATCCCATAACGGGACTTGATTGCAGCTGTTAAGGATGTTGCAAACTCAGGTGCAGAAGTACCCGCTGCAATAATTGTAGCACCGATTACCCAATCTGAAACACCAATAAATCTTGCAATATTAACTGCTGATTCAACTAAAAAATGGGAACCAACAAGGACCATTCCAATACCCACAAATAACAATATTGGATCCGATCTATACATAGCATTGGTTGAATCATCTGTTTCAATAGTTTCTTTATTAACATATAAATAAAGCAAATAAAGTACGAGTAAAGTAAAAAGAATAATTCCTTCAATTTTACTAAGGGTTAAGTCCCATAGAAAAACGGATAGTAAAATTCCACCGAAAAGCAAAAAAATACCGTCTCTAAAAACAACTGTTCGACTTGTTTTTAAACTATGAATAATTGCCGTTC
Organism: uncultured bacterium; assembly: GCA_964468295.1. Taxonomy (GTDB): domain Bacteria; phylum Fidelibacterota; class Marinisomatia; order Marinisomatales; family TCS55; genus TCS55. The sequence goes on along the minus strand of CAYXUK010000010.1, from coordinate 19,376 downwards.
CACCAAGGATAAACCCTAAATTAAAAATATTTGATCCTACAATATTACCAACAGAAATATCACCCATTCCTCGAATCGCCGCCAATATTGTAACACCAAACTCTGGGGCCGAAGTTCCAAAAGCAACTACGGTCAAACCAATTACCAATTCTGAAATTCCGAAATGTTTTGCTACTCTGGCAGCTGCATCAACAAGCCAAACTGCTCCTTTCCCAATTACAATAATGGAAACTAAAAGAATCGCTATATCCTTTATGATTATCATGATTATTTAATCTTCATCGGGTAGTTCAGTATAATATGTCGATAATTTGATAATAATAGTGTACCCATCCGATTGTAAAATATTATTGTAATAAATCAATATATATCATTCTCATTAATAAATTTCCAGACAGGTTGTGTCACCATATATCGAATTGTTTTATCTTCAATCCATCGAGAACGGATTTGACTTGAAGAAATTTCAATTCGAGGAATATTTGCAAATTGGACCTTTGCTAGAATCCAATTTGGAATATCGCTAGGTCGAAATCCAGGACGAATAGCAACAATTAATTGGCACTCCTTTAATATAGCTTCTGGATTCTGCCAAGCATGAAATTGTTTCAGGGAATCACTTCCAATTAAATAAAACAATTCATCCCGTGACAATTCTGTTTGTTCTTTATAGTCACGAACAGTTTCTAAAGAGTACGATATCCCTCCGCGCTTGATTTCAATATCTGATATTTCAAAATTAGGATTATCCTTTGTAGCAATTTTTAACATTTCTAATCGAAGTTCTAACGAAGATATTTTTTGACCCTTTTTGTGTGGCGGCATATAAGCAGGGATAAAAACAATTTTGTCAAAATGTTCTGCTTCAAAAATAGTTTGTGCGACAATTAAATGTCCAAAATGTGGTGGATCAAATGTCCCACCAAATAGACAAGTTTTCATTTCATTTCAATCCTATCAAAAACACGGCCTTGATCAAACCAAGCGTTTACTAGATCTGCCATGTTGAGATTTTCAATATTTTTCTTCTTTGATTCAAAGTGATTACGAGCTTCTTCAAATTTTCCCCTGTGAATATAAATTTCTATTATTTTTAAATGAGTTTGATCAATGTAGTTTGTATCATAATACAGGTCTGTGACGATTTTAAAAGCTAATAAGGCAGCTTTATATTCCTCCATCTTCATATATAAAACTCCTGATTCAAAAGATTTTTGAGATAGTTTATTCCTTAATATTTTAATGTCATCTTGGGCAGCAACAGTATGTTTTGAATTAGGATAATCATCAATGAATTCTTGAAGTTTTTCCAAAGCTTTTTCAGAATAAGTTTGGTCCCGAAAATATTTTGGAGAAAGGGTAACATACGATTGACAAATACGATATCTGGCGCTTTCTACATATTGGCTGAATGGCATCCTTCGTGTTAAGCGATCATATTCAGCAACAGCTAACAAATAATCCTTAGCATAAAAATATGACTCTCCAAGATAAAAGAGTGCGTCATCACCCAATTCAGTATGTGATGCACCTACAACTACGGTATTAAATTTTTCTTGTGCCTTGATATATTTTTTTTTATTTAATGCAGCTTTACCATTCTCAAACTCTGCATTATAATCGATTTCCACAATCGTTTTATTACTGGCACATCCCGAAATCAGCAAACCTGTATACAATAAAATACTTGTTGCAACACGCATCAAATGAGTTCTTTCCATCAGTTTTGAGCGGTGAATTTACCACCCATAGTTGATTTGAACACCTCCAACTCCCCACTTATTTAACGGATTATAATTCAACCTGATTTCTGGAATCTTTTTTGCTTTTTTATTTGCTGTCCATGCTGCTTCTAATCCACTGGTAATATGGTTTATCACCACCACTGTAACCGCATACTTAGAATAATGTTTCAGTAAATTGCTATCATGACGAAGGCTTCGATAATAGTCTTTTCTTTTCGTAAGCATTATCGACTCAACATTTCCTTTTTTTTCAGTAAACCAATTCCCATTGGTATCAAATGGATCGTCATATTCATCATCCCAACCGCCTACAAATTGATCATACTTACCAATATTTTCATAAAAATCCCTATCTCGAATTACAGCTATTTCTGACCAACCATAATTGTTAACTAATTCGGCCAAACGATCTGTATGGTAATAATTACCAGCGATCTTTAAACCAAGTTTATGAGTTCCAACAATAATTTCTTTCCAACCATTCGGAAATATTTTCTGTGTATTGCTATACCATCGTTCTAAGGCCCAATGATTATCACCATATGCCTCAAAATCTAAACGAATATTTTCTGCACGCTTTTCATAATGAAAAGATGAAAATATGCCTAATACTTCTACACCGGCAAACACTAATGGTTTCCATAATGCATCTTCATTTTGGACTTGACCCCATCCTGGTAATATGAATGATTTAAACATTGCTTTGGCCGGAACTGGCATTTCGACTTCACTACTTTGAATGGGGTAATTTGCTAAATTATATTTGTCAAATTGACCGAAACTTATAGAAAAAATAATCAGATATGCAGAAAGCCACTTCACATTAAAAACCAAACAATATAGTCAAATAAATCCGATTTTCTGCACCGTATTGGATAGTGTTAATTTCATCCATAGAAATTGTAAACATGTCAAGTCCTCGGTGTAATTCCATACCAATAGATGTTGGATAATTATAAAATGAATATCCTTGTAACCTAAGCTCGATACCGAAGGATCTTTTGTAATCTAATTTTGATTCTGCTCTATTCCATGCATCACCAATTTGACCAAATAATCCAATAGTGCTGTGTTGCAATGTAAACCATCCTAAGGAAAAATGTTTTTCCCTGAAAAGAGGAATGCGAATACCTACATCACCTATGACCGTATTTGTCCCTGCTAAACTATAGAACGGGTATCCCTTTATTCCCGGCATTCCTCCGGAAAAAAAGTAAAAAAAAGAATCGACAGATGCATTGTCAATCCACCCTATTTTTCCACCGATAGCCAATGTCCATCTATTTGTCTTGGGAATTTCCCATAAATATTGTCCACTAAGTTCATTACGAACGAGATTATGATTATTGAAATTGGAGATCAGAGTTCCTGATTCGGATAGATCCAATCCGTCAATGAATTGGTTCCATTCTTTTCCAACAAGAACATTTAATTCATATCCCACGGGGTTGATATTCTGGTCAATTCGACGTTTATACTGTTCTAGCGACCAATTTATTCCTGTTTCTTTTCCACGGAAATAATCATATCCGATTCCAGATTGTAATTTTGGTTTACCGATAACGTTTTCTTTGATTGATGCACGATACTGTGACCAACTTCCATATAACTCAAACTTTGATCCATAAAATGGAACCCGAACACCACCACGAAATTCAATTATTCTAAATTTCAAATTATTATCAAGATTATAAACTGAATAAGAACTCTTCTCTTCAATATTTCTACTGAGGTAAAATGTTTCAAAAAATATAGTGGGATACAGATGCTTATACTCAAATAAAAAAAATAAATCTAAATCTTGTGAGCTATTGATAGATGCGCCACCTATAAGAGATGCTTTATCCAATATTTCAGAAGAATAAAAGTATATACCTGGCTTAAAGGTGCCATAATCCATGGTCATCCTTGGCATCGCAAACATGGGCGGAAAATGATCCTGATATTTTTTGGATATTGATTGTTTTTTTTCTGTGATGGCAGGAGAAAGATCTTTATTTCGCTGAAAATACAAGGGTGTATATCCTACATGAGTATCTTCCACAATTTCAAGAGAATCTAAGATAGCAATTTTATATCCGCCATTTTCATATAAAGCATAAGCAACCTTACCACTTTCATGGATATCCGGCATAAATGCACCTCCAGTGACATTAGTCACATACCCTTGTTTATCTTTGCCGATATAATATAGATTAAAAATACCGGAACGATCATCACTGTAAACTATTCCTGCTGAGGTTATATCCGCTTGACGTTCATCCCATAACGCATTATTTGTAACACTTCCGCTGGTGCTATCGGAGAAATTCAAATAATAAATATCCTTGAAATGGTTCATTGTTATGTCATAGATCAACCGGTTATTCATGGAATCATAGTTTAAACCACCAATAATTTCACGATCTTTAAATTTAGTCAATTGCTCCGTTGAATTACTTTTGAGATCAATCTTAAAAATGTTTTGAGTACCATCATCAGTAGCTAAATAATAAATAGTACTGTCTGAACCAACTACTGGTGAGAAAGCCCGTGCATCCTCAGTGATTCGATATTCTTTTTGATTTAAAAGATCCATTTCGAATAGGTCATAATATTTAGATCCGAATTTGTTAGGCGTTTTTGCCTTTTTGGAATAGATAATATTACCCCCATGCCAAGTTGGCTTTGAATATACTCCTTCAACGATATTATTTACTGATCCATCCGTCATATCATAAATGAATAAATCTGTGCTACCAAAATAATCGTGATCTTGATTGGAAATGTAAGCGATTTTTGTCCCTTCTTTATTCCAAGTTGGAAATAGATTCGCTGTACCTTCGTCCTCAATGATCTGCCTCTTTTCTTCATGATCCATTATCGATTGGCTTAATGTTTCATAACGAATATTCAAGACATTCACAAATTCATCATAGACGGTTTGGCCATCCTTTCCTGTGACATTTTGCATGGCAGTGTTGATAGAATAATTCATTGGCTTACTAAGAGATGCCATGATTAGCTCCAGAGACTCTGGACCATATTTCAGTGAGAGGTACCGGGAAAGGGCAAATCCAGCATTGTAAACTGATTCATTGCCTATTCCGCTTTTGCCAAAGGTATTCATTTCTTCCCATGAAAGCATATTCCCTTTTAGAATGCGATCTCGTAAGATCATATCACGGATGGAATCCCAATTATCCCAGTCAGCACCTGGATACATAAATTGGCCCACACCCTCTGCAAGCCAAGGTGGTATTGAAGTTCCCGGGATTGGATAACTTACAAGTGTATTAGGATAGCCATAGAGTACGTCAGGGCGTTTTTCTTTTTCATATCCAATCCATTGTAAATAACCGCCGGGTATAGATTTCCCAAACTTTTGGGCACGCTGGATGGATACTATATGAGTGAACTCATGTGTAATCACATTCTGAAGCCACCGATGAGAACCGCGCAGTTCATAGTCTAAAGGGCTTGTCCAGATAACAATCTTATTATCATAGAAATAGGCAGCACCATTGGATATATCATCTGTATCGGTGAAAACGATGTCTGTTTTATCAAAAGGTTCATATTGATAAAAATTTGTAACAAAGGGATAAATAATCTCTGCCACATAGGCGCCTTCTCGGGCAGACTGTTCAGTCTGCGAATAATAATGGATCCGGAAATGATCAGTTTCAATAGACTGCCAATCCAGTTCTGGATGGTTATATTGTACTTGCCCAACAATAAAGGACATCCATAAAACGAAATGAATTAATTTCATTTAATAACACCCACCTTGATGATTTCTTCTTCGGATTTTTCTTCATTGCTTACCACCACTCTCGCAAAATAAACACCAGATTCAATATTAGATACATCCCAAAACATTTCAAAAACACTCGTATAGGAGTCATTATCATTCTGGTGAGGAAACGTTTCTTTTATTCTTATACTTTTTGATTCAATTGGAAATCCTGCCAGATCAAAAATATTAATATCTATTGATTCCGCCACACCAACTTGAATTCTAAAAATTATCTTTTTCCCGTAACTCGGATTAGGATAAGCGTAAGATAATTCATTATTAAGTAGATAGGAGTTGTATTTAGAAGATACTTTTGGAATTGAAGTGTATCGAGAGTGATCAGGAGACGAGTATACGTATTTCCAATCATTCTCTAAACCGTATGTATCTTTTTTATATTTAATAACTTGGTTGGTTGTAATGATTGCATTGCTACTTTCATAAGTTCCCAACCCCATCAATTTATAACCTGTAGAAATACGATCTTGCTCAATACCTTGATGGTCTAAAATTGTAATAATTCCATTTGATGTTTGATAAATCAATTCTGCTTTATCATCTTCAATTAAATCAATACCTAATACCGACCCAATTACATTGGCTTTGATTGGAAAACCATTTTTATAATAAAAATTTAGATCAAATGCATGGATTGTACCATTTTGATCAGTTGCTATGATATCAATAAAACCGTCGCTTTCAAGATCTATAAGTGAAACAGATTCAAATTCTCCATAATGATTTGTTGATCCTTGGACTAATCGATCATGATGCAAAAATACATTTCCAATCTGGTTAGACTCATAAGCAAACTGTAACATCTCGCCTTCAAAAGATTCAACAGAATTTTCATCTATTTGTAAGTAGAGTGTATCATCCTTAAAAACAATTCTTTTCTCTGCACCATCCGCTTTAAGTAATTCTACAGATAATGTATTCTTTTTTATGTTTTCCCACTGACTTTTAAAACTTCCTTGAGTTTTATCATATTCAAACCATTCAAAAATCTGATTATCGCCAACTTTTCTTACAGTTGCTAAAGCAGTTGGATTTGTATTCTGTGCCACACATACTTGCAGATTATCACCAGTTTTTTTGTAGAATGCATTTATATTATCCAGATCATCAGCCCACCAAAGAGAATCACCTTCACCTACAAAGTCCAAATCACCATCTCTATCCACGTCCCACTGAAAGAGAATAGATTTACTTTCATCCTTCAATAATGCTATATCATAGCCAGAAGAAAGTGTAAATGACATCATTTTTCCAGATTGGGAAATATTATTGATATTAATACCTGTATTGGCACCGGCATTAGATTTTGTATTGGGATAGGTAAAAGATGAAAAATTCATATTCCCGTCTGCATTGGCCCGGTAGTATTCCTGGTTTTCAGCAAACCACATATCCCCCCAATAGCCGGATGAAGGGTCTGTTAATAAATTCGATATATACCCAATATCCTGGGCACCATCGGCTTCCTCAAGATCCACCCCTCGGTGCATTCGATTGGCATTAATAGAAAATGAATCCATCCCCTCACGAATTTTCTTTTCATCAATATGCCAGATTAGCAATCCAGAACCAGGCAAGCCCATATCATAATTGGGTATATCCGTAATAACACCATATTCATTTTTTTTCACACCTACAGAATCTATAAGGATATTAATTAATGGTGGATATTGGGCAGTTTTTTCCCAAACGGCATATCGGGCCGAATCCAGGCTAACTCCATCCCGAATCCAGTTATTTCGATTTTCCACTAAAAAATATTCATCTTCACCTATGAAAATTTTTGCAATCTGATTGGCGCTTCTACTATCGAGCTGCACAAGTTCATTATAATTGATATCAGTTGGTAATTCCCAGCCAGCATTAATTCTTGTCCAAGCATCTGGCGGTGCCGGAATTATACCTCTTCCATTGTTTGATCCTTGGTCCATTAAACTAAAAATACCTACACCTGACTGACCTGATTCCAAATCCCATAATGGCGGTAGGCCTACAGCAAATCCAATCATCATAGCCATTGTGCCAGTCAAACTGTATTGTATATCGCATGGGCTGGACAATTGATTAAAAAGGGATTCATCATAAAAAAGATGGTTTTGAGTTTCTGGAAGAATAATCCCATGGGAAATAGTGGTACCGCCTATGGATATTGGTCCTCCTAGGTAAGTATTAACCATATCTTTATCTACGTAAGTTGATGGAATATCTTCTGGAGTTGGATCTAAAAAAGGTAATTTAAAATCTTGACCTACACCTGGATGGATAACAGCAAGCAAATCATACTTACTGAAATCTATCTGATCAAGGTCATATGCTGCTAATAACGCCTCATTTAAAAGTTCAGTGATTCGTTTTTCGTGCACATCCTCTTTACCTAATTCATGGTAATAATTAATAGGTTTTTGGATCACATAACTTGACTGATTCTTTTGAGGATATAAAGTCGAGTTAACCATATCTAATCCAAATTTTTCGTAGGAAACGCTTCGGAAGTAATTATTAACTGCTGCAAGGTGAGACTCGAAATAGTTTTTATCGTGAGGAGGTTGGTCAATTGTATAATCACCACACTCTATAGTTTGTTTTTCATATAAATAATCACCATTACCAGTTACGCCAGAATATGTACCAGTAGGAAAAGAAATACGAATAACCGCAATCTTCAGGTCACCTAGTATATTGGCGTTAAGAGATAAAAAGGCGGAAAACAGAAAGGCGACTGCCCATCTGCAAATGATGGCTCTACTCATATGTAATTCAGATTAAAACTGAATATTTAAGGAGAACCGCATTGTATTGGTCAAAGGATGACCAGGTTCTCCAGATGTATATCCAAAATCAAATCCGTAGTTAGAAAAACGCAAACCCACACCAAAGGTTGGGTTAGAAATTTTACCCGTTTTATCATAGTAATAACCAGTTCTTAATGCAAAATAGGTCGAATACCAATATTCCATACCAAAATTATGAACTAATTTATCCAATTCATCCTGAATAGTACGGTCATCAGCAGAACCTACTTCTTTTTGCCCCCACTCATTGTAAATGCCCCAATGATCATCACCGAAATTGACATTTACTGTCTTAACCATTTCTTCTGCATCTCGCTTACCATTAGCGTTGGCATCACCGGCCCATTCCCAACCCCCAATTTTTCGATCCGGTTCTTCTCCTGCTGGTGCTCGATCGATATCACCACCAAGTAGCCAATCATCTACCCAAGATGTGAAAATTGCCTTAAAAATAGGATCTTTATGTGCGACCTCCACCTTGCCATTTCTGTTATAATCAGAACTTTTTGTGCTTTCCTTTCCATCTCGATTATATCCGCCAATAATACCATCGCCATCCCAATCCATGTCTGGATACGAAGCCACCAATAGTTTATCAACATCATATACTACTTTTATGCTATTATAATCATTTTTAAATACTTCATATGCCAAACCGAAGGTCAAATTTGTAGGCTGTGGATCTGCCTGGTCAGGATCAATGAATGAAACTTTTGGCCCAATATTTGTCATTGTGACTCCTAGATCCATCCTTGGCGTCAAAAATCCTTTTTTCATATATCCTAAATCAAAACCAAAATCGGTAGAAGTTCCCTTACCTTTTTCGGACCCAGTTCCTATTTCAACTAAATGTTGATAGGATATTTTGGCATTCATTCCGAAGGATGAGGTTGATGAAAGTTTTGTACTGTAAGAAAATGCCGTTGCCATCATATAAGAAGTAAATTTTCCCTGGTATTGAGCGTATTCGTCCATCCGAACCTGTTCACCAAGATTAAGATAAATTAAATGACCTCCTAAGGTGCCTAAATTGGGAAAATATCGCCTAAATCCTAAAAATTCATAATAGAGGTCGTCGGCTAAATTTGGAAGCCAATTTACATGCATGAAGGCAATTTCAGAACCATCCTGGAAAGCGAGTCCCGCTGGGTTCCAGTAACTGGCAAAAGCATCATTGGCCACAGCAACCTGTGCTTCTCCCATGCCTCCGGCACGTGCGCCAGGCGATATTAGCAGGAATATTGCACCTGCTTCACTTTGTGCATTGAGGGACGGACCGCTAATAAGCAGAAGCGCCACCACAATTGAATATATCCGTTTCATATTGAAGTCCTTTACCCTGATCTAGGGCATCATAATGTTTAATAATGAGTGAAACGATTCAACCGTTAGCGATGTTTTATGTGCGCTCCTGTTATTTTATTGAAATTACCCTGTTCCTAACGAATCAGGCAAGAACTTGTCATATTATTAATTTCCTGGCCATGTGGATAAAATTGGGATATATGTTATGGCGAAAACACTAAGAAGCATTACCAAAAAAAATGGAAGGGTAGATTTATAAATAGTTGGCATATCTTCTTCAAAACGATAGGCAGATAAAAAGAGGTTCATACCCACTGGAGGGGTTAAAAATCCTAATTCAAGATTTGCAATAAAAATAATTGCTAAATGAACAGGGTCAATTCCAAAATAAGCACCTAATGGTGTGATTAATGGAACTACAATAATAATTGCCGAAAAAATATCCATCATACACCCTACCGCCAGAAGAAACAAATTTAATAATAATAGAAAAACAATTTTTGAGTCAATGGCTGTCTTAACCCATGCCAGAAGTTTTAATGGAATCTGGGCATCTACTAAATAACTTGTAAGGCCCATGGCAACACCTAAAATGATTAATACTCCGCCAATTAAGGTTGAACAATCCAGAATCACCTTTTTCATGCCTTGCCAATTCAAATCTTTATAGAAAAACACTTCTACAATAAATACATAAACCGCTGTCATTGCTGCCGTTTCAACAAGTGTCGTAAATCCACCAAAGATGCCAAATAAAATAAAAAACGGAATTACGGCTTCCCACTTTGATTCCAAGATTGATTTTTTTATTTCATTAAAATCTAGTTTATGTCTTTTCACTTGCTGCACTTTCCCTTGCCACACAGCCCAACCACCAACCATGACCACCCTTATAAACCCAGGGATAATTCCTCCTAAAAAAATAGCTTTGATGGAAACAGCCGCAGTAACACCATAAATAATCAAAGGTAGACTAGGTGGAAATAATAATCCTAAGGAACCAGATACAGTGATTAAGCCAAGTGAAAAATGTTTCGAATAACCCTCTTTTACTAATAATGGAAATAAAAGTCCGCCTAAAGCTAGAATTGTTACACCTGATCCACCAGTCAATGCTGTGAAAAAACCACACAACAATACAAGAACAACCGGCGTTCCTCCTGGAATCCAACCGAAAAGTGAACGAAATAATTTAACAAGTCTTTCAGAGGCTTTACTTTCAGCTAAGATATAACCTGCCAGTGTAAATAGCGGAATCGTTGGTAATGTAGGCGAAACAACAATTCGATATGTTTCCGCTGAAATGGCAGAAAGCGGTGTCCAGTCACGCCAGAAAAAAAGAATAGCCAAACCACCCAGTCCTATAAAAATTGGTGCGCCTTTAATAAGTGAAAAGAAAATGAAAAAAATAACAATCCACATAAAAAACATTGATTCCTGTAAAGGGTCAAAATAATGAGTTAAAAGAAAAATGGAAGTGATTCCAAATAACAAAATGATACGATTTTTCCAACTTGCATAACCATTAATCAATAGGTGAATGGCAATAAGTAAAAATCCTACCGGCATAACAATTTGTGCAGCCCATCGTGGTAATAGAGGAGCAATGTCTACAGGGTAATCCATTTCTATTTTGACCAATTCCCAACTACCATAGGCCAGTGCCAAAACAATAAAAATGGTGGTTACTTTTCCAATAAAATTGAACCAGTTTATCTTAGATTCTGTTTCAAATAGGGGTTCTGTTGTGAGAGATAATAGTTTATTTCTCCGGGCAGCAATAACTGCACCGGCAAAACCAATCCATAAAGTAAAATGCTGTACAAGAACAGAGGATGCTACTACACCGGTTGTACCAAAAAACCTTGTAATCACTTCAGAAGCCGGTAGAAATACAAGAGAAATAAAGACGATTAAAGTAAAATATTTTTCAATAGTTCTGATATTAAAATATCTCAAGGGGAGGAAAAATAGTTTTAACGGGAACCCATTTCTTTTTTGATTTCCATCAATCTATCAAAAGCTTTTTCATCAATAAGTGATCCTCTGATATCTGGATACATTCCTTGGATAAGCGCTTCCCATTCATGCACTTGATCAGCCGTTGGTGTATTTACTTTTAGACCATATTCTTGCATCACCTGTACCGCCTTATCTGTTTCATGCCTGTTCTTATTTTGAAAACCATTACCAATTTTTCTAGCAATTTTTTCCATGGCCTCCTGGTGATTGGGTTTAATACGTTTCCAGGTTCGTAGATCGATAATTATAGCGGCGGTCAAATTTCCCCATTTCATATTTAGCATATTATCAGCTATTCCAAATATTTGTTGGGATAATGTATACATGGGATTAAACCCAATAGATGTAATTAATCCCGTCTGCAGGCCAGATAGAACATCAGTCATTGCCAATGGTACGGGCTGATATCCGTGTTTTTCATATAGTAAAGTGGATTTGTAATCCCCTGCCCATATAAATATTTTTGTACTTTTAAGATCCTCAGGAGTATATACCGGCTCGGTTGAAAACCAATAAGCCCATCCTACATCAACCATGGTCAATATTTTAAATCCATTTTCTTCCGTAATGGAAAATAAATCATCATTGAGTCGTTCACGAACAAAATCGACCTCCTCATATGATTGGTACAGCATAGGCATGTAGAATGCGGTAAAATATGGATTTAACTCGGTCATCCCTTCATTGGTAATAGCAGCTCCATGAATTTGGCCAATTCGCATTTTGCGAATCATGTCAGGTTCATCACCAACAATACCTCCCGGATAAATTCGTAAACGGATTTCACCATTGGTTGCGTCAGTCCACTGCTGTCCTAAATCCACCAATATTCCATGCCATTCAGTTCCTTCAGGGGCCAAAGTTGCCATTTTGATAACAATTTTTTTTGCCCATAAAAATTGAACGGATAAACAAATAAGCAATATGGCAATAAGTCGATTCATAGTCGTTTGAGATTAATAAAAAAATTCATCAATGTTATCTAGGAGCCATTGGGCTCGATTTCGGTTGATATGATTCGTCAAACGTAAATCATCGTCAGCCTTAGTATCAATATTTAATGCTTTATATAGTAAATTCGTGAATTCATTCCTGTTTTGCGTAGAAATCGATACACTTTCCGCCATCGTTACATATGGTCCTAAGTCTTGCCCATTAGATGATTTAACCGCTTTTTCAAAGTAATTTCGGGCGATTTCTTCTTTATTAACCGGTGCATCATGCCGACTAATGGTATAAGATATCATAACACTATACAAAGCACCCTTATTCCAGTCTGGATCAATATCTAATGCCGCTTCAAGCAAATATCCAACTCTGGGTAATAGAATCACCCATTCCGGATTTCCACGACTGGATTTAATGGCACCACCATAAGCTGCTGCTGTCCAAAATAGATTTGGAATATCTTCTTCTTCAAATTTCACCTGTGTATCCGATTTACCAGATATCCAATTTTCATATTGATCGATTTTTACTGTTAAAGATTGATTTCCGTATTCAACCGCTTTTGAAAAATTAAGGTGCGCCTCTTCATAAAGTTGTTTACCACCATTATAGTCTTCCATAATGAGCCGATCAGCTTCTTCCATGATAAACCCATAAGTATACTTTGTCCAGGCCTCGCATCCTTTCTGAAGCAATTCAGGATCATTGGGTTTTTTCGCAAGTTTCTTTTCTATTCCCTGAACATAATAATTAAAGCCGCCTTTGGCCCATTCAGGTTTTTGCTGAAGTACCACAAGCTGGGGACTGCATCCCAGTCCAGCAATTAAAATTAGGCTAAATAGTAATTTGGGGAAAAAATTTGGAGATAGATACGAAATTTTAATCGTGTAGTTCACGATATAATGGGAAAGATTCACATAGAGATTTAACTTCCATTTTCACCCGGTTGATAGTGATTTCATTATCAATATCCGAGATAACTTGATCAATTTTATCCACAATTTGATTCATTTCATTTTCAGCCATGCCACGTGTCGTAATAGCGGGTGTCCCCACGCGTATACCACTTGTAATAAAAGGACTTCGCTGATCAAATGGAACCATATTTTTATTAACTGTGATTCCTGCCTTTTCAAGAGCTTTTTCCGCTGCTTTTCCGCTAACGCCTTTATTTGTTAAATCGATAAGAATCACATGTGTATCCGTTCCTCCGGAAACAAGTTTATAATCTCTTGTTAGTAACTTATCTGCCATCGTCTTGGCATTATTTACAATTTGTTGCGTATAAGATTTGAATTCCGATTTCATGGCCTCACCAAATGCTACTGCTTTTGCAGCGATAATATGCATTAAAGGCCCACCTTGTATGCCAGGCATCACCATAGAATCCAGTAATTCCGATAGCATTTTTATTCGACCAGATTTGGGTGCTTTAATATCCCATGGATTCTTTGCATCTTTACCTAACATAATCATGCCACCCCTTGGACCTCTCAGTGTTTTGTGGGTAGTTGTTGTAATAACATCACAGTATGGCATTGGAGAAGGATGAATCCCAGTTGCCACTAATCCAGCTGGATGTGCAATATCAGCCATTAGGTAGGCACCATTTTCTCTAGCAATTTCATGAAATTTCTCAAATTCAATAAATCTTGGATATGCACTACCACCACAGATAATGAGTTTCGGCTTATGTTTTTTAGCAAATTTCTGAACTTCGTCAAAATTAACCCTGCCAGTATCCTTGCTGACATGATAAGATACTACATTATATAGTTTACCAGAAAAATTGACGGGACTACCATGAGTTAAATGTCCACCATGTGCGAGATCTAGGCCCATAATGGTATCGCCTACATTGACAAATGTCATCAATGCCGCCATATTTGCTTGTGATCCTGAGTGTGGCTGCACATTGGCGTATTCACAATTAAATAATTTTTTTGCACGTTCTCGTGCTAAGTTTTCAGCTTCATCCACATGCTCACAACCACCATAATATCGTGCACCGGGGTATCCTTCAGCATACTTATTCGTCATGACACCACCAGCCATTTCAAGGACAGCATAACTAACAAAATTTTCCGATGCGATCAACTCCAAGGTATTAGATTCCCTGGAAATTTCGCGCATCAAGGTTTCATATAATTCAGAATCAGTGTTTTGTAAAAAGGTAAAAGCCGTTTTGTTGAATGGCACTTTTTACTTTACCATCCCTTTCCCTTATCCAGCCGCTCTGATACCCATTTGTAACATTCGTCATCAGCTTTAATATATCCACGGTTTTTAACATCTGCATCCATCATAAACCACTGAGCTTTTCCAAAAAGAACTTCATTTTCTTTCAGCCATTCTTTTGAACGACTGTATCTGGAATATCCTTTTGATTCAGCACTATCAAATAATTGATATGCTAATGTTGCTACAACGCGGTCATCAGTTGAAATATCAATTGAACGGCAAGCTTGAAAACCTTTATAATAAACATTCCCCTTTGCTCCTATAGCTTCGCCTTCTCCTGATATATCCACAGCTTTATCTGCCCAATCATATGCAGAGCTATAATCTTGATTCTCCACATATACTTCTGCAATTTTCACAGCCATGCGAAAATCTCTTGGGTCAAGACGGAATAATCGTTCATAAGTTTTTGCAGCAGCAAATAATTTATCCGCTATATCATAGGCTTGACCTAGTTTCCGTAATGCAATTTTGCTACTAGGATCCTCTGCGACAACTTTTTCTAATACATCTGCAGCATCATCAGGTCGGTCTGCAGCAATTAATTTATCAGCGTAATCTAATCCGTATGATATATTATCAGGGTTTTTCTCAAATCTATTTTTATAAACATCCAGTGGATCACGCCCACTTAAATCATAAGCATATGCCAAATCACTTTGAGCTCCCTCATTATTTGGTTGCAGTTCTAATAGATCTTTCAGAATCGCAATCTGATCATCATATCTTTCCTGTTCACCGTAAAGCTTTGCTAGATCAATTTTAATCTTAGGATCTTCAGGAGCTAGATCATATGCTAACTTTTCTAATTCATTTATTTGAAGTTCAATCTTGCCTTGCTTTTCATAAGAATAAACTAATCTTGAGCTTAGTTTAACATCATCTTTTAGCAATGAAAGTCCTTTTAAAAGTACTATCTCAGAGCTATCATATTTTCCCATATACTCATAAGCAATAGCATAATAAAGATATACTTCTTGTGGCTCTTCTCGATCACACCCTAAATCTGTTAATTCATCATAGGCACGGACCGTAGCTTCCCAATCACGATTTTTATAGAATTCAGCCGCACTACTAAATATACGAGGACAGCGAACTTGACGGATTGAATCAAGACGTGCAAATTCAGCTGCATCCGTATCGGCGTCAGACTGTTCTGGCGGAACACACATGGTCATAAAAATTGCCATAACGCCCAACATTAATAATTTTTGAATAAACATCTTTTGAATCATTGTTTTGCTCTCCTTCTAAGAAACCAAACATCCCCCAGGCTAAGACCTATATTAAATTCTTTAACTAATTCCTTATAATTACTATTAATGAATCTGGATCCAGTACGATAAGAAAAATCTATCTGATTTCCGGTGTCAGCAAATTTAAATCCAATTCCCATTGTAATTCCATTCTCATTGATTGTTTGTCCACTATATTTTAAACCGTAAGATTCTTTAAAAGCACCTAATCGAAATGTTAATTTGTCTAGCCATGCTCTGGCGCTAATATTGCCAAATTTAACAATCCCACCCCCAAAATGGGTTCTTGATCCAATTTGATCCATGTATATACTTTCATAATTTGCACTGGAGGCCTCATCATTCCATATTTGAAATTCTCCAAAGATATTTAAATCATTTCTAAATCCTGCATTTAATCCGAAACTAAAACTGTTAGGTGCATAAATATCAGATACTTCAATAGTGTCAACGTTTACATTGGCAGGATAATCATCTCTATCAAAAGTATAATTATCATTTCTATCTTCAAATAAATCAAATTTATACAATGCCCCTGAAACTGGTTTCCCAGTCATACTAATACGCGCAAAAGCTAACACTATTAAATTATTATCATTATAAAAGTTACCAGCAAAATTTAAATTCATTACAGTTCCACTATAAGTACGAACATTAAACAAACGGTAATGAATATCGTTTAAGACTAATGAATGTTCATCCCTGGAAGAACCAAATAAACGGTCTAGAGAAAAACCCAAACCCATTTTTTCATTCATCGGGAAAGAAACCCCAAATGACCCAGCCAATAAACCTCCACCAGAGCGAAATTCTTTATTTGTAATTAAATTTTTTCCCTGAAAATCAAAAGTCGACGAATCAGTTTTAAAATATGAATTATGATTATTTTCTAGTTTGAGTGAAAATCCTATAGCATAGCGGTCCTGTATTGGAATGACAAACTGAATTTTGTTCAACCCATTCCCGTATGTGACATTATTTCTGTTTTCTAAACCTACACTACTACTATTGTAAGAACCGCTTATAAATGTAAATTTTAAACCTGGCCATGTTGCAGGATTATCCAATGAAACACCTGGATGAAAAGTTGGGACTAAACCAATACTCCCCGCGCCAGAAGTTGCTGTGTGATGCGCGCTTTTTGACAATCCTAATCCGTATGCATTGAAAACAGATTGAGCATAGATATGATTAAGTAATAATAGAGATATAAATATATTACGGTAAAACATAAATCACTCGCATTACAGGAAAATAATCAGGGCTATCTATGCTATAAAACAGCATTGTTTTGAAAGGATCGTTACTTAGACTAGTTTCCAACTTAAAACCATAATTAATATACTTTTGATGTCCAATTTCAGTGGCTATTTTTCGATGATTGATTTTCAATTTATCATCTACGATTGAAGTTGAAGTATAATAACTGAAATCCTCATCGTATGGATCATTGTCAAATGAAGAAAACTGCAAAAAGTCACCCTCATTTATTATTGGGTAAGAAATAACCATATAATTTTGCAAAGTATCATTTAGTGCAGAATTAAATATTAGTTCAGCCGAACTGATAATAGCCTTAGGATCGAGTATCCAATCTCCCATATCAACAAGTACAATTGACTTTAGTCCCATTGCCGCTCCAACCGATAAATATGATGAATCATCTGTTGAAATAGGCGGAGGAATTATCACCGACAAGTCTTCTATTGCTGCATAGGTCCTGAATGTTGTATCGAGTACCACAGAATCTGAAACAAATTGACGATAGTACACTTTGAGTTGTGGACGATCTCCACCTATTTTATCAGTGCTGTGAAAAATAAACGATTCGAACTGTTCATTTTTTAGTTCCACTAAAAATGATCGGTTAAAATCTGTAACGTTTGTATCCTTAAACGCGTTTACAATAGAAGAATCCAGTAAAAAATTCAAAAATACTTTTGTTTGATTAGTATCGGTCGTATCCGATTCTAATTGAGCGGTACTAATAAAAGTAGATGCAATAGATTTATCGAAATTTATATAATTTGATTCTAATTCATTAAATACGGAATCCCCACCATTAGGAAAATAGTGCAGTTGAAATTCGGCATTATTTTCAATAGAATCAGAATCCAAACGTAAAGAGAATTTTAAACTATCAACGATAATTAAAGAATCGTTGTAAAATGAAAATGGAGTTCCTGCTGTTACACTACTACTATCTAATTTGATAAGATTATACGGAAAATTATATCCATCTTTTTTGCCAAAATATAATAAATCTGTTCTACCCATCTCTGGTGGAACCTGGTATGACATTGCTTTTATAACTGGAAATGAAATCGTGTCTAATTTCATTGGAATACCATCATCTTTAACTGGAATGGCAGCTTCCTCACAAGAGATAAAGGTAATAAAACCAATTAGGAATAATCCGATAATTCGATTTTTCAAAAGAAAAAAATTCATGAATGATTATTTTGGAATTATTGTTACGATGAATTAAGCGAAATGTTTCGTCAATTCTTCATTCAATGCATTGGCAGTAGCTATAAAATCTGGGGATTCATCATCATTGAGCAAAATAGAGACTACTTTCTTTTTGTTGGCTTTAACCTCAGGCAATTTCATAAGCTTTTTTGTTACATCATTAGATGGCGTATCTATAGCAATAATCAAATCCGCAAATGGTGCAGCAGCTTCATAACAGTTTACCTTATTTCCTTTAATACTATCAGGCAGTGTAACACCAACTTTAGCATAAACGTCACGAGAAAAATTACAATATTCATCAACAGAATGAACTGTTATGACAGTTTTAATACCACCATAAAATTCTTTTGAATCATAAATTTGCTGATAAATCATAGGTACAAATGCGCATTGCCAGTCATTTGAGATCAATACATCCGGTTTCCAGAACAGGTGCGGTAAGGTTGCAATCGCCGCTTTTGAAAAATAGGCATAGCGTTCATCATTATCGGGCAAAACACGACCATTTTTTGCTTTATAAAGCAAATTTGTTAATGGCTTAAACCAATCCACATTTTCTAGAAAATAAACTTGCACTCTCGTTTTTGGGATAAAAGCACTTTTGGCTGATGCAATCGCCTCATCACCATCGAATTGGAACGGAATTTCACGTAAACGAATGACTTCACGTAGAATATATTTTCTTTCACTTACAAAACCATATTTTGGGATCATCGTTCTAATGTCATGTCCCATTGTTTGCAAGGTTAATGGTACATGAACTGAGTAATTACCTAAAATAGAAGTATCTGCAAAA
>CAYXUK010000009.1:5611-30435 GCA_964468295.1 uncultured bacterium | reverse complement strand
AAATTTGTATACACCATTAACATTAACTAATCTATTAATTTCTGTTCAGGAACTTTTAAAAGGCAAAATCCCAATATCTGTATTATGAAAACTTTTTATCTCACCACACCCATTTATTATGTAAATGATAAACCTCATATTGGCCACGCATATACAACCATTCTGGCTGATGTATTGACGCGCTTTCACCGTAATGCAGGACAGGATGTTTTCTTTTTGACTGGTCTTGATGAGCACGGTCAAAAAGTGCAACAGGCCGCTGAAAAACGTGGTGTGGATCCCCAAAAGCACTGTAATGAGATGGCGCCCAGATTTCTTGAATTATGGGAAAACCTACATATTAAAAATGATGATTTTATTCGTACAACTGAAAAACGCCATGTAGATGTGGTGCAGCATATTCTTCAGAAAGTTTATGATAAAGGGGATATTTATGAGGATGAATACGAAGGGCTTTACTCTGTATCGGAAGAGAGATTTATAACCGAAAAAGAAGCAGAATCCGGTGAATTTCGAGACATCAAGGAACTAAAGGAAAAAAATTACTTTTTTAAGATGTCTAATTATCAGCAGCCTTTAATTGATCACATTAAGAATAATTCCGATTTTATTCAGCCAAAGCACAGAAAAAATGAGGTGCTTGGATTTTTAAAGCAACCCCTGGAAGATCTCTGTATTTCCCGCCCGAAATCCAGATTAGGTTGGGGTATAGAATTACCCTTTGATTCAGACTATGTAACTTATGTTTGGTTTGATGCACTGATTAATTATATCACTGCACCAGGTTACAATGTGAATGAAGAAAATTTCAACAAATACTGGCCTGCTAATTATCATCTTATTGGTAAAGATATTCTTACCACACATTCGGTTTATTGGCCGACCATGCTGATGTCAGCGAATATACCATTGCCTCAAACTATTTTTGCCCATGGGTGGTGGCTTATTGGCGAATCCAAAATGAGTAAATCATTGGGGAATGTCGTAGATCCGCTGGGGCTGATTGAAGAATACGGAGTTGATCCTGTACGTTATTATCTTATGCGAGAAATGGTGTTGGGCCATGATGCCAGTTATACCATAGAATCTTTTATCAAACGCTATAACAGCGATCTGGCCAATGATTTTGGTAATTTACTTAGCCGTATTTCAAATTTGTTGAATAAGTTTTTTGATGGCAGAATTCCTCAGGATGAAGACGATTCTGCTGATGGATTAGAAGTGAGATCAAAAGCAGTAGAAACGGTAGTAATTGTCTGGGAAAAAATAGAGGCTATGAGAGTTAATGAGGCTATTGAGATAATACTTCAGTTTGTACGTAGCATCAATAAATATATAGAAATAAAAGCTCCATGGAAACTAGCAAAAGAAGAACCAGAGATAGCAGGAAAAATATTATTTACAGCGGCTGAAGCACTACGTGTGAGTGCTGTCCTTTTATCGCCAATTATGCCAAATCGAACCCAGACAGTTTTGGAAACGTTAGGAGCGACAAGATCTGGTTTGGATTGGGGAGGTTTAACATCCGGTATTAAAATCACCCCTCACGATCCACTTTTCCCACGGATTAATATTAAAAAATTGAAAAACTCTGTTGAAAATCATGCGAAGAAAGAAGAACTGGAAAATGTCATCACCTTTGATGAATTCCAAAATGTAGAATTAAAAACAGCCAAAATTTTGGAAGCAGAAAAAGTGGATGGAGCTGATAAACTTCTGAAACTTCAAATCAAAGTTGGTGATGAACAACGCCAGATTGTATCTGGGATTGCCCAGTTTTATTCTCCGGAAGAATTGGTTGAGAAAATGATTGTGGTAGTGACTAACTTGAAACCTGCTACTATTTTTGGGATCAAATCTAATGGTATGCTTTTGGCAGCGAAAAATGAGAAAACTTTAACCATAATGACTATCGATGGTAAAAAGATTTCAAGCGGAATGCGGATTTATTAATACAAAACTTTCTATTCACTACCCATTTTATGATTTAATTTCTTTTCAATAATTTTCCATTACCTATTTTTTGACTGCCATTGATCAACACATAATCAAATCCTGTAGCCAATACATGCGGTGATTCAAAGGTGGCATTGGCGCGTACTTTCTTGGGATCAAAGATAAGGATATCAGCTTTGTAGCCCTTTCGAAGGATTCCTCGATCTTTAATCCCTATCATTTGGGCTGGTAAGGAGGTCATTTTTCGTACTGCTTCTTCCAATGTCAATGATGAATCATGCACTACAAATTTTTCTATCATTTTAGCGAAAGATCCATATCCTCTGGGATGATACATTGTTGGCGATCCGTCTGAAGAAAGCATGACATAAGGGTCAGTAAGAAATCGATTTTGGAGATCTTTATCCATTGTAAAATAAGCTGCACTGGCGCCAGTAGGGCCAATATGATCCACCAACACTACTTCAAATGGAATTCCCATTTCATCAGCAACCTGTTTTAAGGTTTTACCAATATATGGCTGTGAACCAAAAAGTGTAGCTGTCGGGCCATTTCGTTGGTTAACCTTAGCCTTGACATAATCAAGCAGGTCATTACGTCTGCTTTGGCGAACTGTTTCATAGTGATTGGGTGCTAGGGCATATTCGGGGAATAGAATCCCGATTGTAGTATGACTAGCAAGATAAGGATAAACATCTGCGGATACTTTAAAAGATGACTCGTTTCTTTTTTTATTTAATAGGTAAAGAATTTCTTCCGCACGATCACTCCCTTTTCCATAAACAACTTTCATATGGGAAACGTGAATATTTGCAAAGTCCCCCTGTCTAAATAATTCTGCTAAATCAGATTCCATTGTGGCGTCATTTTCAGTACGCATATGACTCATAATTATACCACCATGCTTCCCGACGGTTTTTGCCAATTCATCTAATTCATATTGACCTGAATAACGACCAGGCGTGTATTCTAATCCCGTAGTCAGGCCAAATGCGCCTGATTTCATTCTATCCTCGAGCAAATCCACCATTTGTTGTATTTTTACTTTTGATGGATTTTTTTTATATCCAATGTTTGAAAGTATCCGGATTGTTCCATGTCCAACGAAAAGCGCAATATTCGGACCTAATTCAATCTTTTTGGTGCTATCAGTTAAGTTGAATAATTCAGATATATTAGTGCTAGAGCCATCCTGACCCAGTGTAATAGTTGTCACCCCCATGGCTGTAAAATTTTGAAATTTTGGCGTTTTAAATGGATTGCCATGGGAATGAGGATCGATAAATCCAGGTGTTACAACTTTATCAGTAGCATCAATGATTTCTTTAGCAATTACATTATGAGGAGCAGTACCAATAAACGATATAGAGTCCTCTAAAATAAAAATATCAGCCTGCTCAGGAGGATTACCTAATCCATCGAATACTTTTCCATTTTGAATCCAAACATCTACAACTTGGCTAGGTCTTAAAGAAAATCCAAATATCCAAGCAATGTATATCATACATAATAAAAGGAAAAAATTACGTTTCATTATTTTAATCGTGCTTCAGCGGCAATATATCCAAAAGATGACCATTGATTCCCGTTAACAACCAAGCTAAATATTTCTTGGGCTTTTTGTTCATTACCATTAATGGAATAATAATTACCTAAACCAAATGCCAAAGTTGCATTAGTAAGTGATGATCCGCTTCGGATTATTTTTTCCATTTCAAGCGGGTCGTTTTTTCCTTGGTATAATTTTAGAATTTCATGATAAGTCATATTTTCAATAATTGCCATATCATCGGTAATCGAATTCAATAATTCTTGCGCATCTTTATCGCGACCAATTTGCCGATTAATCACATATAGCCAATTGGCAGCCGCTACGTAACTGTCCGGGTTTTTTGCCAGGCTGAGACATTTTTTATAGGCCCATAGTGCCTGCCGATATTTCCCCTGTATATAATAAACCAGGCCCAAGTGGTAATAAATATTTCCCTGTAATGTACTTGTGGGAATATTTAAAGCATTAGGTAAACCGTCCGGTTCAACTTTATTAGGCTTACCTCTTGTCAACCGGGCGGCCTTTTTAAAATCTTTAATAGCAAGATTAAAGCAGCGAATAGAAATATACCTATGCCCACGATGACGGGAGAAGCGAGCATCTTTTGGATATTGATCAATCCCTTTAGTATAAATATCAATTGCATTCTTATAATGACCAAGGTAGGCGGTGCGGCGACCAAGCCAGATCAGGTTATCAGCTGAAGGATTTTGAGTGTAGTTATTCTTTGCTTCATCCAGTTTTGCTTTGTAGACTGTAAATGCTTTGTCATTGATATGAACTTTTTGGATGATAGTATTGCATGGATTTTGTCCTAGCAAAATACTAGAATTAAAAAATAGATATATGAAGCACGTAATCGCTTTGGTTCTATCTTTAATTCTTTTATGATTAAGGCTTATGTTCATATTCTAATTTACCTACGAAAATAAATAATAATGCTTACTGATACCCATTGTCATCTCTTTTACGATGATTTGAAAGATAATCTAAAAGGTGTATTGGAACGGGCAAATCAATTAGGTGTTACACGTTTCATATGCGTAGGAACCAATATTGAAGATTCTCGTGAATGTTTATCTATTGCAGAAGAAAATAAAAATATATTCTCGTCTATTGGAGTTCATCCCCATGACGCAAAAGATGCCTTAGATGGGTATATAACTGATATTTATACATTAATGGAATACGAAAAAGTGATTGCCGTGGGGGAAATAGGGCTTGATTATTTCCGCAATATTTCCAACCCTGATATTCAGAAAAAAGTATTTCGGGAACAAATGAAAGTGGCCCGAGAAATGAAGCAACCGATTATATTTCATAACCGTGAAGCCGATGAAGATATAATTAAGATACTATCTGAATATCCGGATGTCATTGGTGTGGCTCATTGTTTTTCAAGTAATTTGGATACGGCCAGGGTCTTTTTAGATATGGGTTATTACATTTCATTTTCTGGAAATCTCACGTTTAAAAATAGTCACCTTCCATCAGTGGCAAAGGAAATCCCAATCAATCGCCTTTTGGTTGAAACCGATTCACCTTATTTAAGCCCTGTACCGCATCGAGGGAAACCGAATGAACCAGGAAGGACAAGATTTGTTGCAGAAAAGTTGGCAGATATTTATAATCTATCCTTAGAAGCCATCGCGCAACATACTTCCAATAATGCCACAAAATTATTTCGCTTACCCTAAAAAAGCCCTCTATTTATAGAATGGCAAACAAAACACACCCATTTCGGAAAAAGTGGGGACAGAATTTTCTCGTGGACACCAATCTTTTAGATCGTATTGTGCGGACGGTTGATCCCCAGAAAAATGATTCCATCCTCGAAATTGGCCCTGGGGATGGTTCCCTCACAGAAAAAATATTTCCCCACGTAAAAGAGATGGCCGCCATTGAGATTGATCCCTTATTAATCAAACACTTATCGATTCGATCTGATCTGAAAGGATTGCATATTATTCATGGTGATGTCCTTATGCAGATTATTGAAGAAATACCTATCCGTAACCCAGTTCGCGTGGTGGGGAATATTCCTTATAACATAACCTCGCCAATTATTTTCTGGCTAATTGAACAATTGGATTTCTGGGATGATGCTTACATCATGATGCAAAAAGAAGTTGGTCAAAGGTTGACAGCAAAAGTTGGAACCAAAGAATACAGTCGCCTTTCAGTTGTGGTTGGTGTTTATTTACATGTAGAAATGTGTTTTAAAATTCCACCAGATGTTTTTTACCCAAAGCCAAAAGTGGATTCGGCTATTATAAAATTTTCAAAAAAAGAAAAACCCTTAGTGCCGGATGAAAATTTTGTTAAGTTTAATAAAATTGTAAAAACAGCCTTTTCCAAACGTAGGAAAATGCTTAGGAATTCATTGGCTGCATATAATATCCCTGATAAAATCCAAGATAAAATAGATTTTACTCGGCGGCCCGAAACACTTTCTATTGCAGAATTCGCGAAACTATTAGACTAATCTGAAGTTATATCAA
This sequence comes from uncultured bacterium, assembly GCA_964468295.1. GTDB lineage: Bacteria > Fidelibacterota > Marinisomatia > Marinisomatales > TCS55 > TCS55. The sequence continues at coordinate 24,426 of CAYXUK010000009.1, read as the reverse complement.
CCGCTTGGGTGAAATACCTAAATAAAGGTAAATTGCTTAGCTTTTCTCGAGAAAATTATAGAGGTTTTAACATATGGCCAAAGCAGGTAGAGCAATAAATGAATCTAACCGAAGTCTGAGTCAGTACTTAGAAGAGATCGGTAAATTTGAACCGCTTCATCCTTCACGTGAGGTTGAACTGGCACAGGCAATTAAAAAAGGTAACCGTCTGGCAATGAAGGAATTAGTGGAAGCTAACCTTCGTTTTGTTGTATCAGTGGCGAAAGATTATCAGGGCCAAGGGTTGCCATTGACAGATCTAATCAATGAAGGGAACATGGGCTTGATGAAAGCTGCCGGTAGATTTGATGAGACACGCGGATTCAAATTTATTTCATATGCAGTATGGTGGATAAGACAGTCCATTTTACAAGCACTGGCTGAACATTCTAGAATTGTACGTCTTCCATTAAACAGGGTCGGAACGATCTCAAAAATAACAAAACAGGCTGAAAAGCTGGAAGCTGAAGTCGAAAGGTCACCAAACGAAGAAGAAATTGGGCGAAATCTTGAAATGACCAGTGATGAGGTCATAGATGCCATGAGAATTTCTCGTAGGCATCATTCCCTGAATGCACCTTTCCGTGATGGTGATAAAAATTCTCTCATTGATATAATTGAAGATGATGGACAAATTGATCCTGATGAACCGCTTATGGCGGAATCGCTGAAGGATGAAATTCGTCAATCACTGGATACTTTAAAAGATCGTGAGCGCCAAGTGATAAAAATGTATTTTGGTATAGATCGTGACTATGCGCTCACACTTAATGAAATTGGTGAAGAATTTAGTTTAACACGTGAACGAGTTCGACAGATCAAAGAAAAGGCAATTCGTCGTCTGCGTCATCGTTCCAGAAGTAAATCATTAAGAACGTATTTAGGTTGATCGATAGGGGGTGAAATAGATCATGGTTGAAGTTACTGTAAGAAAAGGTGAACAACTCGAGCGGGCACTGCGACGCTTTAAAAAGAAGTGGGAACGTGCCGGCGTCTTACGTGAAGTCAAACGGAAATCTTTCTATATCAAACCGAGCGATGAGCAACGGGCTGCACGAAAAAAAGCGGCACGTAGGCGTATACGTTTTGCTAGGTATAAATAATTTTTATTGACTGACTAGTGATATAAAAAAGGTTCGGTATTCCACCGAACCTTTTTTATTGTTATAAGGTATCTCAAATGATTATTCGCAGCATTTCAGGTGTTCGTGGGCTCGTTGACACAGACCTTACTATCGATACGGTTAGGGCCTATGCCCGTGCATTTCATGTCTATGTAAATCCAGGACTAATTATGCTTGGCCGTGATAGCCGTCCATCCGGTGAGGATTTGCTGGATGTATTTACTGAAGAATTAATAGGCTTGGGTCGGGATCTTATTGTTTGTGGAATTGTCCCTACGCCAACGGTTCAATTTATGGTGGAGAAATCGGAGGCCAGTGGCGGTATCATAATTACTGCCAGCCATAATCCTATTGAGTGGAATGGGTTAAAGTTTGTCCGTGCTGATGGTACTTTTTTTCATCCAAATGAATGTGAGGCGCTGTTTGGGTTGGTAGATAGAAATACCCCAGTAGATTCTGCTGATAAACTAGGTATGTTTTTGCCAGATCAAAATTCCATTTTGAAACATTCAATTCATACTGTTGAACTTTCATGTATTGATATTAATAAAATAAGAAATTGCCATTTTAAAATAGTTATTGATGCAGTCAACGGTGCCGGATCGGAAGCATTGCCACTTTTACTTGAACATTTGGGATGTGAAGTAGTTCGAATCCACTGTGAGGGTAATGGTGTATTCGCGCGTGGCACAGAACCATTGCCGGAAAATTTAGTGGATTTAAGCAAAGCAGTAAGTCAGTATCATGCCGATGCGGGTTTTGCGGTTGATCCCGATGCTGACCGTTTGGCTGTAGTTAATGAAAAGGGTGTTCCATTAGGAGAGGAATACACCCTTGTACTGGCTGCGGAAGGATATATCAAAATGAAAGATTCAAAAGAAACTTTTGTTGTAAATCTTTCCACTTCCTTGGCTTTTGAGAAAATGGTAGAAGCTCACGGATGTTCTGTTGAAAGATCCGCCATAGGTGAAATAAATGTGGTTCAGAAGATGCTAGAGGTCGGTGCTGAATTGGGTGGAGAGGGGAATGGCGGTGTCATACTGAAAGAAGCGCATTTAGGCCGAGATTCATTAGTAGGTGCTGCCATGGTTTTAAATCGCATGGCACAAGATGAAAAGCCAATTAGTGAAATTCATGCCAATTTGCCTCAGTTTCATATTATCAAAGATAAAATTAGTCTGGATGCAATCGATAAGGATGACCTTATAGAAAAAGCTAAATCTATTTTTTCTGATGCAAAAGTTAATACCATTGATGGAGTCAAATTTTCGTGGTCGGACCGTTGGATTCATCTTCGCAGCTCCAACACAGAACCGATTATACGTATTTACGCAGAAGGGCCAACCAAACACGATGCCCAGGAATTAATCAATAAGATCAGCACTGAGATTTAAATGGACAATCAGGCATCCTTAAAGTTGGCCAGTCTGATTGATCACACACTCTTAATACCGAATGCTAGTGGGCCTGATCATATGGCTTTATGTGAACAGGCAAAAGTCTGGAATTTTCGAACAGTATGCGTATATCCGCAGTTTGTAGAATTATGTACCAATGAACTGGAAGAATCTGCTACAGAAGTATGTACAGTTATCGATTTTCCTGGAGGTTTAGGAGATGTGGAAAGAAATATTGATGATGTAGAAATGATCACTAGCGAAGGGGCCATGGAAATTGATCTTGTAATGGATATGGATTCTTTTCGGCATGGAAATTATGAAAAGGTCGCAGCAGGAATTTATTCAGTTGTTGAAGCGGCCGAAGGAAGGATTGTAAAAGTAATTATTGAGTCCTGTTTGTGGAATAGTATACAAATCAAGACAGCCTGCGAAATTATTCGTGATGCCAAAGCCCAATTTGTAAAGACATCAACAGGATTTTCAAAACATGGTGCATCGGTAGAACATGTGAAACTTATACGGGAAACAGTGGGGGATATATTTGGTGTAAAAGCGTCCGGTGGAATTAAATCTTTCCAGGATACAGTTGCAATGATCCAAGCTGGTGCAAATAGAATTGGTACCAGTTCAGGAGTTGAAATTATGAACGTCAGCAATGCCAGTTAAAAAAGGCCAGGAACTGGAATTAAACATCGATTCTCTGGCTTATGGTGGGAAAGGTGTTTCTCGTGTGGATGACTTTGTCATTTTTGTTAAAAATGCTATTCCTGGTCAAAAAGTCCGCGCCCTGCTTTATAAAAAAAGAAAAGGATTCGGCGAAGCAAGACCATTAGAAATCCTTTCTGAATCAAAGCATGTGGTCGTACCTCGTTGCGATCATTTTCCCACTTGTGGAGGATGTAAAGTTCAGCAACTGGATTATGTTGAGCAGGTTGCTCAGAAAAAGCAGCAAATAGAAAACATATTCCGCCGTCAGGCGGGGATCACCAATTTTGAATTGGATGAAATTATTTCTGCCGATAATATTTTTCATTATCGCAATAAAATGGAATTCACCTTTTCCAATAATCGCTGGGTATTGCCTGAAGAGCCGGAAGATGTAAATAAAGATTTTGCCCTCGGAATGCATATCCCAAAACGCTGGGATAAAATTCTTAATATTGACAGGTGCCATATTATGCCTGAACTAGGTAATGAAATCCTAACTAAAGTGAAATCGCTGGTGCAGGAATTAGGCTTGAAACCATACAATCAAAAAACGCATAATGGGTTTCTACGCTACCTGATGATGCGTTTCGGAGTCAATACAGGTGAACTATTAGTAAACTTGGTTACAGCTTATGAAAATACTGATATATTAAACCCTTTAGTGGATGGGTTGACCAAAGCATTCCCGCAAATCACAACCATTGTAAATAATATTAATACAAAGAAGGCCGACATTGCTTTCGGTGAATATGAATTACATCTACATGGAAAACCTGCTTTAGAAGAAAAGCTCGGAAATCTAACTTTTGAAATATCAGCCAATTCGTTTTTTCAGACCAATACATTAATGGCTGAAAAGCTGTATCAAACCGCTTTGAAAGGGGCCGAATTAACCGGAAAAGAGGTGGTATTTGATCTCTACTGTGGTACGGGCTCTATTTCACTGTTTTTGGCCCAAAAAGCGAAGGAAGTACATGGATTTGAAGTGATTGTTTCAGCAGTTGAAGATGCTACACGGAATGCAGTACGAAATGGGATTGGTAATGTAAAATTTCATGTGGCTAATCTGGACAATTTTTTTAAGTTTGGTAAAATTAAAAAATATCCAAAACCAGATGTGGTTGTGGTTGATCCTCCCCGAGCAGGGATGCATAAATCAATGTCCAGTTATTTACCTCGATTTGAAGCGGAAAAAATCGTTTATGTATCCTGTAATCCCACTACACAAGCTAGGGATTCAGAGATTCTGCAAAGGAAGGGCTATGACTTAAAACGATTAACGATGGTAGATATGTTTCCCCATACTCCCCATGTGGAGACAGTGGGGATTTTTCACAAAAAATAATTTAATCTCCCACAGGCGGGACAGGTTCTTCATCATTATCACCATCTTGTAAAAATTTGAACATGTTACCAAAAGACTGGCTCATGGCAAAACCGATAACGATAGCAACTCCAACTAGAACATATATCCGATTTCGACCTAAGCCATGAACACTATGGGGAATGGTCTCTACCAATTCCCGTTTCATCGCTTGGATATGAAGATCCAGATCTTCAGCATAAGAGAGTATTTCATATCGGTATACATCGTCAGATTTTCGATTATATCGAAAAACATTTCCTTCAAGCATGACCCGATTCTGATCTTCTGAAATGTTACTAAGTGATGTTACAAAAATATAATCCAAGTTAGCATCCTCAGACAAACGGGCTAAATCACCATTGAATGAATTTTCATTATGGGATAAAATGGTGGAGATTGAATTACTGTGTATAGCGGTTAAATCAGTAGGATTATGGAATTCATAGTAATTTTGATTGATCAGCCCCAACATTTTCTGGCGCACAAGTTTTTTATAACCATCTGGGATATCATCTAATTTTTCACCAACATAACCTACATTGATTGTTCCGGATTTGGTTTGGGGTACAGCTAGGGAAACTTGAACCAGTAATAAGTTTGCCGATAAAAATATGGCCAGTGGCTTAAAAAGGGGGCTCATTAATTTTCTGTGGGCTGCGGTCCACCTTGGCCGTCACCTTCAGCCCAGACATCTGTTCCTGTTAATGACATAAAAAGGAAGCCAGCAAGTAAGATTACGCTAAAAACGATCAACAACTGTCTGGCTGATGCTGGTTTAGCGGCATTGGGAATAGAATCAACCAATTGCTTTTTTATCACTGCAGTTTCATCATTCATTCGTTCATAATATTTCAGGACTTCATACCGAAAACTGGACTTTAACGCTGCATTATATCTATAAAAATCACCTTGAACCATTATGCGGCTTTCATCCGGAGATACATTTTTAAATTTTCCAACAAAAACATATTGAGCGCCCGTTTTTTCGGCCAGATTTTGAAATGATTTAATGTCAATCATATCCAAAAATAAAGAATCCGCTTGAGCCTTAGCTATTTTGTTTACTTCTTCACTTAAGATTACTTGTGATGGGTTTAATCCATTGAAAATTGATTTAAATTTATTCTGTAGCTCCGCTTCTGCCCATGACTCCATGTTTTCAATTTTAACGCCCGCATAAGCAACTTTTATGGGTTTGCCAGAAGTGCTGACAATTTTTGCTTGTGCCAGCAAAATGGTATTTATTAGGATAATAGCAATTGGTTTAATCAGTATTTTCATAGCGGGAAATTACAGGGTAGTATAAATATGGACAAAAAAGAAAAGGGCCCTTAAAAAGGGCCCTTTTCTTTACATGTTTTGTACTGTTGCCTAAATAAAAGGCGGTGTACGCTTACTTATTGAGAAAGGTTTGGGTTGGCGCGGATTTCCCGAATAGTAATCGGAAAATATGTGCCAGCCGGAGATTTCTCAACATTGTCCCAAACAGCAGATGTGACGCCAAAACGATACATGTCTGACAAACGACGGCCTTGAACAAACAAGTTCGCACGTCGTTCGGCTTGTAGCGCTGCACCAGCATCTTCTGTCGTATAGGCTGCTAATCCATCTAAAGCACGAATTTTATTTAATTCAGCAAGACAATCGGTAGCATTACCAGCTGCCATTTTGCTTTCTGCAATAATTAGATGCATTTCCCGTGCGGAAACGACCGTAATTGGTGCATAATCCGTACCGCCACTTATGTCTCTGAATTCAGCGGCAAGAGCAGTTATTCTTGAATCAGCCGTTCCTGTGACTAAATCATTGGGTTGTGCGTCCCCATTAGCGACATAGTCATTGTACAACAAATCCATTTCCAGGCGACCATTGATCTGCCAAGACATATTGTTGGACACTGTAGAACCACTGAATAACATTTTCCATTTGTAATCACTGGACATTAATGCCAGAGCAGCGGCAGCTTCAGTAGCACCCGCATTTACATATGGACTTGCTGTATTCACAGGGTTGACTTTACCCCAAACGGCTTTTGCATGGGCAACACGTGCTTGTAAACCAGCAACTTTGATTTTGTTGTCAGCATCTGCGAGTGCAGAAGCTTTACCCAAAAGCGCGGTTGCTTCATCATACAATCCCGACATGTTTGCATCACCAATAGCATTACCAGCTACAGTTTTGTCAGAATAGACAAAATCATCAAACATATCAGCAATGTAAACACGAACCATTGCAGCAGTTAAGTATGAACGAACCAGGTCTTGTGTATTAGGCAAAGTTCCTTTTCCATGGAAATCCTCTAATACCGAGACAGCTTTATCGCTCATCCAACGGCCTTCCGTTATATAGGGCCAAGCACCGTCTACGAATTCGTTGTAAACATTTTCCATACCGCCTTTGTCCAGCTCACGCCAGGCATCGCGGGATCCAATCCATACAACTTCATCAGTAGCGACCGCATTAGCGATCATGATGTAGCCAATTCCTCTCAAAGAAGCATTCCAACCACCATTAGCAACACCAACGGCGGCAGAAGGGTCTCCAAGATCATCTTCAAGCAGACTATTTGGGTTATCTACCTCAAGAGCACAACCAATCAAGGCAAAACTGATCAGAAGGCTGAGTACTTTTATTTTATTAATCATTATCATACCTCCTTACATACCAACTTTAAGACTGAGGGTCCAAGAACTTGGGATCGGAACACCAAAAGCATCGATTGATTGCTGAAAATCATTGATACCGCCATTTGAACGGGCGATAGAATTCAGCTCTGGGTCGATACCAGAATAAGGTGTACTAATCCACAGGTTTTTACCTGAGACTGCTACAGTCAGACTTTTTGCACCTACACGGGCAGCAAGTTCCGGATCAACCAAATATGCAAAACTCAGCTCGCGCAAACGAGTAAATGATGCATCTTCAATGGTATTTAAACCACTGTAAGGTGAAAGAGCCAGGAATTCTCTAACCCAGCGGTTAGCTGCATCCAAGCGTACTTGACCTGCTTTAGCTGGATCCATGAGATCAGCTTCTGTTGCCGCGGCTTCAGGTACATTTCTACCGATCAAACCATGAGATTTGCGAAATGCATCTGTCAGGTTTGTGACGGTGTAATTACCAAAACGGGATTCAAACATGACATTCATACGCCAGTTTTTACCCATTTTGACAGCTGTACCAAAAGAAGCGCTATAATCGGGTGTTGGTTTACCTAAATACCAGCCGAGTGCACCTGTGTCCTTTGCTCTACCAGCGTCAACATCGGCTTGTGTCGGTGTCAACATGACAGGATTCCATCCTGCGCGAACACCAGCACCGCCCGAAGTGAAGAAAGCAAGGAGCGTTGCATCGTCATCAGCTGCACCATCGCCATTTGTATCGATTGGATACTTTTTAGAGCGATCAAGTTTCGCACCGAAAAAAGAACCAGGAGACCAACCTTCGGTTAAGAAGTTCCGGTAGCGGGGATAAGAACCACCCACTTTTTGTTCCGGAGCACCACCAAGGCTAACAACCGTTTCTTCCAGGTAGGAAATGCTTGCAAATATATCGACTGACATTGAAGAGTTACGTAGAACACTTGCATCTACACCGGCTTCCCAACCAGAGGCATCAATTTGCCCAATGTTAGAAAGCTGTGTTCTGAAAAAACCACCAGAAGGCGGATACGCACGTTGAATCAGTGCATCTTCTACTGTACGGCTCCATGTCTGAAAATCAACCGCGAGTCTGTCGTTTAAAAAAGCGACTTCACCACCGAATTCAATTTCGGTTGAGACTTCCGGTTTCAAACTTGGGTCACCCACATTCCCAGGGGAAAGTCCGGGACCAAATTCAGAAGCCCAAGGCAAGAAAGTCGTATACTGGTCAAAAGCACCAGGCTGTTGACCGGCTTGACCCCAAGCCATCCGTAGTCTTAATGTGGACATAGGACCAATTGCTCCCCCCGTCATAGCCGTGGGGATGAAAGATACATTAAACCGCGGATAGGTAATGGTGCTGAAGTCAGCGCCAAATGCACTGTTCGCATCTTGTCTAATACCGGCAGTAGCGTATAACCAGTCCATATAACCTATTCTGGTCTGCATCATAAGTCCAGCTTCAATGACTTCCGAAAATCCTGAGCCAGCAGAGTTAGAACCTAAGGCGCCCAGTACTTGAAGACCGGGACCAGGGAACTGTTGTCCACCACCGTCCATGCTTTTATTAATGGTCTGGAAAGCCTGGAAGCCCACTACAGATTCGGTGCTAATATCGCCAAAGTTTTTGGCGTAATCACCTTTCACATCCATTGTGTAGACTTTCTTGTCATTCTTTCCTTTGTATAGGGCACCCTGTGGGGCATAGCCCATTTTACCATCCACTGCATATCCGAACGGCGTCAAGTTGGTACTTTTATTCAACGTGGTGTTCATGCCAAAGGTACCGGAAAGATTTAAACCATCGGCGAGCTTATAGCTGGCTTGCAGCGAGATCGTTGTGTTATCACCTTCATTGTTCAAAGAACGGTAGGTGGTTTCACGAGCTGTTGCAAAGGCAACTGAGCCGGTGGCATTTTTGTATGTCACATACTCCGGTTTTCCCATTTGAATCAGGGAAGTAGTACCATAAATGTTGTTATTGTTTTGAATCGTGTTATGGTCTGTATATGTGTAGTTCGTAGACACACGAAGCCGCAGTCTATCTGTCGGCACAATATTTAGCGTAGCACTAACCATAAACTGATCACGCATGTCATTCGAGCCTGGTTTGGTTGGGTCCGAATATCCAACAGGTGCGCCATTTAGTGTGGCATTCTCATCGTAAGGACCGTCACTATTAACATAGCGTAGGCTAGCAAAATAGGTCGCACCAGGGGCGCCACCGCGAACCGAAGCAGAAATAGTGTTGTTACTACCTGTGTCATAAAGTTCACATGGGAAACACTTACTTGCCACTTCATACGGTTTTACGCTGGTTCCAAGCCATTTATTCATAGTATCCGCTGTAGCTTGGTCACGAGCAAACCCAGAGTTGGGTTTCCAACGACTTTCATCGTAGCTGCTTGAAGCACTGCTTACTTCTACTGTGAATTGTGGTTTGGAAATTGCGCCCTGCTTGGTAAAGATCTGAATGATCCCATTGGCAGCTTGAGTCCCATAAAGTGAAGCCGCAGCTGCACCTTTTAAGATTGCAATCCGTTCAATAGCAGCAGGGTTGATCTCATCCAGGCGAGATGGCGTACCACCGGGGCCTACACCGCTGGCGGCATTATCAACACGCACACCATCAATGTAAACCACTGGTTCATTCGACTGGGAAAGGGTTGAGGTTCCGCGAATACGAATTGAAGCGCCTTCGCCATTCAAACCACCGTTTGGCAGCATAATAACGCCTTTTTCACGTCCTTGAAGAATATCCGAAAAATTAGTGATCGGTGCATCTTCTAGGCTCTCCATATTCACTATACCTACAGAATTACCAATTTTGGATTTTTCCACAGCTGTACCGGCACCGGTAACAACGATCTCATTGAGATTCAATGCAGCAACAGACAGACCGAAGTCTGCAGATGCAGCACCGTCAGCTGGGACATCCACATTGGCTGAACTACTCGCGTAGCCAATATAGTTAGCATTAAGTCGCTGAGCGCCTGCGGGTACCCTACTTATAGTGTATTCACCATTGACGTCTGTTGCTGCACCAAGGTTGGTGCCGACAACGAGAACGTTGGCGCCCACTAAAGGGTCCCCATTATCAGCGTCAGTGACGCGACCAGATACAGAACCTTCCTGCGCAAAAAGAAATGTGGACATTCCTATTAGCAGGAGAAATGTTGTACCCAATCTGGGAATCATAGCTTTATTCATTAAGCCTCCTTAAGGTTAAATAAATCTCTTCGGAAAGATTGACTGAAAAAGTTACACTTATACGTCATGAGTATGACCCCTCCGGTCATCTTCTCTCCTAAGTGATGCTAATAGGGATATAGAATACGAGTCAATATGTTTTTTTTGCAATTTTTTTACGGGTCAATATGTTTTTTTTGCAATTTTTTTGCGATATTCTCTACATTTCCATAAGTCAAACTACTTTAGGTTGATTTAAATTACCTTTATGCGTCTGTGGGTCAGAACTTTAATTCGCAACAGTTTTTTTCAGGTTGGCGCTGGTATTATCGTAACAATGTTCTTAGGCGGCGCTCTGCTGCAGTGGCTTGAACCTGGGGAGATTTCTGAGGGTGATAACCCTTACTGGTGGGCAATTGTAACCATGACGACCGTTGGATATGGTGATTATTCGCCGGGAACACCTGAAGGTCGAGTTTTTGCCGTATTAATCATGTTTATTGGTATTTCACTTGTTTCGCTGCTCACAGCATCAATATCATCCATTTTTGTTGCTCAAAAAATTCGGGAGGGAAAAGGTTTGGAAAAACTGAATTTAAACGATCATTTAATTCTTTGCGGTTGGAATCCAAATGGCGAAAGAATGCTGAATGCTATGCAGTTTTTAAATCGTGGAAAAAAGGAAAACTTGGTTCTTATCAATGAATTGAATGAGGAAGAGGTAACTCAACTGAAAAATCGTTACCGCGATTTGAAGATTGACTTTGTTTCAGGGGATTTTACGCAGGAAGAAATATTAGAACGAGCTAGTGTTAGAACAGCGAATACTGTTGTTGTAATCCCAAATACTACCGGTTCAGAGGTAGCCACATATGATGAGAAAACAATTTTTGCGACATTAACAATAAAAAGTATCGATCCAGCCATACGTGTTGTGGCATACCTTTTAGATAGAGAAAACCTGACCCATATTAAACGTGCGGATGCGGATGAAGTAGTGATTGGAGATGATTTTAGTGCCCATATATTAACTTCTCATGTCCTAGATCCAGGTCTGCCTCAAATCGCCCGGCAATTAATTTATAGCCGTTCTAACTCGCGCATCAAACGAGTGGATATCCCATCTGAATTTGTTGGAAAAACTTATGATGAGCTATTTGATCATTTTAGAAATAAGAATGGATCTGTTTTGATTGGAGTTTTTTCAGAAGATGCTAACTTGGGGATTGGAGCGATCCTGTCATCGGATGCATCAGCGCTGGATTCTTTTATTGAACGAAAATTGAAAGAAGGAGGTATCTCTCTCCAAGAAGAGAGTAAAATCAATGTTGTTGTAAATCCACAGGATGGCTATACGATCAGTGAAGAAGAACGAGCCATCGTAATTCCTTGAGGCAAGCATGAATAATGAACGATTAAAAAAATTCGCCATTTTTTCTGATTTGACTGATGATGAATTAAACCATTTTGGTGATGCGCTTAAAGAAGTACAAATGGAAAAAGGTCAGCAATTTATATCCGAAGGAGAAGAAGGGGATTGTATTTACTTGCTACTTGAAGGTGAGGTTCAAATCAATCAGGCTTTAACGTTATCCATGAATAAAAGTGAATCAGATAACCGTGAGAAAGCGATTTTAAAGCTATCAAGCGATATCAATCCGCTTTTTGGTGAAATGTCCATGTTTAACGATGGTGACCGCAGAACTGCCAATGTTCGAGCTGAAACGGCATGTATATTGGTTAAATTGGATAAATCAGATTTGTACAATATTTGCGAAAAAAATCCAAATATTGGATTCAAGGTTATGCGCAATTTGGGTCGAATCATTTCCGGTAATTTGGTAAAGGCTAATCAAAACGTACTAAAATTGACCACAGCATTCAGTTTAATTTTAGAAAGGTAGCATTCTATCTTCATTTGATTTTTTCAATACATTAGATTAAAACTTCATGTCAACGCCACAACTTGATAAAACTTATAACTGGGATAAGCTGGAAGATCGTTGGTATCAACATTGGCTGGATCATGGTTATTTCCACGGGGATGATACATCCTCAAAAAAATCGTATTCAATTGTAATTCCTCCACCAAATGTCACTGGTATGTTAACTATGGGTCATGTGCTAAATAATACCATTCAGGATATATTGATTCGTAAGGCCAGGATGGACGGAAAAAACGCTTGTTGGATCCCTGGTACGGATCATGCATCTATTGCCACCGAAACTAAAGTGGTCGAAATGCTGGAATCCAAGGGAATATCCAAAAATAGCATTACACGTGATGAATTCATCGCGCATGCCTGGGATTGGAAAGAAAAATATGGTGGGATCATTATAAACCAACTGAAAAAACTGGGATGTTCTTGTGATTGGGGGCGGGAACGATTCACAATGGATGAGGAATATTCTCGAGCAGTTTTAGCATCATTTGTCAAACTATACGATAAAGGCCTTATTTACCGTGGCCACCGATTGGTAAACTGGTGCCCCGTATCCAAATCAGCTATTAGTGATGAGGAAGTGATCCATAAAGAATTAAATGGCAAACTATGGCATCTTCGATATCCGATAACAGATGAAGATGAATGTATAGTCGTGGCCACAACCCGCCCCGAAACCATGCTTGGGGATACAGCAGTTGCGGTTCATCCTGATGACGATCGATATAAATCCCTTATTGGGAAAACCGTTACTCTACCATTGGTGAATCGTGAGATTCCAATCATTGCTGATGCACATGTCGATCCTGAATTTGGTACCGGATGTGTAAAAGTTACACCAGCCCATGACCCGAATGATTTTTCAATGGGCAAACATCATAATTTGGAATTCATCAATATTATGAATAATGATGCTTCTTTGAACACAAATGTACCCAGTAAATTTCAATCGCTTACACGAGAAGCAGCACGGGAAGCAGTTGTTGCCAATTTAGAAGCTGAAAATGGAATTGATAAAATTGAGGATTATACCCACAATGTGGGATATTCTGAACGAGGGCAGGTACCAATTGAGTATTATATGTCAGAGCAATGGTACTTGAAAATGGATGAACTTTCAAAACCGGCTCTGAAAGCAGTCAATTCTGGCCAGATCAAGTTTCACCCTGATCATTGGAAAAAGACCTATAATCATTGGATGGAGAATATCAATGACTGGTGTATCAGTCGGCAGCTATGGTGGGGACATCAGATTCCTGTTTGGTACCACAATGAGGATTCAACACAATTACACGTATCGGTGGATGGTCCAGAAGACCCGGAGAACTGGACTCAGGATGAAGATGTGTTGGATACTTGGGCTTCATCTTGGTTATGGCCTTTTAGCGTTCATTCTTGGCCTGAAAAAAATCAGAGTCTAACAACATTTTATCCAACCGATGCACTGGTGACAGGACCAGATATCATATTTTTCTGGGTGGCCAGAATGATAATGTCCGGCTATGAATTTTTGGATGATTTTCCCTTTAAAGACGTTTATTTCACATCCATACTTCGGGATAAAACAGGAAAAAAATTCAGTAAATCTTTAGGAAATTCACCCGATCCATTTGATTTATTTAAAGAATACGGTACGGATGCGGTACGCTTTGGGATTATGCTTATGGCACCACAAGGAATGGATGTTTTATTCTCTAATTCTCGGCTTGAAGTCGGAAGAAATTTTATGAATAAGATTTGGAATGCATCTCGCTTTGTTCAGATGAATCTCGAAGGAGGTAAAGCTCCAGAAATTGATCTGAAATCAGTTGAATTAGACTTACCGGAACGGTGGATTTTAAGCCAACTGAACCAGACAGCAATCAAGGTGAATCGCCAATTAGACCGTTTTCATTTTAATGAAGCGGCCAAGGCAATCTATGAATTTACTTGGAGCGATTTCTGCGATTGGTATATTGAAATTGCCAAAACGCGGTTCTATGGAGAAGATGCGGAAAAAGCAAATGTTGCAAGAGCGGTATCGGTTCATGTAATTAAAGGTATTTTGAGATTATTGCACCCTTATGCACCCTTTATTAGTGAAGAACTGTGGGCCCATTTCCGTAATGAAAACGATGCAGATTTAATTGTAACCCTTTGGTTGAATGGTGATTCATCCTTTGAAGACAAAGAGGCAGATGATTCTATAACACTGTTAAAGGATATAATTACGGCAGTTCGTACCATTCGAAGCGGTATGAATGTACCTCCCGGGAAAAAAGCAGATTTAGTGATTCGTAATGTAAATGGAAACAAAACACTTATTGAATCATTTGATGAAATTATTCGCACCTTAGGAAAGGTTGATGACATGACATTAGGACAGGATTTGAAAAAACCCGATCAATCTGCCACAGCCGTAGTACAAAAAATGGAACTGTTTGTTCCGCTCAAAGGATTAATAGATTCAGAGCAGGAATATGCACGTCTTTCAAAACGTTTGGGTGAACTGGAAAGACATTTACTTGGTGTAAAGGAAAAACTTGAAAATAAAAATTTTATGAGCTCTGCTCCGGCCAATGTAATTGAAAATGAAAAGACAAAACTGCAGGATATGACAACAGAATTCGAACTTGTAAAAGCTAATCTGGAAATGCTTCAATGAAGAAAATTATCGGAATTATTACTTTGATGGCCTTCACATTAGGTCAATCAAACCACGCCACCATGACTATGTATAAGGATGGGTTTGCCCTCATCAAACAGCCCGTTGCGTGGAATATGCAGCCGGGTGAAAGCAATATATCATGGGATATACTTCCTTCTGGTTTGATCAAAGATTCTCCATTTTTGACCCTTGACAATGCAACCGTTAACATGCAACGTCTCAATCGGGATGTGTTCCATTTTGCAGATCGTCTTTATGATTTTTTAGGTCAAACCGTTGATATCAAACTTATCAATGATAAAGCTATGACTGGCACACTGGTGGAGGTAACGAGTAATACTATTACTATACAGCGTAGACGGTCTGTCATTTCTTTTAACCGGAATCGTATTGATTATATTAATGCCCCTGGGTCACTAGAAAATGTCATGTATAAGCCCTCCCTCACGTGGAATATTTCACCAAAAAAGAAATTGGGACCTGTAAGAGGAAGCCTTATCTATCTTTCCAAAGGGTTTGACTGGGATGCCATCTATCGACTTATTTTGGATGAATCGGGTAATGGAGCAGAATTTTTGGCCGAAGCTTATATAAAGAATAACAGCAATCTGGATTTTGAGAATGTATCGCTTCAACTGGTAGAAGGAAACTTAAAGCAGAACGGTCATATGAATGTACCACCCTTAATGATGAAAACCATTGATCCATCCCAAGAAAATGCGGAACCCCAAGAAGATCAATTGGGTGATTACCATATCTATCAATTAGGAGGTAAGATTGGTCTCATGGGAGAAGAAAGTATCACTACCCGTCTCTATGCATCAAAAAGGGTTTCTTTTGAGAAAACATATTTATTTGAAAATGACGAACGTAGCCAACGTGAAGAGCCACTCGCAATTGAATATCAAATTGCCAATATACAAAACAATAATTTGGGTGTACCCTTGCCACAGGGAAAAATTCAATTATACCAAACGGGGAATCAAGGAAATGTTGAATTTGTAGGTGAAGATGAGATTCGGCAGGTGCCCAAAGGGGCTACGGCCACCATTGTTTCTGGTCGAGCCTTTGATGTAATGGGAAAGCGAACTGTTTTGAATTATGACCGGCAACGAAAAAGTGAAGAAGGAACTATCAGCATTGAAGTTAAAAATACTCTTGCTTCAGAAATCAAGATTCGCATGATTGAACATATTTATGGAGATTGGGTAGTGCGGGATGCTTCTGCCAATTATCGCAAAAAGGATGCCTCTACTATTCACTTCCCATTGACCATTCCTGCTAACGGATCTCAGACTGTTACCTATACCTACCGAAAGGAATGGAATTAATTTCTAGTGCCTGAAAAGGCTCCCACGCTATCTACATCACTTCATTCCATTAAAGGTATCGGCCCGACCAGGGCAGACGCACTTTCAGCTATCGGTATTCATATCGTTGCGGACTTTCTCCATTATTATCCCCGAAAACATTTAGACCGCACAACAATTACATTAATCTCTAAGCTTCAAAAAGACAAAGAGGCCACTGTAGTTGGAAATGTGGAAGCAGCGGGCATACGACAGGGTAAACGTCGCCAGTACTTTCAGGCAATTTTATCTGATGGGAAAGGGATGCTAAACCTCACATGGTTCAATGCTGCCCAGTATATGAAAAAAACAATTAAGATTGGTGACCGTCTAGCGGTAAGCGGGAAAGTGGAATTTTTTAACGGCTTACAGATTGTCCACCCGGAATACGATAAGCTAAAAGATGATGAGGACCCGGTTAATTCTGGTTTAGTGATTCCACTTTATTCGATACCAGCTGAATTGAAAAAAACACGTATTGACAGTCGGACCTTGCGACGCCTGATAAAGACTATTTTAGATTCACTGGAAGAAATTCCTGATCATTTTTCACTGGAATTCAGGAATCAGCATGATTTGTGCCCACTAAATCATGCCCTTAGGAATATCCATTTTGCTGAGTCAGTATCAGTATTAAGTGAAGCAGTAAATCGGTTAAAATTTGACGAACATTTTTTTCTTCAATTGCTGATGGCCGTGCGTAAGTCTTCAATCCAGCAAACAGGAGCAAAAGCACTTATCAAAATTGGCCCTCAAGTTAAATTGATTTCAGATAATTTAGATTTTGAATTGACGAGTGCTCAAAAGAAAGTTATCAAAGAAATTAAGAATGATATGGCACGGCCATTCTCCATGAATCGACTTCTTCAAGGGGATGTAGGCTCAGGAAAAACCATTGTATCAACATTAGTAGCTGCCATTGCTGTGGCCAATAACGTTCAGGTGGCAGTAATGGCTCCAACGGAAATTTTAGCCCAGCAGCATTATGAGTCATTTAAAATGTATGCTGAAACGGCCCGTATGACCTGTGCTATTCTTGTGGGTGGTACCCCAGCAAAGGAAAGAAAATCTATCCTCGATGGTTTGGTAAGTGGACAGATTGATATTATTATCGGTACTCATGCTCTGATTCAACAAGATGTAGCATTCAAGGAACTAGGACTGGCTATTGTAGATGAACAACATCGCTTTGGTGTCCTCCAGCGGGGTGATCTCACTAGGAAAGGGTTCAATCCTCATTTTTTAGCCATGACGGCCACACCCATTCCCCGCACATTGGCCATTACTTATCATGGCGATATGGATCTATCGATCATTGATGAAATGCCTAGAGATCGAATCCCCATTATCACCAAAGTTGTTGATGAAACCAGGCTGAAAAAAATTTACACATTTATGAAAGAAGAAGTAAAAGCTGGTCGCCAGTGTATGGTAGTTTATCCCTTAGTGAAAGAAACAGAAAAGTCCGATCTGGCAGCAGCAGTGGAAATGCATGGAGATCTTTCAGAAAATGTTTTTCCTAAATTAAAAGTGGGACTCATTCATGGGCGTATGAAAAAAGATGATAAAGACGAAGTCATGGGTGCCTATGTCCGTAATGATATCCATATTCTCGTATCCACCACTGTGATCGAAGTGGGAATTGATATTCCCAATGCTACGGTAATGCTCATTGAATATGCTGATCGTTTTGGATTAACTCAACTTCACCAATTGCGAGGTCGTGTGGGGAGGGGAAGTGAAAAAAGTTACTGTATTCTCGTACGTCGCAACTTTACAGAAAATTCAAAAAAACGCCTCCGAATTATGGAATCCACTAATGATGGGTTTGTTATTTCCGATGAAGATTTAAAGTTACGGGGGCCAGGGGAATTTTTTGGTATACGCCAAAGTGGGTTTTTAAAATATAAGATCGCTAATATGATTACAGATGGACCCATCTTAAGAAAAGCCCGCGAATCTGCATTTGAATTGGTCAAATTTGATCCCAATTTAAACCAACCGGAAAATGAATTGATCCGAATCCGTTTTATGAATGAATATCAGGATAAATTAGACCGAGCGAATATTTCCTGAATATATTAGATTATTCGACTTATCCCCCGATATAGTGTATTTTCCCCGGCTATTTTTGAAACATTATTAATTAAATTGAATTAAAGTTATTTCAAGAGGTAAATCATGGCAGAAGAACAACTAAAAAAAGAAGATCAATTATTCATCCACTTGGTGAATACTTTTGTCCAAAGCGCCTGGATATCGCTAGGAAAAGTCAAAAACCCCGTTACCGATAAATTGGAGCGAAACCTAGAACAAGCAACTTATTATATTGACTTACTGGGTATGCTCCAGACCAAGATGAAAGGGAATCTGAGCGAATGGGAAGAACAGTATATTATCCACAGCCT
>CAYXUK010000009.1:0-5511 GCA_964468295.1 uncultured bacterium | reverse complement strand
CTTCACTGGGCAGAGCGTGCGGACGAAAAAGGAAATGAACGCTATATCCTGATTATTGCTTATATGCTTGGTCTAGCCACCGGTGTTCATTTGCTGAACCTTTTGGCCCTACCATTTATTGCTCTTATTATTTATTTCAGAAAATTTGATTTTTCTTATAAAGGTTTTCTTATTACTACCGTAATAACAGGTGTAGTCTATCTTGTCATTAACGCGGGTATCATTAATGGTATGCCGAAATTAGTGGATAGGATCGGCCTAAACATGGTTATTATCTTTAGCCTGGCAATAGTTGGATCTATGATTGCATCGATCATTGCAAAAAAATTCCAGTATGCCTTGGCCCTTACATCCATTGTATTAATTTTAATTGGTTATTCCAGCTATGCTACAATCTTTATCCGTTCTGGACAAGAGCCTGCCATTAATGAAAATGATCCATCAACCGTTGCCCGTGCCATTGCATATATGGAGCGGGAGCAGTACGGACAAATGTTTCAGTTCCCCAGACGATATGATGGCCTGCCGCCAAAGCATGAAGCGGTAGGTCGTCCTACTAATGGGCGCGATTATTCTTCTAGGCAGGAGCGGAAATACAAATCGTACCGGATGGATAAACAGTGGAAGTATTTTTGGGACTATCAGATTAAAAAAATGTATTGGCGGTATTTTCTCTGGCAATTTGCCGGCCGTGGCCCCAGCACAGACAAATGGGTAACTGCTTATGGTGCCAATACCAATGAAGATGGGGTTGATTGGTTCCAATTTGGTTTACCTCTAGCATTTTTATTTGGATTGTGGGGTATGTTTTATCATTTCCAGCGTGATAAACAGCAAGCCTTTTCTGTGTTTAGTTTGTTTTTGATGATGGGCTTAATGATTATTTTTTATGTTAATCAGGACAACCCACAACCACGAGAACGTGACTATTCTTACGTTGGCAGTTTCTTTGCTTTTTCCATGTGGATTAGCATTGCTGTTGCGGCGCTGGGCGATAAATTGCATGCCTTTTTAAAAGGTAAACCTGCGGCAAAAAGTTTTATAATTAGCGCTATGGTGATTTTACTTGTGGTTATGCCAGGCGTCTTACTAAAAGCTAATTACCATACCCATGATCGCTCGGATAATCGACTCGCCTGGGATTATAGCTATAACATTTTACAATCCTGTGAACCAAACGCCATCCTATTTACCAATGGAGATAATGATACTTTTCCACTGTGGTATTTGCAAGAAGTAGAAGGGGTGCGCAAAGATATTACAATTGCGAATCTCAGTCTTTTAAATACGGAATGGTATATTCGCCAGTTACGGGATTCTCGCCGCAGACAAGTGGATCGGGAAGGTCGGGAATTGGAGCAGTTTATTAATATGTCGGATGCTCAGATCATGGATATTGCCTCAGGCCTTCAGCCATGGCAGGCACGCAATGTGCAAATACCAGCGCCCAAATCTGTAAAAAATTCTAGTGGCTATATTGAGTGGAAAGTAAATCCTACTTTTGCTGGTGCGGCTTTAATGGTAAAAGATATGATGATTTTGAAGATCATCAGCGATGCGCAATGGAAATACCCTATCTATTTTGCTGTTACGGTTCCCTCATCCAATCGCTTAGGCCTTGAACCATTCCTGGAGATGGAAGGCCTCGTATACCGCGTGCGAGATTATAAGGTGGATCCCCGGAATCCAATCAATGAGTCAAGGATGTGGACCAACCTTATGTCAGGCTCAGGATCTGAGATTTGGTCCCAGGACCTTGAGGCTAGGGATTGGTTGGAAAAAGAAGATGAGATTTGGTCAAAAAAATATAAATCCGGGTATTTGTTTAGAAATCTAGGAAGGGAAGATGTTTATTATTTTCCTACCACCAACATCCGCCTATTGCAAAACCTGCGCAGTGCTTATATGCAGTTAGCTGCCTTCCATTATATGGCATATATAGATAATGAAAATGGTGATAAAGATAAAGCAGCTCTCCATCGTGAAAAGGCACTGGAAGTAATGGCCAAAATGCAGGATAATATTCCTGAAAAAACCATTCGTTTTGATTCGAAGGATCTTTATTACCAGGTGGGGCGCTTGTTTGGAGAATTGGGTAACAAAGATGAGTTAAGGCGCATTATTGATAATCTTATGATGAGAAACGATCTTACCATCCGCGATAGAGTGGATTTTGGGCAGGTATATATTTCTCAACTGGATTCATTTGAAATTGGCCGTGCTATTTTTGAAACATTGTACACTGATTTTAAACAAATTGAAAATGGAGATCTTCGTGTCACACAGAAGGAAATGGAAGAATGGCGAAAAAATTTCACACAAATTGTTTCTTCCCTTGTATTTACATACAAAAAGTTAGACCAACACTCTGAGGCAGAAGCGATTCTTGCAGATTGGTTGGATAAAAATCCCAATGATCCAGTGGCACAAAAACTATTGGAAGATCTAAAAAAGGAAATGGGAAAGGGGTAATGGTTTATGGAAAATGGTAAGTTACCGATTTAATTCCATATTCCATTTCTTGCCCTTCATTTAACTTTTATAATGGCCCAACCTCTTATTTCGGTAATCATTCCCCACTGGAATGGCGTAGAGGTTCTTTCTGAGTGTCTCGAATCTCTTTCTGAAACGAAATATCCAAATATGGAAATCATTGTAGTAGACAACGCTTCTACCGATGGCAGCCCTGATTGGATCAGTCTCAATTTTCCCCAAGTCAAATTGATTGAAAATGATCAAAATTACGGTTATGCCGGCGGATGCAATCGCGGTGCCAAAACAGCCGAAGGTGAATATCTTGTTTTTCTTAATAATGATACGATCCAAGACCATCATTGGTTGGATGGTTTGGTTGACTTTATGAATTTGAATCCCAATGTGGCTGCAGTTCAGCCTAAAATCCTGAATTTTTTTGAACAGACAAAATTTGATTATGCTGGCGGAGCTGGTGGCTGGTTAGATATACTTGGATATCCATTTGCTAGAGGTCGAGTTTTCTTAGAGCAAGAAAAAGATACAGGTCAGTATGATACGATACGTCCAATTTTTTGGGCTAGTGGGACGGCTCTCATGGTGCGAAAGTCTGATTTTGAATCAGCAAATTGTTTTGATGAGACATTTTTTGCGCATCAAGAAGAAATTGATCTTTGTTGGAAGTTTAGACTTATGGGCAAAGAAACATGGGCTGTTCCCAGTGCCATTGTTTATCATAAAAATGCTGTAACGCTCCCAATGTTCTCTCGGCAAAAACAATACCTCAACCATCGAAATTCACTTTTAATGGTTCTATGTAACTATAGTTTGCCACTTACATTATATATAACTCCAATCCGCTTAGCTCTAGAGTTGGTTGCTTTGGTATACTCTTTATTCTGTTTAGATATGAATCACTTTGTAGGAATTATACAATCATTATTTTGGGTTGTGACTCATCCTCATGTTATATGGAAACGTCGTCGGATTATAAAGAGAATTCGTAAAGTAAATGATAAACAGGTGTTGTCATGGTTATACTGGGGTAGTGTAGTTTTTGATTATTATATCCGCCGAAAAAAAATATCAGCGGATATTGTTAAAGAATAATTAACGGTTTTTAATTTAACAATGAACTTTGAGGAGTTCATCCCATCGTGTTGTATAAGAGGGAGAAAGTCTTTCTCTTTTTAAACTCCACCTTTTTGCAATACCTTGTCCCAAAATTTGAACTTTATCTCTTCCCATCGTTTGATTAATTTTATCTACAGTGCCATATAGATTCTTTTTTTTGATGTAATTTGTATCAATATCAAATAGATGAAGTTGAACTTCATCTTGTGGAATTATATCTCCAACAATAACACCCGCCTTTTTATATGTAAGTCCTTTTCTATACATAGATTTTAGAAGAGTATTAGCAGTACGGATAATTTCAACAGTATCATTGGTAGGGATATTTAAGCTAAGAGATTTATATCCATTATAGTATTCACCTATTGTATCAAATGGATTAGTTTTAAGGATGACACTTACATATTTGGCACAACCTTTTTCTGATCGAAGTTTTTCTGCACATCTTACTGCATGGGTTGTGATTGCTTCTTGAATTAGTCGAAGCTCTCTAACTGGGACTCCAAATGATCGTGAGGTACATATATTTTTCTTACGTGGAGGATAAGTATCGATTGAAAAGCATGATTTTTCTTTGAGTTCATTTTGTAGTCTTAATCCCATAATAGTCATTTTTTTCAAGACCCACTCTTCATTAAGCTGAGTAAAATCATAAGCTGTCTTGATCCCTTCGCTGTTTAACATCCTTGAATACCGAGAACCAATCCCCCATATTTTTGAAACGGGCAGGTATTCTAATATTTTTAAAATTTTATCAGACCCCGTTAGTACATATACTCCTTCCTTAGTATATCTTTTTGCAACGTGGTTAGCAATTTTTGCAAGCGTTTTTGTCTTCGCAATTCCAATTGAAATAGGGATTCCAGTATGCTTTTTGACAGTTCGTCTCATTTTAGAGGCAAGTTTCAGATAGTCTTTAATACCATCAAAATTCATAAAGGCCTCATCAATACTATATATTTCAATTTCTGGAGACATATGATTAAGTAGGGACATAACTCGACTTGACATATCACCATATAAAGCAAAATTTGTAGAAAAGACATATACATTATTTTTTTCGATAATATTTCTCGCTTTAAATACAGGTTCACCCATTTTGATTCCAAGAGCTTTCGCTTCATTACTTCGAGCAATAACACATCCATCATTATTTGAAAGAACAACAATGGGTTTATTTTTTAACCCTGGGCTAAATACTCTTTCGCAAGAGGCATAAAAATTATTGCAGTCGGCTAGTGCAATCATCGATGATTATGAATAGTATGTGTCACAACACCCCACACCTCAAATTCTGTAGACTTTGTAATTTTAATATCGGGGTAATCACCAAGCTCTCCTTCTGCTCTAAGGCAGATTTGCCCATTATTTACAAGATAGCGTTTAACCGTAAACTCACCATTTACAGCTGCAACCACAATATCATTATTTTTTGGTTCCAATGATTTATCAATCACAAGTAGATCATTATCACTAATACCAGCCTTTTCCATCGAATGGCCTTTTGCAATAATAAAAAAAGTTGCTGCGGGGTGTTTTACTAAATATTTATGGAGATTTAGATCTACATCAAGATAATCATCTGCCGGTGATGGAAAACCTGCTGATACTCCACCTTCATATATATGGAGTTTTTTTAAACTTTCACCTTGGATAGAATAGAATGTGATTTGTTCTTTTTTAGTTTGAGTTGACATAACTATTTCTTTTTTAATCCTTTAAGGTAAGTGTCCTTATGAGATGGGTCCATCTCGGATAAGCGATAGAGTATATCTGATTGCCCTAATAGATTGAGTCGATGTGCCAGTTTATCATGATGGGCATTCAAAAAGTAGAGAGTCCGCCCTGTTGGAAATTGAGCAAAAACAATTTCCAAACCCTTCATCATTAAGTTAAACTCTTTCA
>CAYXUK010000008.1:0-31998 GCA_964468295.1 uncultured bacterium | reverse complement strand
TATGACTTAAACTTTATAAAATTTTCACCAGTCAGTTCACCTGAGTACCATACCTTCTCAATCTTATCCAGTTTTTTGCGATATTTCCATTTCAATATTTTGGACAATTTTGGATAATTAGAATTCAAATAATTACCAGAGATATCAGAAATTGGTATCACTACTTCCTTTAATAATTGATTCAGAAAATCGTATGTGGGCGCTGTTTCTACAGTGATATCAAGATTGTTAATTTGCTTTAAAGAACTCTTAGAAATCTGATTTTCAAACAAGTCCCAACGATGACCTCCCCGCATAGGACTAACACCAGTAACATTTTTGTGGAATACATCACATATCAATAAATGACCATTTTTCGGCAACATTGATACAATTTTATTAATTGATTGCTCCATTAGAACATATTGAAAGCTTTCGCTAAAAAGAATAAGGTCATAAGATTGCGATTCTTCCAAATCTTCAAATTTGCATACATGTATAATTGAATTTTTACCAAGTTTAGCCTTGATTTTTTTCGCTAAGAATTCACTTGGAACCACACAATCTACCTTATAGCCTAGATTAATTAATTTTTGAGCTAGGCTACCTGAACCGCTTCCTACATCTAAAATACGCTTAACGCCATCAGGTATATGATCAATAATCAATTGTGAATGACGCGCTTGTGCCCCTGCAAAGTTTTGCGCTGTTGCAGTTTTATCATCAGGCCAATATCCGTAGTGCAATTCTTCCGTATTCAAAAAAAACTTCCCGATGAGTAAACCAGCATCGAGACCCACTACTTTTGAATCGTATTTATCCATTTATATAAAATAAAGAAAATAACATTTACACTTTTACTGCTCTTTTTAATTCTTCGGTGGCACGCAGTCCTGATTCAATGGCACCATTCATTGAAGCTCTGTGTATAGCTGTGTGTTCACCAGCAAAAAATACTGGTCCCTCACGTCTTGCCAAGATCTCTCTAAAACCCTTCTGTCCAATTCCGGCCAGAGAATAACTAGCTTTCACCCAGGGGTCTTCATTCCAGTATTTTGTAATTCCATTTTCCCAGTATTGCGGTGCTTCTGTCCATATGTTTGAACAGGTATTTTGAGCTATTTCCATCCGGTTTTCTTCCCGTAATCGCCCCAGTTTTTTTGCATCCTCACCAGAAGTAAAAGTTAACAATATACCTCGTGGACCTGGCTGATCAATCGAAAAATGATATATTCTGCGGAGCGGAGTATCAGTAAAAACACGCTGACCAATAGAATTTTTCTCATCCCAAAACCGCTGGCGATACTGCATCGCTATCTTCATCACATGGCCATACTGCTGCTTTTGAATACAATTTGTCTTTTCTGCAGAAAAACCAGGATTGATCTTTATATTTCTTAATATAGAAGCTGGAACTGCTAATACACAGTTTATTCCTTTAATTTTGGTAAGCTTCCCATTCTCGGTTATAGTGGCAGTCACACCAT
Source organism: uncultured bacterium (assembly GCA_964468295.1). Lineage (GTDB taxonomy): Bacteria > Fidelibacterota > Marinisomatia > Marinisomatales > TCS55 > TCS55. The sequence continues at coordinate 30,532 of CAYXUK010000008.1, read as the reverse complement.
TTTTATCAAAACCAAGCCTTTTCAATGGTCGATTATAAATAATTTTTGTCCCTAGTTTTTTTGCGAGTGTTTTGGGTAATTGATCATTTCCTCCAAAAATGCGGCCTTCTACTGTATTTTCACTGAATGCCGATGTCTTTGCGTTTGCCAATACCATATACAAAGCAGACATTTTTGATGGTACAGAAGTTGATTCTGTCGCATTGGTGTATGTATATAAATCTATAATATCCTTTGGTGCACCACCCTTTTTCAACATCTCTTCAACTGACATTTTGTCTAATGCCTGTACTTCGGGTGAATTTTCTCCTTTTTCTTTGACCAAATCTATCCACTTTTGAATATAATGAACTTCCTGACCAAATAATTGTCCGCTCCGTGTCCCTTCAAAGGGTAATGAATCCATCCCAGACTTTAAACCTTTCATGGTTAGATGTTTTCCCCTGACGTAAACACCATCATATTGTTTGGCTGGCAAAACTTTCAAATTAAACTTTTTACAATAGTCCCTTACAAATGTATCTGTACTATCAACATATTCAGCGCCCATTTCAGCGTATAAATTATCAGCAAAAGGATCACGATATGTTCTAACTCGACCTCCAGGGCGTGATCGTGCTTCCAACAAAATTACATTGTATCCAGCTTGGTCTAATTCATACGCGCATGATAATCCAGCCAGGCCTCCACCAATAACGATGATCCGCCTATCATCGGAAGAACGAGTTAAAAACGATGAAATTGTAAAAGGAGAAATTGCCGCTACAGAAGTAATCGCACCGGCTTTTTTAAGAAATGATCTTCTCGTTAATCGACTTTGATTTGATGCTGATTCCATAACCGCTTCCTTTATTGATTGAGTGAAATTAATTCCCCAGATTGAAGGTACAAAAAGGATTCAGTCTAAGAAACGTGGAATCGTAAAATATAATATTGTACCAGTAACGAGCGCTGCGACACCTTTAAGAGCGCCAATCTCAGTTGAAATGACTCCTGATTCCTGCATCCAACTAAGTACGGCAAACATAATTCCAAAGGAGGACAGCAAAAGCCAGATCGCTTTTCGCATTTTATTGAGCCATTATGGATTCTATTTCATCAATAGTACGAGGAATGTGTGGACCGAGAATCCGAAATCCATCTTCTGTAATTACAACATTATCTTCTATCCGGATTCCGCCAAAATTGCGAAAGGGTGCTAAGGCGTTATAATTAATGAATTCTTTGTGTTTTTCATTTGATTGCCATTGATCAATCAAATGCGGTATAAAATAAATTCCAGGTTCAACAGTTAAAACAAATCCGGGCTCCAATTTTTTTGCAAGTCGCAAGTAGGCTAAACCAAATTGATCACTACGTTCACTTTTATTATCATATCCAACAAGGTCTTCACCAAGACCTTCCATATCATGGACATCCAATCCTAACATATGACCAAGTCCATGAGGGAAAAAAAGAGCATGTGCTCCTGCTTCTACAGCCTGCTCAGTCTCTCCTTTCATCAGTCCAATAGACTTCAGTCCTTCCACAGCAACGCGAGCTGTAGCCAAATGCGCATCTTTATAGGAGTTTCCAGGTTTACAATAATCAAATGCAACAGCCTGCATTTTATATACGATTTGATAAATCTCTTTCTGCGTAGGGGAGAATTTTCCATTAACAGGGAAAGTCCGTGTTATATCACTTGCATAGTGTAGTGGTGATTCGGAACCAGAATCATTTAGTGCTAATTGACCGGAATGCATGACATTGGTATAGACATTACTGTGAAGTATTTCTCCATGGATGGTAAAAATAATCGGGTACGCTAATCTTCGACCTTTTGAAAGGGCAAATCCTTCCATAGCTCCTACGATGGATTGTTCGAGCATACCATCTTTGGTTTGACGCATGGCTATTTTATGCATTTCGCATGTTATATCCAGTGCCAACTCAATCTCTGCAAGCTCATCGCTAGATTTAATGGATCTTTGTCTTATTACAGTTTGGATAAGTTTTCTTGATGCACCATTAGTTGTTCCATTAAGTAATTCAGAAACAAACATTTTCTGATCATCACGATAAAGGGGTAAATAATGTACTGCCTTATCTTTTTTTTGTATGAATGTTTGTAAATCCGAAGATGATAAAAAACGATCTACTCCAGATAATTCAGCCATTTGTTCAATTGGAGTCCGTTCGCCTTCCCATACAATTTCATCAACAGATAAATCATCACCGAAGAGAATTGATTCTCCCTTTTCAACATCTAACACAAGATTTAAATGAGAAACATCGAGACCACAATAATACATGAAATTGCTATCTTGACGAAATGGAAGATGATTAGATGGATAATTCATTGGAACTGGGTTGTTTCCAGGTAATAGGATTAAACCATGTTCAATGCTATTAAAAAGGTTTTTTCTTCGATTTTGATATGTATTAGATGAAAACATGAATGCAAATCTATAACTTCATTTATAGTATTCTGTATTAATTTTTATTTATCTTACACACTTTCCAGTTATCGTAAATGAACTTAGGATATCTCGGGATTTATGATATAAACATAATGTGTATAATTTTATAATATATGTGTATCTATGATAATTTTTAACACAATTGGTTATTATTATCCGTATACGGTATAAACCATATTCATCATACCTACAATATATGGTTATATACATATTTATTGAATAATTGATTATTATCCTAAAGGCATGGATATACTTATTGTTTGCTGGAATGGAATAACCCGGAATTGAACTAATTTCCTGTTTTGTCGATATACGTGACCAAATCCTTTTCCGACGGCAATTCCCAATGTAGCGCCAAAAATTACATCAGATAAATAATGTTTATTATCCTGAATACGACTTAATCCACTGAGTGTTGCCATTAAGTAAGCTGGAATACCCACTTTTGATCCATATATTTCTTGAGCCACTGAAGCTGTTAAAAAACTATTCGATGTATGTCCTGAAGGGAAAGATCTTTTATTGCTCCTATCAGGCCGTTCCCGACCAACAATATATTTAATACCATAAGTAATCATTCCGTTACCCAGAAACGCCGCACTGGCATACTGAAATTTCTCATCCTTATTATCTGAAAAAGAGAACGCCCCCCATAATAAAAACTGTCCTGCTAATCCCCAGTAATCACCTGTAATAGCTAATTGCTTTGACATCAGAGTATTGTTTTCTACATCACTTTGGATTGATCTATCGTAATTTGATGCAAATCCTGTTGCAATAATACCTGAAATAATTATTGTTCGATTACTTGGGATAGAGAAAAGGTTTGTAAGTCCATCACCTAGATAAGTTTTATAATTTTGCTGACTTATCAAAAAGGATGAAAGAATCATGTTTATTAAAATTGATTTAGATCGCATAATTAATTTTCCTATAGAGAAATTAAATAAAACAAGTTGCTCATACTCTCTACTTTCATTTATGACATCAAACTAGAATTGAATAAGTTTATGGCTGCAACAAAAACCTAAATTAGCATGAATAACCATCCACTTCTACATATAGTCCAGAATATCAAAAAATTAACTGAAATTGCTAATAACTACGATACGCCCTGTTATATCTATTCTTCAGAGAGAATTCAGTCCAATGCAAAAAGATTAAATGATGTTTTAAAAAAATATTTTCATAAATATCATATTTGTTATGCGATAAAAGCCAACAGTAACCCTCATTTGATAAAGATTATGAAGGAGACTCTTCCCTTAATTGGAGGAGATTGCTCCAGTCCAGGTGAAATTTACGCAGTAAAAAAAGCGGAGATTGATCCAGCTAATTGTATTTATACCGGGAATTATGAATCTATTACTGACTTATCACTGGCAATTGAAGAGGGGTGTTATTTGAATTTAGATGATGAAACATCCTTTGATAGACTTGCGCAGGAAAATTTACCAACTCGGATCTCATTCCGTCTAAATCCAGGATTTGGCAAAGGTACTTTTTCCCAAATTACCACAGCAGGCGAAAATGCAAAATTTGGAATTCCTGTCGAGAAAATTATTGGTGCTTACCGTAAGGCAAAAAATGCAGGAATTCAGAATTTTGGGATTCAATGCATGACTGGATCAGGTGTCTTGACTGAATCATATTTCCCCAAATTATTAACTGCTATTTTAAAAACTACAAATAAAATTGAAGAAGAATTAAAAATTCAATTCGATTTTATTAGCATGGGCGGTGGACTGGGCATTCCTTATTCCGATGATGAAAAAGAATTAAATCTAGATACTGTATTTTTTGAATTATCAAAAGTATTTTATAACCAATACAATAAAAATGATTCTGCACCAGCGTTGTGGCTCGAACCAGGTAAATACTTAATTGGAGACGCAGCCTTTATCTTAACCAAAGTCATTGGACTTAAAGATAGCTATAAAAATTTCATCGGTTTGGATGCAGGAATGGAAACGCTTATGCGCCCTGCTCTTTACGGTGCTACCCACCGGATTTATAAAGTCGGTTTTCATGGGGATCCAATTGGAACTTTTGATTTTACCGGACCAATTTGTGAAAATACAGACCGCATAGCTGAAAACAGAGCATTCCCTGCTACTAAAGAAGGAGACTTAATTGCTGTAATGGATGCAGGCGCTTATGGTTTTGCCATGTCTCATAATTTTAATACCCGACCACGTGCTGCAGAAATACTTCTTGAAGAAACCAGTCATAGACTTATTCGTAGGCGTGAAACTATTGAAGATATTTTTTCCAACTGTCATGTTTAATGAATTAGTTCTAGCAGTTTCCCTTCTCGCACAAGATTCGAGCGAACTACAGTTCCAGGGTATCCATCAAATTGAATTGGCCTACAATAAGGCAAATTATATAGAACCAGCCTACAAAACATATACAGGACCGGCCGATTCGATAAAAACCAGAGAAAAAGGACCATCTAGAATGGTCTTTGGTTATCATCCATATTGGCAAGGAACCAATTGGCAAAATTATCAATATGAACTTCTTACCACTATTGCTTATTTCTCTGCAGAAGCAAATGCAGTTGGAGAACTCATAGATCTCCATGGGTGGCCAGCAACTGATCTGATTAACAAGGCTCATACAAATGGTGTGGAAGTTGTTCTTACAGTCACACTTTTTAATGCATCAGACTTAGAAACATTATTGAGCAATACAAACAATCAAGAAAATTTAATTAAGAATCTAGTGTATGAAGTAAAGCGGGCTGGCGCTGATGGGGTGAATGTGGATTTTGAAGCTTTTCCAGCTTCTCAAAAATCTAACTTAGTCACTTTTATTAAAAATCTTCGGAGCGCACTTAGGAATGAAATTTCCCATGCCAAAGTCACACTTGCTACACCAGCAGTAGACTGGAATAACGCATGGGATTTTAATGCTTTGGCTGATGAAAGCGACGGATTATTCATCATGGGCTATGATTACCATTGGAAAGGCAGTTCAACAACCGGGCCAGTAGCTCCACTTAATGGTGGGTCTTACAATATTACCAACACAGTGAATACATACCTTTCTGTTACAGCAAATAATACAAGTAAAATTATCTTAGGATGTCCCTATTACGGTTACGAATGGCCGGCCAGTACAGGAGAAAAAGGTGCTAGCACCACCGGTGACGGAAACGCTGTTATTTTTTCAATAGCTGAATCTAAAGCCCTCTCTTACGGAAAGATCTGGGATAATATTTCTGAAACGCCTTGGTATAAATACGAAAATCCGGGATGGTTTCAAGCTTGGTATGATGACAGTCTTTCTCTTTCACAAAAGTACGACCTTGCCTTATCAAAAAATTTAAAAGGCATCGGAATATGGGCCCTAGGATATGACAGTGGTTACAATGAATTATGGGAATTATTAAAAGTAAAACTGGGAGCTGAAACTGCACCATCAACGCCTATGAATATCTCAGTTTCCAATTTAGGTAGCGGCGTAGCATCAATTGATTTTACCGGTGCAGACAGAGCAACATCTTTTCAGGTAACAAGAATTTTTCTCAATTCAGACGAAACGGAAGATTTAGGTTTGTTCACTTCCCGACCAATTCTTTTGCAAAATCTAAATCCAAATATCCCATATTACCTTAAAGTCAAAGCAATAAATGAATACGGCGATAGTGATTACGCGGAAGTGCTAGGCGTTGTTACTTCTACATCCATGCCTAAAGTATTAATTGTAAATGGTTTTGATCGCGTGAACGGGACAAAAAACACATTTGATTTTATACGTCAACATGGTGATGCAATTCATAATGGAAAATACCCTTTTGATTCCGCAAATAACGAAGCTGTAATGAATGAACGGATAAAAATCAGCGATTATTTAATTGTAGACTGGATACTAGGTGAAGAAAGTTCAGGTACATCTACCTTTTCAGATAAAGAACAATCCCTAATTCAAGCTTTTTTAAAAGGCGGTGGGCGATTATTCGTATCTGGATCGGAAATTGGTTATGATCTTTCAGAGAAAGGGAACGTAACAGACCAGATATTTTATGAAAAATTTCTAAAAGCAACTTATTTAACTGACGCAGCTGGAGGAAAACAAGGCACATATAACGCAAAAGGTGTCAATGATACATTCCTGGAAAATATTTCATTATCATTCGATGATGGGACAAATGGCACTTACGATGTTGATTGGCCCGACGGAATAAAACCTGTCGAAAATGCGGATATTATACTAAAGTTCGATGACGTTGATTATGATACGAGAGGTGGCGCCGGGATAGCCTATTTAGGTGGTTTTGATGGTAGCCCTGTCTCTGGAGGATTAGTCTATCTGAGTATCGGATTTGAAACGATCTATCCAGAAGAAAAACGAAATGATATTATGGCTAAGATCATGGAATACCTTGATGGGCCTATTGCTTCTGTAGATGGTGAAATTGCTCAAATTCCGAAAAAATTAAATATATCAGCCCTATATCCAAATCCATCTAATCGTTCTATAACAATTGAATTCCAATTATTTGAAAAGAGCCCAATCGCCTACTTATTTATTACAGATATTATAGGTAGAGAAATTGTTAGAATTTCTGTTCAGCCTTTGGCTACTAGAAATCAGAAATTCATTTGGAATGGAAGACTGCCTAATGGTTCGGAAGCACCATCAGGATTGTATTTGGTAAACCTATCACAAGGAGAGAAGATTCTCACCAAAAAATTTACTTTATTAAAGTAATGAAATATAGTTTCCCTTTTCTTATACTATTAATAATTGGTTGTAGCACACCACCAAAATCAATCCATCAAGTTCAACAGAAACAGGAGAAAATAGATAAACCTGTAAATCTGGCGAAAGTCAAGGTGGGTTTAGATGTCTTATTAGATGATCGATCTGAATTGATTACCAATAAAAAAGTTGGGCTAGTGACGAACCAAACGGGTATAGATAGAAATGGGGTCCCCAATTATGAACGTTTCCTTGAGCTAGAAGATGTTAATCTTAAAATCATCTTTTCACCGGAGCATGGTTTGTTTGGAGAAGCAGCAGCAGGTGAAAAAGTAGAATATAATGGCCAATTAAAACGTCTACCTGAAGTCGTGAGTCTATATGGAAAAAATCGCAAACCATCCCAAGCGCAATTGAAAGGACTTGATCTAATCATTTATGATATTCAAGATATTGGCGCCCGGTTCTATACTTATATCTCCACTCTTGGTTTGGTTATGGAAGCTGCAGCAGAAGCTGGTGTAGAAGTAATGGTTCTTGATCGTCCAAATCCAATAGCAGGGGAAAAAATTGAAGGTCCTTTATTGGCTCAAAAACATAAATCATTTGTTGGGTTCTACCCTATCCCCATTAGATACGGCATGACAGTAGGAGAATTAGCTCAAATGATCATTGGAGAAAATTGGATCGATATGAACCCTGTTCTCACTGTTATTCCTATCAGGAATTGGAACCGATCGATATGGATGGATGAGACAGATCTACCCTGGGTAAAACCATCTCCAAATATTCCTGATTTAGTAACAGCGATTGTCTATCCAGGCATGTGTTTGCTGGAAGCGACAAACCTAAATGAGGGCCGTGGTACTCAAAAACCTTTTAAGCAAGTCGGTTCGCCATGGGTCCAGAAAAGAGATCTTGCGATCGCCTTAAATAATCTAGACCTCCCTGGGGTGGTCTTTAAACCTGTAAGTTATACACCAATTGATATTCCGGGAATGGCTATTGATCCAAAGCATAAAGAGAAGCTCTGTGAAGGCGTTGAACTCATGATCACGAATAGAAATAAATACAATAGTGCATTAGTGGGAGTTCATGTTATCAATGCTATTCACCAACTTTATCCGAATCAATTGACAATTAAAAAATCTGCAATGGCCCGGCTTTGGGGACAGGATGGATTTAGTAAAGACCTAAAAGAAGGAAAGGTTTTTTCACATTTAACTAACAATGATTTATTTAAAAATCGGTCTCAGAAATATTACATTTATGATTAAATCCATTAAATTTCAGACTGTAATTTTCCTTCCTTTATTCGAGGAAAAAATAACCGTGAAGTATGGGCCACTTTTAACTGAAAAACGATTGGAGAAGAAAAAAGGATGAGCCAACGGTTCATGAATATTATTCTGATCTTTCTGCTCAATGGATGTGTACAACAACCCATTCAAGAGCCTTACGTGGTCGTTCTTGGTATCGCCCAAGATGGGGGCGTACCGCACGCAGGTTGTCAAAAAAAGTGTTGTATTGATCGATGGAATGATCCGGCCAAAAAACTATTAGTAAATTGCCTTGGGATCGTCGATCCAAATTCAAATGAAACGTGGATGGTCGAGGCAACTCCTGACTTCCCAAAACAATTTGAAATGCTCACAAATAATAATCCGAAGAAGTTTAAAGGTATTTTTTTAACTCATGCCCATATTGGTCACTATTCAGGCCTCATCCACCTTGGAAGAGAAGTTATGGGTACAAAAAAAACACCTGTATACGTTATGCCCAAAATGGGCAAATTTCTAAGATCAAATGGGCCCTGGAGTCAATTAGTAGATTTAGAAAATATTAGCCTGACAAAAATTAAAAATGGTAAACCTACCAAATTGAACAAAAGAATTTCGATTACACCATTTCTTGTTCCTCATCGAGATGAATTCTCTGAAACAGTGGGATATAAAATTGAAGGGCCAAATCGGTCACTTATTTTCATCCCCGATATTGATAAATGGGAAAAATGGGATAAAGACATTAGCCAAATTGTATCCGAAAATAATTATACCTTAATCGATGGATCTTTTTTCACAGATGATGAACTCCCTGGTAGAGATATGACTGAAATTCCCCACCCGTTTATCATAGAATCGATGCAATTGCTAGAATCCGTTGAAGATAAATCAGGGATTCATTTTATTCATTTGAACCATACTAACCCTGCATTGTCAAATAATTCTAATGCTCAGGACCACATTAAGGACACGGGATTTAACATCGCACAGATAGGTCAGGCCTTTAAGCTATAAGAATTGATCGTAATGAAAAATGCAATAAATATCCTAACTCAAATAACATTGTTATGGATGATTGGATGCAATTCAAAACCCACTACTGATGATTTAGGGTTGGTCCCTTTACCTTCTTCAATTTCAATAGAAAGAAACCAAACATTAATAAATAGCCAATGGGCTATAACACAAAATGATGGACATAAAGATCTTAATTCACTAAAAATAATATTATCACAAAATCTTTATGCTGATTATGGATTATTAGTTTCAGATTTTTCCAGTAAAAGAATCAACTTGAATATAATTGATGATAATCAATCCTACGGCAAAGAAGGATATCATTTAAAGATTAGCGATCAGACAGTACAAATCAATGCAGGAACACCAAATGGTATCTTCTATGGGATTCAAACATTTCGCCAGTTATTGGACTCTGGAGAAAAAACTAATCAGGACATTAAAATTAATCAAATTGAGATCAAAGATAACCCGCGATTTAAATGGCGAGGTATGCACTTGGATGTGGGACGTCACTTTTTCGATATTGAATTCGTTAAACGATACATCGATTACATTGCCATGCATAAAATGAATATTTTCCATTGGCATCTTACCGAGGACCAGGGATGGCGTGTTGAGATTGATGCTTATCCAAAATTAACCAATATCAGTGCTTTCCGCGATGAATCATTAATCGGCCATTACAGAGATAAACCACATCAATATGATGGAAAGCGCTATGGGGGATATTATACGAAAGAAGAGATGCGAGAGGTGGTCGCTTATGCACAAAAGCGATACGTCACAATAATCCCTGAGATAGAGATGCCAGGCCATACTCGTGCGGTCCTCGCCGCTTATCCAGAATTATCCTGTACAGGAGGGCCACATACAGTAGCCAAGCTTTGGGGAGTACATAAAGAAGTATTTTGTGCTGGGAAAGAATCTACTTTTGAATTTCTTGAAACTGTGTTGACCGAGGTCGCTGATATTTTCCCAGGACCATACATCCATATTGGCGGTGATGAATGTCCTAAAGACCGTTGGAAGGAACATAAGTTAGACCAAGAACGCATCAAAGCTCATGGACTAAATGATGAGCATGAACTCCAGAGTTATTTCATAAAACGTATCGAAGGAGTTTTAAATGGTCTTGGTAAGCGTTTAATAGGTTGGGATGAGATTCTTGAAGGTGGATTAGCACCGGGGGCTATTGTTCAATCCTGGCGCGGTATGGACGGAGGAATCGCCGCAGCAAATGCAGGGCATGAAGTAATCATGTCACCTACCTCCCACGCCTATTTTGATTATTACCAATCGGAAAATAGAAAGAATGAACCACTAGCTATCGGTGGATTTCTACCTCTAGAGATTGTCTATAATTTTGAACCTATTCCAGATAATATTGAACCAAACAAAAAAAAACTTATCCTTGGGGGACAGGGAAATCTATGGACTGAATATATCAAGACACCTGAAAAAGCAGAATATATGGCCCTTCCTCGGATGAGTGCTATGGCGGAAGTATTATGGTCGTTGAAAAAAGATCGTGATTATGACAGCTTTACTCATCGGATGAATTGGCAATATAAGCGGTTGGATCGAATGAAAGTTAATTATCGAAAACCAGATTAACTATATGGGTGACGGTAAAATTGACTACAACTGCAATACCTATAAACCAGGTCCAGGCGATTCCAATTTGATTTAAATAAAAAACTATCAATAAACTAGCAACTAATCCCGTAACCAAACTGATGGGATGAAATTTTCGATTTATTTTACTTAGTAAAAATAATCCTAGTAACCCCCCGTAAGTAAAAGATGCAATTTGCAATCCAACGATCACAATGGCAGAGTCGCTTTCATCAAATAATAGTGCAATGCCAATTAAAACCAGACCCCAAATCAAACTGATCATTTGAGACGTTTGGATGGATTGATTTCCGCCCAGCCAATCTGTGACAGTTGAAGAGGCTAACGAATTTATGGATGAGCTTAAGGTGGACATTGCCGCCGATAGAACTCCCGCTAATAACACTCCTTTCAATCCTATTGGGAGATAATTAACAATAAATGATGTGAATTCACGATCACGCTCTAATTCTACGCCACCCATTAATACAAAAATCAGTGAGCCGGCCAAAAGGAACACACCAAATTGAATGAATACAAAAATCCCACTGCCGATCATGGCTTTCTTCGCTGAATCCAGGTCTTTTGTACCTAATACCCTTTGGACCATCATATAATCCACGCCATGGGATGAAAATGATAATAATGCGCCACCTAATAATGCACTTATGAATAGATACGGTTCCCTTAATATATCTCCCTTCCAATTGAAAATAGCCAATTTACCTTGAGCAGAAAGGGTTGATACCGCTTCTAATAATGACTGATCGATATAATTCAGTAAAATAAAAATAGATGCGACCCCGCCAAATAAATATAGAATGAATTGAATACTATCTACCCACACAACTGTTTTAATTCCACCTGATAGTGTGTAAATGAGCGTCACAGCACCTATTACAAGAACTGCCAGTGTAAGTGACCACCCAGTGATTACCTGTACAACTACGGCCGTTGCCAAGAACCGAACTCCATCAGCCAATACACGTGTAATTAAAAATACACCAGAAGCTACCTTTTGAATTTCAGGGCCAAATTTATGTCCGATGATTTCATATATTGAATTCACGCCGGATTTAAAATATTGGGGCAATAAAAATAAGCTAACGATTACACGTCCAATAATATATCCAATTGCTAATTGAAGAAAAAACCAATCATCCCGATATGCCAAACCGGGGACACTAATAAAAGTGAGAACCGATGTTTCAGTCGCTACAATGGATAACATGGCCACAGGCCAAGGCAAATTTCTACCGCCTAAAAAATAATCTTCGGAAGATTTATTGAATCGACTTTGATAAATGCCATATATGGAGAATCCAGCGAGAAAAATTAAAATGATAGATAGATCGATCCAGTGCAATGATCTACTCCGTTAAAGGGTGGAATGAATAAAACAGTACGCCATCAAACAATGGGCCTTCTTCCCTGAAATAATATTCCATAAAATCCATACTCACTGTTTCACCGTATTCTGCAGAAGCGTGGATAATATTTTTTTGATCAATCACCATCCCTTCATGAGCCACCACCAATCCCATTTTAAAATATGATTCTCTAACAAAAGCGACACCGGCTACCTTAGGTAAGTTTTGGAGAACTTTTGAATTAAGTTTCTCACTGCTAATATATTGGATCGATGTAGGTTTTTGCCAATCCAGATCAAGAAAAGCTTTCCCATCAGTTTTTTTATTTAATGTGATTGTTACGGTCTTAAGTTGATCATTTGGCAACAATCCAAGGGTAATATTTCTTGTTGAAGGATGATCTTGAATCCTATCCGTTGTGTAGTGCCATCGACTTTTGTATGTAGGTATAGAAATACCCTTCTCATTAGGTTTATAATGAATATTGATCAAATTTGATTTTGCTTCATTCCAAGTTAAGCTCTGTACACTAGCCAAGCTTGTGAGGACATGAACAGTGCAATCTGAAACATCTAATCGAAAAATTGGGTCTTTATCCTCCCCGGTTTCTTCCCCAAGGCAAAACAATTCGTAAGGCTTACCAACTTGCCAAAGAGCGAATGCCTTAAGCCGATCGTGAAAGTCAGGAAATTTTTGTTGAAACTGAGGTAAAATTTCCGAAATCTCCTTTTCGGATAGCGTCCAAGGGTTCGAGAGAGTTTTCACCCAATTAAATGGTTCACTACACCCGATCAAAAAGAGAAAGATCCAAAAGTATTGTGACCATTTTCTTTTTTCTTTTCCCTTCATGCTTACTTCCATTTTTCTCGCCATTTAAGATTTACATTTTTTTCTGATAATCCAATGGATTCATATATTGCAGCATGGATCTTTTGCCTCCAATCGAAATAATTGGGATTCTTATTGGCACGATTTGGGTGTACTGCATTGGTCAAAAGGATGACAAACATTTGATTTTCCGGGTCAATCCATAAAGATGTCCCCGTGAATCCAGTGTGGCCATAGCTAGTGTTCGAAAGGTATACGCCTCCAGATGCTTGCCCATCTGGTGTATCCCAACCCAAAGCCCGAGAACTGCCTTCTACCACATTAGTAGGCTTAGTAAATGCTTCTACTGTTTCTGAATTAAAGATCCGTTTCCAGCCATAATTACCACCATTCAACATCATTTGGCTGAATATTGATAGGTCACTCGCTGTGGAGAATAATCCCGCATGACCGGCAACACCACCTAAACTATGGGCATTTTCATCATGTACTTCACCACGAATCAAACCTTTCCTGTAAACTTCAGATATTTCTGTCGGAACAATTCTTTCTATCCGTTCTTTGGGGGGATTATAATAAGTCGAAGTCATACCCAAAGGTTTGAAAACCAAAGAATCCACTAGAGAATCCAATGGATCCATCGCCACTGCTTCTACCAGTTTTCCCAGAGTGATTAATCCCACATCCGAGTAAACCACTTTTTCTTCTAATGCAAATTGAGGTTCAGTATTCATGACTGAATCAAGTCTTGTCTGCGCATCTGTGTCCATAAGAAAATATTGTTTGAAATCAGGCAAGCCTGATGTGTGGGTCATTAAATGACGAATAGTTGTCTGGGATTTTTGATTGAAGTGGTTTGATTGTTTCCCGATAAACTTAGGTAAATGATCGACAACTTTATCATCTAAAGATATTTTTTTCTGATCTATCAGTTTCATTATCGCTGAGGTGGTTGCAATGACTTTGGTAATGGAAGCCAAATCAAAAATATCTCCCCTGGTAACTACCTCAGTTTTATTGTAGGTGTGAAAACCAAACGCCTCATGGAGGAAAATTTGTCCATCCTTGGCCGCTAATAAGACACCGCCAGGAAAAGCCGTATCGGCCATAGCCTCATCCAACATAGATTTTATGGGTTCAATGTTTGCATTAACCTCAGTCGCAAGCACTTTTTTTAGCATTTTACCGGATACCCAGGTTGTATTACTGTTAAGCCATTTGTTTGATTTGACTTGAATCCCAGTCCCTCTTTCTGCGACTCCCGGTATACTAACAGGCAAGATCCCAGTAATATCGGATTCTCCTTTCAAAGCATTGGCTACCGCTGTTTGGAGTATCCCGCTACCTTTATAAGCACAAATGTAAACAGGTGCATCTGGAAAATCCTGTATCAGGTAGGGGCTCCCAAAACTGGTAATCACCACTTTTTTACATTTCCGGATTAGACGATTAATGAAATCAGCTTCTACTTTTGGTAAAAATATATCATCCTTATGCTCCACAGGGTTAGCAAATGCATTCAAAAAAACCAGCCCATTGACAGGAATTTGATCCAAGATAAAGTCAGCCACTACTGTACTATCAGATTTATCGATTTGAAATGATATGACCCTCCTATTACTCCCAACATCTTTTAATTGTTTGGTAAAGATACTTTCACTGTGATTATTTGGTCCATCATAAAGATCAACCACATAGAGTGTATCATCAATACCAGGACTGAGAGGTAAAACATTTTCTTCGTTTTTTACAAGGGTGATAGCACGCATTGCTATTTTTTTAGCCATTGTAAAGTTCGCTGCTTTTCCAATTTCCCGATAGGTATAATCTGTTTTGATCAATCGATCTTGATGAAGTCCCAAACGTTCCTTCATTTTTAGCACTTTCAAAGCAGACTCATTAATTTGTTCTTCTAAAATGACACCATCAATGACAGCTTTTTCTACCGTGTCAATGGATTTTTTCAAGTTCATATTCTGAATAATGATATCTGAACCAGCCCGTATTGTGGTAACCAGCGCATATTCATCAGAATAATTTTTTATAATGCCGCCCATTCTCATGGCATCAGTAATAATTACACCTTTAAAACCCAATTGATCTCGTAGTATATCTTGCATCCAAAATTTAGAAAGCGTGGCAGGATCCTGAGCGTGATCCTGAAAGTCCGGAGCATTGACATGGGCAACCATCACTGCATCTACGCCTGCATCGATGGCACTTTTAAAGGGGGGCAATTCGATAGTCCAAAGACGAGAAGAATCACTGGGAATTTGGGCTAGTGCGGAATGGGAATCAGTCTCCGTGTCACCATGGCCAGGGAAATGCTTTGCAGTAGACAGCATTCCATAATCGTGCAAACCACGAATATATTCAATTGAATACCGGTCCACTGAATCTGGGTTTTCTCCAAAAGAACGTGTATTAATGATGGGGTTCTTGGGATTGTTATTTACGTCAACAACTGGTGAAAGATTAAAGTGTATGCCTACTGCTCGACTTTCTTCCGCCGCAATGCGCCCCGCTTCATAGGCAAAATGTGGTTCGCCCGTTGCCGCAATAGCCATCATTGGTGGCAAGGTAACTGCTCCTGGATATCGTCGGCCCAAGCCCGATTCAATATCAGCATCTACTAAAATGGGCACTTTTGATTCTAGCTGTATTTTGTTTAGCATAGTGAGGGCACTTCCTGCGTCACCAAACCAAATATGGAGAACACCTATTCCATCTGTCGCTAGGTGTTGTTGTATTTCCTGCCATTGATCGCTTTCGTAATTCATATACCGCATATTCATTGAGTACACCATCATTTGCGCAATCTTTTCTCGAAGAGTGAGTTTTTTTAATGTGGATTCAGCCCAAGATTGTTTGGAATTGAATTGACCGGGACCTGCACAGGAAAACAATATGATTGCGAAACCAAGTAAAATTCTTCTCTTATCCATAGTGGAAAAATTAACAGAAGTTGTCCCATAAGTCTTTAACTTTTATTTCATACAAAACATGATTACCTCACCCAAAGATAAATCTACACTTATTGGTCAAATGCTTATGGTTGGCCTCCAAGGCACATCGCCTGAAGATGCGAAATCATTTTTCAATTCTTTAGATGGGTTTCCAATAGGCGGTGTAATTCTTTACGATCAAAATATGACCAGTACACCACCCTCATCTCATAATATTTTATCACCTGCGCAGGTAAAAGCATTTAATGAAACCCTGCAAAGCTTAAGTGAAACTCCTCTATTAATTGGAGTGGACCAAGAAGGGGGACAAGTTAACCGACTTAAAAAAGAATATGGATTTCCCGCTACAATAAGTTGGGCTCATTTAGGAAAAATTAATGATGTAGAAGAAACCCGTAAACAGGCAGAACTAACGGCCCAAACACTTTCTGACCATGGTTTTAATATAAATTTTGCACCGGTTCTCGATCTCGCAATGAATTCGTCTAGTTTTATTGCAAAAAAAGAACGATGTTGTTCTGATAATCCATATATCGTTTACGAGCACGCAAAAGTGATGATTGATTGTCATTTAAACTACCGTGTTTTAACTGTGGGTAAGCATTTTCCCGGCCAAGGGAGCTCCGGTGAAGATACCCATGAAGAATTTGTTGATGTCACTGATTCTTGGTCTGAAATAGAATTAATGCCCTATAGGAAACTGATAGAAAACCAATCCCTTAATGCGGTTATGTCATCGCACTTATTTCAACGTGGACTTGATCCTGATCATCCAGCGACACTTTCATTCAATATTTTAAATAAACTTCTTCGAAAGGAATTGGAATTCAATGGAATTATTTTCAGTGATGATCCACAAATGAAAGCCATTTCAGATCATTATGACCTAAAAAAAACCCTAGAATTGATGATCAATGCAGGCGTTGATATTTTCTGTTTTGGGAATAACCTCATTTATGATCCAGATATTGTTAAAAAAGTTCATATGACCATTGGCCAATTATTAGAGGAAAAATCTATCTCTGAAGACCAGTTAAGATTATCATTCCAGAGAATCATGAATCTTAAATCTATGATCGGTTTAGTATGAAAATAATTGGCATAGATGGCGGCGCTACAAAAGTTTCAGGCGGTGTCGTTGAAAAGTTAAATGATCATACATTCCAATTATTGGAACCTGTAATTGAGATCAAATATTCGGACCATGAAAAGTTTGACTCTAATTTTTCTCCAATATCACTATCCGATCAATTAAATGGAGTCAAAATATCTGAGCAGGAATTTAACCAAGGCCTCGTTTATGTAGATTGTATCAAAAAGGTCATAAAGTCACTGGCTGATGATGATTTATTTCGGGTTTCTATTGCCATGCCTGGGGTCAAAATGGATAATGGCCGCGGAATTAAAGCCATGGTTAACGGCCCCCGCATTCCTGATTTTTGTGTTCAAATCGAATCTAAACTCAAACTTCACTACCCTATACAAAAATTAGAGAATGATTCTGATATGTGCGCTTGGGGAGAGGAATTTTGTGAAGAAGGCGCGTTCCGTAATATTGATAATGTCTACTACATCGGTGGAGGTACAGGAACGGCAGACGGATTAAAATTGCAAGGGAGACTTATTCCTTTTAATGATATATCAGAATGGATTGGTAAAACGTGGGAACTAAAAACTGAGCAAGGCCATTCTTTGGAATCTTTTTCGTCCATGTCCGGCATCAATCAATTACGAAAATCACAAAGTAAAGATTTTGACTTAATAATTGGACAAATACTGGGGAAATTATTATTTGAAAGAATCATTACTATTTTTTCTGGTTGGAAAAGCCAGTTTATCATTGATCGAACTCTTCAAACCAGTCATCCTTATCAAAATACTTTTTTAGATCGAATTGTCATTGGACAACGGCTATCAGCTTTCCTTCAAACAGAGGAAGGATCGGTAATTTATTCTACTATGCTTGATTCATTAACGCAAATGACGTTGGAATCCGATGTATTGATCCAAGAACATTTTATGCATAATGATCAGTTTGATAAAAATCGAATCATTCTATCAGATCTTCGCTTCTCCCCCATTATCGGTTTAGGTGCTAAAGCCTGGATGGAAACATGCTGATACCTGGAGAAATTCCAAAGATTGAGCCACTGATCCGCATTGGGATCATTTTGCCCCAGGATGAAATAGAATCGATTCAAGTCTCATTTTCTGATCCACAGTGCTTTGAACTTGAAACAGAAAAGAAATTATATCCATCTTGTAATAATGAAAATGAACTAACCCTTCAGTTAAGAAAAGGCGAATTACATATTTCCCAATTCGATATGACGTCACCTACAATAAATATTATTCCATCAATCCCAGATGAAAGGCCATACATCACTTTATTTGGTCTAATCGCCGGTCGTGGATTTCATTGGCAAAAACGAATCAATGCTTCATTCTGGGGAAAAATTGAATTTTTAGTCATGGATGATAAACTTATTGCGATCAATGAACTGCCTCTGGAACAATATTTACAATGTGTGGCCACATCAGAGATGAGTGCTCAATGTCCATCGGAATTCCTAAAAGCACAGACCATTGTGGCTCGATCATGGTTATTGGCCAATATAGAACAAAAGCATAAACATCTGGGATTTGATATTTGTAATGATGATTGTTGCCAAAGATACCAGGGGATGGCAAATACAACTGATGTTTCCATTAGTAGTACGAATGATACCCTGGGACAGGTGTTAATTTTTAATGAACAAATTTGTGATGCGCGCTATTCCAAATCTTGTGGTGGATCCACAGAAAAATATGAAAATGTATGGAAAGGTGATCCTGTTCCATATCTTCGTTCAATACCCGACATTAATGAGTCAGGGTCAGCTTATTGTAGCCCTGAGATCGTATCTGAAGATTCACTGAAATTTTATATTGGTGATGTGGACGAAAAAGGGAAATACTTTCGTTGGACATACAATCTTGCACAATCTGAATTGGTGAGTTCTATAAAGGAAAAATGTGAGTTAACTGCGATAAACATATTAGAATTAATCCCCTTAAAAACCGGAGATTCAGGTCGAATCATTGATCTTGAAATAAAATATTCAGATGAAGCTGGTAAAACTCAATCCGTTGTCATTCAATCCGAATATGAAATCAGGAATATCTTATGTTCTTCATTCCTATATAGTTCCGCCTTTACGATTGCAAAAAAGAGTGATGATTTTTTTCAATTGTACGGCAAGGGCTGGGGGCATGGTGTGGGCATGTGCCAAATCGGTGCCCTGGGTCGGGCCTTTGCAAACCATGATCACGTATCTATATTGAAGCACTATTACCCAGGTGCAGAATTAAAAACCATTTACCATTCATAATGCATAAAACAAACTATAGTACGTGGGCATGGGTCCCTTCTCTTTATTATGCGGAAGGGCTCCCTTATGCATTTGTCATGATCGTCTCCGTAGTAATGTATAAAAATATGGGATTTTCTAATACGGATATTGCCCTTTATACTAGTTGGCTATATCTCCCCTGGGTGATCAAACCCCTATGGAGCCCAATCGTAGATATTTTACAGACCAAACGTTTTTGGATCGTGACCATGCAGTTATTGATTGGGGCAGGATTGGCAGGTGTTGCACTCTCTATTCCAGCTTCCAATGCATTTCGATATACATTAGTATTTTTCTGGCTCATGGCCTTCAGCTCAGCTACCCATGATATTGCAGTTGATGGATTCTATATGTTGGGTCTTTCCTCGCATGATCAAGCTTGGTTTATAGGCATCCGAAATTCATTTTACCGATTCGCAATTCTTACTGGTCAGGGTCTACTGGTTATTTTGGCCGGACAGTTAGAAGATTGGACTGGAAAGACCACAACTGCATGGTCCATGATATTTGGAATGCTTGCAGTACTATTTATCGGATTCAGCTTTTACCATAAATGGAAACTTCCTTATCCGAATTCTGACAAAAGCCATCTAAATCCAAACTTGAAAGAAACTATTCAAAATTTCTTTCAAGTTTTTCTATCCTTCTTTAAAAAACCCCAGATTATTTTAGTTATCATATTCATTTTACTTTACCGTTTTGGTGAAGCGCAATTGGTAAAAATCGCACCTTTGTTTATGCTGGACGCAATTGATACTGGTGGCTTAGGATTGTCGACTTCCCAATATGGTTTTATCTACGGCACCTTAGGCATGATCATGCTCACATTGGGAGGAATAACCGGTGGTTTTTTCGCAGCGAGGCATGGCCTCAAATCTTGGATCATTTGGATGGCTCTTGCCATGAAACTCCCGGATCTGGTTTATGTGTATATGGCATATGCCCAACCGGATAATTATTATTTAATCAGTACCTTCGTGGCAATAGAGCAATTTGGATACGGGTTTGGATTTACTGCTTACCTCCTTTTCATGATGATGATATCTGAAGGTGATCACAAAACAGCTCATTATGCTATTTGTACGGGGTTCATGGCACTGGGGATGATGCTACCGGGCATGTTTAGCGGAGCGCTACAGGAATCCATTGGATATCAGCATTTTTTCAATTGGGTTATGGTGGCTACAATTCCAGGTCTCATTATGATTAAATTCATAAATATCGATCCACAATTTGGTATTAATAAAGATAATTCATGACCCAACAGCAAGATAGACTGATTGCACTGGATACTTTTCGCGGTGCTACCATTGCCCTTATGATCATGGTAAATAATCCAGGTACATGGGCACATGTGTATGCTCCACTCCGTCATGCACAGTGGCACGGATGCACTCTAACTGACCTTGTTTTCCCATTTTTCCTTTTTATTGTAGGTGTTGCCATGCGCTTTTCATTTGAGAAATACGAAATGTGCAAATACGGCCCCCTCTTTTGGAAAATAATCAACCGAACGATCACCATATTTGTTTTTGGTCTTCTACTCAATGCATTCCCTTTTATAAGGCAGGATTGGGATTGGTCTACACTCCGAATTCTGGGCGTCTTGCAGCGAATTGCATTAGCCTATTTTTTTGCTAGCATTATCGTTGTTCGAACAGATATCAAAGGGTTGGTCAAGATATCCTTCGGATTACTGGTAAGCTATTGGCTTTTGCTTACCGGATACGGATGGTATTCTGGATTAGACCCATACGGACTGAAAACTAATTTGGTATTGGTCTTTGATAAATTAATTTTGGGGGAAAGCCATCTTTGGGGAGGTACAGGTATTCAATTCGATCCGGAAGGTTTATTAAGTACAATTCCATCTATAGTGACCGTATTAATTGGATTTTTGGTTGGCACTATGATTAAGACAGCCAATAACCATAAAGACAATGCTCAGCGCATGGCTGTTCTTGGTGCACTACTAGTTATTCTGGGCTGGATATGGGCATTCCTTTTCCCAATCAATAAACAATTGTGGACCAGTTCTTATGTTTTATATACTGGTGGAACTGCAACCATTGTTTTATCTGCCATGATTTGGCTTATTGATGTTCAAGGGATAAAACTCTGGTCAAAGCCATTTGTCATTTTTGGGTCCAATTCAATTTTTATTTTTGTGGCCTCTGGGATCTGGGCCAAAATTTTATTAATAATAAAATTTGATCTAGATGGAAAACTGGTTTCCGGCTATTCCTACCTATATAAAACAGTCTTCCAACCATTGGCAGGCGACCTAAACGGCTCCCTACTATTCGCCCTATTTCATGTATTAATGTTTTGGCTCATACTTGCCTGGATGTACAAAAAGAAAGTCTTTATTAAACTATAAACTGTAGTGGTTCGATATGCTTAACCACTACTCAATAATTGAATTACTTATTAGGTTTAAACCCTTTTATAATTGAATATTTTCCAATTCTAGGTTTCTTTTGCTGACTAATTTCATTGGTTAATTTTGCAGCAGCGGCCTCTTTGGATAAAACAACTTCCATATCCATCCAAAAATCATCTAAGGTGCCCATCTCTATACCATATTGATAAAACATCATTTGATCACAATTATCATCCCCCATTTCTTCGCAAATATCCTGGTGATCTGATAAGATGAGTGATTCCCCTGTTATTTGATACATAAACTCAGGACCATCATTACATTCGATTTGGCCATCATATTCTTCACAATATCTCCAAATAAAAGTTGTATCGGTCGCTTCCCATTCAATATCAGATCTTTCTTCAAATCCTTCAAAAGTTTCCTCTATTTCTCCTGTACCATCGTCATTGATCGTGATTGTAACATCATCGGGTAAAAATAATTGATCCGGCATTAAAAATTTTTGATTTGCTTCGATTTCAGTACCTATTTGTGTCACAGTCCCCGAAGCAACAGCATAACGAGTTGAATCCATGACATAATTATTATCGATGTAAAGCCGGCGATAAACTGTATCTGCATTCACTGTAAAAGAGTTCTCTGACCATGTGTAATTAAATTGGGTCCCTACATATTCATAATATCCATTGGGCGTATAAATATCAACCGATGACTGGTCGTACTGGTCTAAAGATGAGATATAATCGTTGATATAATAATTAATATCTATATTGTCAAAATATTCGTAAGCATTTACAAATAATCCATCATCACTATTGTTAACATTAAATTGACTTAATGCATGTGTCTGAGTTGTTATTGCATTGGAAATGGTTGAGACTTCGATACTTCCTTGAGTAAGACCCATAAAAATTTCCTGCGTTTTATTCACCTTTATGTAGACTCCGCCCGAAGCAGAAGTCATGTTCCATGTTCCAACTAGTGGATTCGATTCTTCCTTATCTTCACAAGCAATAAAAAAAATCAAGAGAAATACAAAATGCACTCTTTTATTCATGAGTACATTCCTTCCAGGAGTGCATTATAATGTTCTGTAACCACTTTTCTTTTCACCTTTAATGTTGGTGTCAATTCGTCCTTATCCTGATCTAGATCTTCTTCAAGTATACGGATTTTTTTAATGGACTCATATGAAGCTAATTCCTTGTTCTTTTCTTTCATAATTGCATTCATTAATTCTATTACTTCTTCTTTTTTGGATAAGTCACTTAAATCCTTATATAGTATTTTTCGGTCTCGAGCAAATTTGGTGATTTCATCTTCATCCAAAGTAACCAACATTGTCAAATATGGCTTTCGATCCCCGTAGACCATGGCTTGTGATATATAAGGACTGGTTTTCATCAAGTTTTCAATATTTTGAGGCGCCACATTTTTTCCACCGGCAGTGATGATAATATCTTTTTTCCGATCGGTAATAAATAAATATCCATCCTCATCAACATATCCCACATCACCTGTATGAAGCCAGTATCCACCTTTACTATCAGGCTTTAACAGTTCCTCAGTGGCTTGTTCATTCTTATAATAACTATTTATATTTTGTTCCCCACGCACACAGATTTCACCATCATCCAATATTTTTATTTCGGTACCAGGGGTAGCGCGTCCCACTGAACCAATTTTTACTTCACCCTCTGTTTGTATTGATATGATACCAGAAGTTTCAGTCATACCATATCCTTCGAATACCTGCAAGCCTACCCAATAGAAAAAGTGAAGAATTTCCTTTGAAATTGGAGCTGCCCCCGTCAACATATAACGAATCCTCCCACCAAAAATGTCTTTAATTTTATCCATAATAAAAAATTTGGCTAATGCAGCTTTCATTTGCAACCACAAGCTAGGCTTTTCTCCGGCTTCCTTGATTTCACAGATGGTTTTACCAATATGAATTGCCCAATGATATATTTTCTGTTGAATCCAGGTGGCATCATCAATCCCTGTTAAAATTTTTGAATAAAATTTCTCCCATACTCGAGGTGTTCCAAAAACAACTGTTGGACCGGTTTGTCGGATATTCTGAGGCATATCCTCCATGCTCTCAGCAAATACAGTAGGGTTTCCCACAAGGAACCGTAGGAAATGACCAATTAACCGCTCTGCAATGTGGGCCAAGGGTAAGTAAGAGACATAAAGATCTTCAGAATTCAACCCTGTTGCATCTGGTAAATGCTTTGAGCTAGCAATGATATTTCTGCTCGTGAATATAGCCGCTTTTGGATTTCCAGTAGTACCGGAGGTATATGTAAAACTGATTACTTCATCTGGCTGACAGGTGTCAATCAATTCTTCAAATTGATCAGGATGTTTTTTCCCATATTCACGCCCAAGTTCCAGAAATTGATCTAAGGAATATACATTAGGCAAATTCGAGGGGTGATACTGATCCAATACAACGATTTTTTTGATATTGGGTAGACGGTCCCAAATCGCAAGCATTTTATCTAATTGTTCCTGGTCTTCTACAAAGGCAAAAATACTATCACTTTGATTGGCTATGTAGAATACCTGGTTATTGGTATTGGAATGGTAAATCGGAGCCGTCACACATCCAATGCAGATAATACCCATATCACACATAACCCATTCCGGCCGAGTCTGGCTAAGTATGGAAATTTTATCGCCTTTTTTTACACCAGAAGCTAATAGCCCATTGCCAATGTCTTGTGAAAATTTGCCGTATTGTTGCCAAGTTAAGCCTTTCCATAAACCATCCTGTTTTTTCCAAATCGTTGTTTTATCCGGGAATTTTTTTACCTGGCGCCAGAATAGTTTTGGAATCGTATTATACTTGTTAAAATCGATATTCACCTGATTCCACTCCATAAGTTTGCACGACGGGTATATTTCCCTTCACCTAAATACATTTCCCGTACTTTTTCTTCTTCATATAACTCATCATATGTGCCGCTTAAAAAAATCTTCCCGGAAGTGAGCACATACCCATAATCAGCAATTTTCAATGCATGATTCACGTTTTGCTCTACCAGTAATATTGTGACTCCTGATTGATGGAGATCTTTAATAATTGAAAAAATTTCTTGGACTAATTTCGGAGAAAGTCCTAGCGAAGGTTCATCTAGAAGCAATAGTTTTGGTTTAAGCATTAATGCTCTGGCAATAGCCAGCATTTGTTGTTCCCCACCACTTAATGTGCCTGCCTGCTGATTACTACGATTTAGCAATACCGGAAAATAATCTGTTATTTTTTTAAAACGTTTCTCAAACAAATCTTTATCCTTTATAAGAAAACCACCCATCATCAAATTTTCATACACCGTTAATTCTGGAAAAACGCGCCTGTTTTCAGGCACATGAGATATACCCAATTTGATGATTTCTTCAGGATCTTTACGATCTATACGCTTGTCATTAAAATGGATGGTGCCGTATTCCGGTTCAACGATACCAAAAATTGTTTTTAAAATGGTAGTTTTCCCGGCACCATTCGCACCCAGGAGGCATACCAATTGACCCTCATTTACCGCCATGGATACACCGTGGAGTGCTTTGATTTTACCGTAAAATGTTTCTACGCCGATCAACTTAAGCATGGGCTTGTTCCCCTAAAAATACCTTTATTACTTCAGGATGCTGCTTTACTTCTTCCGGTGTACCCAGCGCCAAAACATGACCCGAATCGAGCACACAGACACGATCGGATATTTTCATGACCAGATTCATGTCGTGCTCCACAACTAATACAGTAATACCCAATCTATCCCGGATTTCACCGATAATTTTCGCAATTTCTATTGTTTCCTGGTCATTCATTCCTGCTGCTGGCTCATCCATAAGAATTAAATGAGGTTGACTGATTAAAGCACGTCCAATCTCTACCAGTTTCTGAATACCATAGGGTTGGCCACTAAGATATTTTTGCTCAAAATTCGTAATGCCCAGAAAGTCCATCACTTTGAGTGCCATGGCCTCTTCTCGTTCTCGCTGCTCTGTTGTTAGCCAACGATACAAAGTTTCTTTCAATGTAATTCTTTGGTGGGCACCGATAAGTATATTATTTAATACTGTCATATAAGGCACATTCTGCAGATTTTGGAAAGTACGGGAAATGCCCAATTTCACTACTTCATGAGGTTGACATTTGGTCAAGGATTGCCCTCTGTATTGAATCTTGCCTTTTTGTGGCCGGTGAAAGCCATTAATGCAATTAAATAAGGTAGATTTCCCGGAACCATTAGGCCCAACCAGCGAAAATATTTCTCCTGATTTTACTTCAAATGAAACAT
The DNA here is from genome assembly GCA_964468295.1 of uncultured bacterium. GTDB lineage: Bacteria > Fidelibacterota > Marinisomatia > Marinisomatales > TCS55 > TCS55. Next base: position 4,191 of record CAYXUK010000008.1, on the reverse strand, counting down.
CATCCAGTGCCACCACACCAGAAAATTGCATACATAGATTTTTAATGGTTAAATCACTCATAAAAAAAAGTCACTGCCCACCTTCTTAGAAATAAGAAAGGCAGGCAATGACAATTAAGGATGATTTAGTTAATACTAGTTAATCAAGCCAGTCAGAAATAGCAACTTGTTTCCCACCTTGCAACTGCAGCAAAATTACGCTCTCGACTCCAGCATGATCATTTCGGCTGTATGTAATCGGTGGAAATGCACCATTATCCCAATTTTTCAAGGATTCTAAACCACTCACTAAGCGTTCTCGGGTAGGATATCTCCCAGCTTTCTGTAGTCCCTCTACCAATACCATGGCCGTAGCAAAACCATAATAAAGATAAGGACCACGCATTTTTTCCGGCACATTATTTTTTTCACAGAGTTCTCTATACAACGTAGGGCCAGATTCGTCAGAATCGGGATAGTATGCCCAATACGCAGCTATAAATCCTTCCCCGGCTTCTCCAGCCAGCATTGCAACCCGTGGATCAACAGTAGGTCCTAAACCATAAAATCGTGCTTTGTAGCCAATAGCTTGTGCCGTTTTCATAATGGTTACAGGCTCACGAACGATACCACCAATAATTACATCCGTAACTCCGCCTTTCATGAAGTTAGATGTTTGGCCAACAAAATCTGTGGCTCCACGCTGAAATGATTCTTTTTGGACAGTGATTCCATGTTTTTCTTCTGCTTCAGCACAGCCCAGTAACGCATTGGCACCATAGTCATCATCCTGGTAAGCAAACCCAATTTTAGCATTCGGGTTGTTCTCCATTATATAATCAATTAATACTCTTGTTTGTAAATCATATCCAGCATCGGTGTGAAAAATATATTTTGCTGCTGGCCTGGTCATATCAGACATGGTGCTGGAATTGGTAGCGGGAGCAATCAAAGGTACTCCATTCTCCTCTAAAATAGGTCGAATGGCCTCGGCTGGAGAAGTACCAATTACGTTGTAAAGACAAAAAACTTGATCTTTTTCAATCAGTTTTTTGGCAGCAACAACTGCTTTTTGAGGATTATACTGATGATCTTCTGTTACCATCCGGATTTTTCTCCCGTGTACGCCACCTTTTTCATTTACATAATCAAAATATAATTGTGATCCAGCAGGGATTAGTAGGCCCAATTCTTTGATGGGACCACTCAAATCTTGGATATTTCCAATCAAGATTTCTTCATCTGTAATTCCAGGAGAAGTTGATCGGGTATCGCACCCCATCCACACCAGACTTAACATTAATACGATTGATAGAAGTTGTTTCATAACCACCTCCTTGGTTTAGGTGAACCTCTTTCGCGGGTTAAAAGGAAAAACTTTCCAATAAATTCTCATCTTAAGCCACATACCATATAACCCTAAGGGCTGGAATATAATAAATAAGAGCATTATTAAACCGAAAATCAATGCCTGTATATCACCGGACTCAGTTGCAATAAATTGAGATAAACCATCCTCGAATAATGGAATAAACAGATTTTCCATCAAGACGATAAATAATGTGCCCAGTACTGCGCCATAAATGGAACCCATACCTCCTACCAGTACCATTACATAAAAATAAATTGAAAGCAAAATATCAAAATGATCGGTTGATATAAAATTATTCGTATGGGCAAAAAGAACACCAGCTAAACCTGCAAATATACCTGATATGAAAAACGCTATCAGTTTATACTTAGCCATGTTCACTCCAGAGGCTTCAGCTGCATGTTCTGAATCTCGTATCGCCATAAATGCACGACCCAGTTTTGAATGGATAATCCTGCGCCCGGCCACCACTGCCAATATGGTAAAGGTGAATATAAAAAAATAATTATCCCAGTCACTTTTGACATCCATTCCTAAAAGCGTCGCATTGGAGACTTGCAAACCACCAGAGCCCCCCGTCCAATCACGCAATGCAATAATCATTCTTTTTACAATGAAGCCGAATCCCATTGTCGTAAGTGCTAAATACATACCTTCAATCCTGAGTGCCGGAAAGCCAATGATTAAACCAAAAAACCCGACAATGACTGGTGTAATAATCAATGATAATTCAAATGGTAAGCCAACTTGATCAACCAAAATAGCTGAAGTATATGCGCCAATGGCTAAAAATCCAGCATGCCCTAAGGAAATCAGTCCAGTGAAACCACTTAGTAAATCCAGTCCCACGGTCAAAATGATATAAATTCCAGCCATATTTATTACATAGAGATAATATTTATAACTAAACGTGGCACTTTTTATAAGGAAGGGTAAAGCAAATACAGCCATAATAATCAGTGGAATCCACTTTAGATTTTCATCGTCATAGCGGCCCTTTATCATACCCGTTTAACCTTTGCTTTACCAAACAAACCATCGGGGCGTACCATGAGCACAACGATCAAAACAATCCAAACTATAATATCATTTATCTCCTTGATCCATGAAAAATGGAATGAAAGTGTTCCCATACTGACCGTCTCAATGACGCCCAAAATAATACCACCTACCACTGCACCGGGGATGGATCCAAATCCTCCTAAAATTGCAGCCGGGAAGGCTTTCAATCCTAAGAATCCCATGGATGTATCTAATAGGGACATACGAGGTGCCAACAGAATCCCACTGACTACCCCAACTATAGCTGCGAAAACCCACACAATCATATATACTTTTTTTACCGGTATCCCCATCAATTGGGCAGCTTCTGAATCCTCGGATGTGGCTTTCATCGCTATACCCCAGCGTGTTTTGTTAAAAAAGACAAAAAAGAGTCCCATCAATACTACCGCACTGAAAATGATTGAAAGATCTAGGTAAGATACCACGACGCCACCAACTTCCATTACACTTCCGTCAAATGGGGATTGGGGCACCAAACTTATTGGTCCAGCGATCAACGCCGTTAAGGCTCTCAAAATAATGGCCAGACTGATGGTAGCCATAACAATAGAAAAAACAGGTTCATCCTTTAAGGGGCGATTAATGATCAAATCTAAAATAATTCCAAATATTACAGCGAAAATAATCGAGCCCAAAAAAGCCAGCAAGAAAACCCAACCATTTACTTCTCCCACCATGGATGAAAAATAGGATACAAAGAAAAAATTTACATAGGCACCCACCATCATGACTTCGCCCTGTGCGAAGTTTACCACTTCCGATGCTTTGTAAATGAGGGTAAACCCAAGCGCAATCAGGGCATAGATGCAGCCAAGGGCAATGCCACTTATCGATTCTTGAAAAAGACCGGTAATCAGTTCATTCACTTAAATCAACCTTACAATATGAGCAAATATAAGATAAAATCCCCTTCGATACGGGTCAGAATTACCTAATTCAATACATCAAATAAATAACTGTATTTCACTACAAATGATTTTGTACTGGAAGCAATTGGGATACCATCATAATCTTGGGTCTGATTATACACAATATATAACCCAGTAGCTGCAGACTGTTGCCAGATAAAGCGCCAATTCATAGACCATTGGTCGGATTGGTTATTATATTGCAATAAAGATTGAATATAAACTGATGGGGATATAGCATACGTTAATCTTGACCGAATCAAATGGGTAACAAACTTGCCTTCAGGTAAATCAACATCATTATATCTTGAAATTAAATCTGAAGTAAAACGGTCACCAAAACGAAAACGCAACGTGGTATTCGTATTCCTTCTGTTTCCGCTGAAAAACCCTCCAATTGTATTCGTCATAGTAACGCTAAACGGTTTTGTAAGATTTGTGTTAGTTCGAATATGAATTTCTTTATTATTAAAAGTACCCTTAGGTACGATTGTACCCTCAACAATTTCAAAGGCTTCAGAAACGCCTTCTGTACGAAAGTTAATTCCAGTATCAATTCGAAATCCATTCCTGAACTCCCAATGACTATCAATATGTAAGTAACCAGTTTCCTGGAATCCATCTAATTTCCAGTAACTATAGTAGGTGATATGTGGGCGAATTTCAAGAAGGCCAAATAAATCTTTCGGCCTCGTGCGATTTAATATTCGAAATAACACTTTTTTATATCCTAACCGCTTGACATATCCTATTTCAGGATTAAAATCCTGACCAACTTCGCTATACCTAATTTGCGTTGTAAATGCTTGTGTATTTCGATTTGCTTCTAACATATATGCATATGAACCAGCATCTCCTTCAATGCCA